>CAZUVE010000149.1:0-6787 GCA_964623735.1 uncultured Halobacteriales archaeon | reverse complement strand
CGGCGAAGGCGTCCAGCGACTCGGTGACGCTGCCCTCGATGCTGTTCTCGACGGGGACGACACCGCGCTCGTGGCTGCCGGCGGCGACCGACTCGACGATCTCGGTCACCGACTCGGTGAACGCGATCTCCCCGTCGTCGACGACGGCGCCCGCCGCCCGGTGGGAGTACGTCCCTGCCGGCCCCAGCGTGAGTACCTGCATGCCCGGCCGGTACGCCGCTGGCAGGCAAAAACACCCCGGTCTCCCGGCGCCCCCGCCGTCCGGGAGCCGTGCGGGGCGGCATCGGACGTACGACACGACCGCGTGCGGTCGATCCGGCAGTGACTCACACCAATCAGTATCGGGGCTCACGTCTGTCGGTATAAAACCCGACGTCTCCCCGGCGGCTACCGTGGTACTCGGTACCACGAATCCAGCCGCGTTCGCCTCCCTTCGAGCGGTTGCTCGGCTCCCGTATACCGCCACGTCCCGACGGCCGTCGGTCGCAATCACCACAATTTATATAGAACCACATACAAAGTTCGACTTGACTATGAGCCAGCAGATGCAGGGCCAGCCCATGATCATTCTGGGCGACGACGCCCAGCGAATGAAGGACAAGAGCGCGCAGGAGCACAACATCGCGGCCGCGCGCGCTGTCGCCGAGTCGGTACGGTCGACACTCGGCCCCAAGGGGATGGACAAGATGCTCGTCAGTTCCCTGGGCGACATTACCGTCACGAACGACGGCGTCACGATCCTCGACGAGATGGACATCGACAACCCGACCGCCGAGATGGTCGTCGAGGTGGCCGAGACACAGGAGGACGAGGCCGGCGACGGCACCACCACGGCGGTGGCAACCGCGGGCGAACTCCTGAAAAACGGCGAGGAGTTGCTCGACCAGGACATCCACCCGACTGCGATCATGCGCGGGTTCGACATGGCCTCCGAGCAGGCCCGCGAGGAGGTCGGCGAGATCGCCATCGACGTCGACCGCGACGACGAGGAGACCCTCCGGAAGGTCGCCGAGACGTCGATGACCGGCAAGGGCGCCGAACAGCACAAGGACGTCCTCGCGGGGCTGGCGGTCGACGCCGCACGGGCAGTGACCGTCGAGGCCGACGACGGCTCCGTGGTGGTCGACCTCGCCTTTGTCGACGTCGAGACACAGACCGGCCGCTCGGCCGGCGACTCGGAACTCCTCGAGGGCGGTGTCGTCGACAAGGACCCCGTCCACGAGAATATGCCGACCGACTTCGAGGACGCCGACGTCCTCCTGCTGGACACGCCGCTGGAACTCGACGAGGCCGAGGCCGACACGCAGGTCAGCGTCACCGACCCCAGCCAGCTCCAGACGTTTCTCGACAAGGAGGAAAAACAGCTCCGCGGGATGGTCGACGACATCGTCGACGTCGGCGCGGACGTCGTGCTCTGTCAGAAGGGCATCGACGACATGGTCCAGCACTACCTCGCCAAGGAGGGGATCCTCGCGGTCCGCCGGGCCAAGAAGTCCGACCTGGAGTTCCTCACCGAGGTCGTCGACGCCGGCACCGTCTCTGATCTCGACTCCGTGACGGCCGAGGACCTCGGCAGTGCCGCCATCCGCCGCGACGAGGACGCGGGCCTCTTCTACATCGAGGGGACCGGCGATGTCACCCACGGCGTGACGCTCCTGCTGCGGGGCTCGACCGAACACGTCGTCGACGAACTCGAGCGCGGTGTCGAGGACGCGCTCGACGTCGTCACCGACACCATCATCTCCGGGCAGGTCCTGCCGGGCGGGGGCGCCCCCGAGGTCGAACTCGCCCGCCGGCTGCGCGACTACGCCGACAGCGTCAGCGGCCGCGAACAACTCGCCGTCGAGGCCTTCGCCGACTCGATCGAGCTCGTCCCGCGCGTGCTCGCGGGCAACGCCGGCCTCGACAGTATCGACGCGCTCGTCGACCTCCGCGCCGCACACGAGGAGGGCGACCAGCGAGCCGGACTGAACGTCTTCACCGGCGAGGTCGAGGACACCTACGAGGCCGGCGTCGTCGAACCCGCCCACGTCAAGCGCCAGGCCATGTCCTCCGCCACCGAGGCCGCAAACCTCGTGCTCAAGATCGACGACATCATCTCGGCCGGCGACCTCTCGACGTCCGGCGACGGCGACGAGGGCGGCGCACCCGGCGGTCCCGGCGGCGGCATGGGCGGCATGGGCGGCGGCATGGGCGGCATGATGTAACACTGCCGGCTCCAGGCCACCAAGACCGCCAGTACTGGGCGCCCGGCTACGCCTCCCGGCGGTCCCTGTTCTCTCGTTCCCGCTCGTCGCCGACGACCGTCCGCGACGGGAGCGCGGGGTCCGGTTTCCGCCCCACGGTCAGGAGGCGCTCTGTGAGGGTGAGTTCCTCCGTACCCGGGCTCGGTTTCTCGACTCCCTCGTACTCGACAGCCACGCCCACGCCCCCGTCCGCGGCCGTGATCCGGACCACACACAGCTGGTAGGAGGGGTAGAAGACCGGCGGCAGGACTCCGATGACGCCGTCGCGGCGGTGGAGTTGCTTCAGCCACGTGCCGGTGTTGACGAGCAGTCCGCCGTCGACCTCGCTGATCCCGGGCCGGTGGGTGTGACCGTAACAGAAGACCGCCACCTCGGGCCGGTCGGCGAAGACCTCGCGGGCCGCCTCCTCGTAGGGTGCCCCGGCGTCGACGGTGAGGGCGGTCTCGAAGGGGCCGAAGCGGTCGATCGTCTTCCTGATGTCACGCCTGAGGAAGTACAGCGGGACGCCGACGAGCAACAGCAGCGCTGCGACGGCCGCGTTGGCCGCGAGGAACGTCCAGACGGCCGTTCCAGCCAGGCCGAACTGCTCGAGGAAGGCCCTGGTGGCGTCGACCGGCGCCGACCAGACCCCTGCGAGGTCCAGACCGCCGAGGACCGCAAAGAGCGCGCTGACGTTGAACAGCAACAGGAACGGGACGAGCGCGTACCGGAGGAGGGGGTTCATCTCGCGGTAGAAGTACTTCGAGAGGAGCCAGACCGGCATCCGCTCGGTCGGTGTGACCGCCTGGACGTCTTTCAGCCAGTTGTACCGGCCCCTGTTGGACAGCTTTCCGGCCCGGCTGGTCACGTGCGTGTTGTAGTAGTAGCCCAGCGGCGTCGCGTGGGGGTTGCCCCAGTCCTCGATCCGGTTGTTGGGGTCCTGCTGGTTGCCGTGCTCGAAGTGGACGGCGCGGTCACCGACTGGCCTGGTGATCGACCGCTCCCGGACGAGGTCGACGTTGTACGCGGCGAGTCGGTCGGCGTACTCGTCGTAGGCGGCCAGTTCGTGGTCGTGGTTGCCCGGGACCAGCGTGATCGGGACGGTCTCGCCGGTCGCGCGCAACTGCGCGAACAGTTCGGGGTAGGTCTCCTCGAGGACGTCGAACTTCCCGACGCCCTCGATCCCGGTGAACTCCCAGAGGCCGAACGCGTCGCCGTTGATCACCAGTTCGGCGTTCTCGTCGGTCCCCTCGAGTCCCGCCAGGAACTCCAGCAACTCGTCGAGAAACTCCACCTCCTCGAGTTGCTCGTCGCCGCCGATGTGGAGGTCGCTGACCACGTAGTAGACACGGTCGTCGCTGTCGGCCATTGGCGTCTGGTCCCGTCCCACGGGCAAATGTGTTACCCCCGGCGAACGCGCCGTGGCACCCCATCGCGGTACCGACCGGTATACAGGACGCGAACGTTTCTACACCCGCGTCCGTCGGCGCGGCGAGCCCGGGAGCGACGACACCGGTCAGGCTCCCGGGAGGATGTCCCCGAGCGACGCGCCGACCGCCATGACGACGGCAGTAACGAGCGACTGGCTGGCCGCGACGGCCGGTTCGGCCGCCCAGTCGACGCGCCCCCACACCGTCATCAGGACGAGAGCGGTCACGGAGGCAATCGCCAGGATGCCGACCAGCCGCAACGGGACGAGGCCGAGGAGGAGGTCCTCCTCGACCTTCTCGAACCCGACGGCCCGCAGGATACCCAGCACGAGCGCGAGCCCGAGCACCACCGTCAGTGCGATGTACAGCGGCCTGGTGGCGATGAAGGCGCCGACCTCGAGGGTTCCCTCCTCGACGACCATCGGGACGCCGAAGATGAAGCTCCCGATCAGCGCCTCGCCGGCGTCGCGCAGGCCGAAGGAATCGCGCAGACGGCCGAACGTGCGGGGCCGGGCCTGCCTGAGCGTCCGCATCGCTTCCCTGACCTGCCTGCGCTCCTCCGGGGAGTCGACGATGTCCTCCAGTTCCCCCAGTTCGTCCATCGCGTCGTCCAGATCTGGGGGGTCGCCCGCGTCGCCGTCAGTGCCGTCGGTACCGGCACTACCCCCTCCCTCGCCGGTGTCGGCGGCCCCGCTCACAGCCACTCCCTCCGGTAGAAGTGGCAGACGACGGCGTCGATCATTCTCCCCCTCCGATGGCCGCGAGCGTGACCCCGATCATGAACACCGTGATCGAGAGCGCGCCCGGGGGAGGCGATCCAGACGCCGGCGGCGTAGCCCGCGACAGAGAGCACCGACACCACGAGGTCGAACGCTCGGAGTCTCTGCATGTCCCTCTCTGCCGGGGGCGCCAGCAAAAGTCTACCTACCACGCCGAGTCGAGAACGCCCTCGATGTCCTCCGCGGTGGCGTCCAGCCTGTCTGGCGCGTTCGTCATGAACGGATCCGCGAGGACCGCCTCGGCGACCCCGGGGAACTCCCCGCGGTCGGGCCCGTCGACGTCCCGGAGGCGCGACGGGAGGCCGAGCGCGTCCCGGACCTCGGCGACGGCCTCGACGACGGCGGCCGCGGGGTCGTCCGCGCCGCCAGCCCCGAGGGCTCCGGCGAGGAGTGCCCGGCGGCCGTCGACCCGCTCGAAGAGGAACTCGAGGGCAGGGGGTGCGATCACCGCGTGGGCGGCGCCCTGCTGGACCCCGTAGCTGCGGGTCAGGCCGTGCCCGAACGCGTGGATCAGCGAGAGGGTCGTCCCCTCCGGCCGCCAGACGCCGTACTGGACGAGCACCGCACCGCGGGTGAGCGCGTCGAACACCCACGGGTCGCGCCCGCCGCTGCCGAACGCCAGCACCCCCTCCCGGAACAGCGAGAGACCCCGCAGCGCCGTCGCGTCCGTGACCGGCGTCGCCGTCTGCGCGTACAGCGTCTCGATCCCCTTGTCGAACCCGTTCATCGCCGACGCGGCGAGGACCTCCTCCGGGGTCGTCTCGAGCAGTGCGGCGTCGACGGCGACCGCCGCCGGCATCAGGCCCGGATCGGAGACTCCGCCGCCCGCCGGTCTGTCGACGAACCCGCCCTCCGGCACGGCCGTGACGCCTGCCCCCTGCGAGATGTCCGCGCCGGCGAGCGTCGTCGGGACCGCGACCACCGGAACGAGTCCCCCGGCGGGCACCTCGATTGTCCCCGTCTCCTGGAGTTCGCGGCCGGCCTCTGTGAGGGCCTCCTCGCGGCTCGCCGTGTCCGTCCGGTCCGCCACTCTGGCGGCGAGAACGCTCGCCAGCCTGGCGACGTCGAGGCTACTCCCGCCGCCCAGCGCCACGAGAACGTCGGCGCCGTGGTCGTCCAGCGCGTCGAGACAGTCGGCGGCCGTCGCGAGGCGCTTCTCCGGTGTCGTCTCTGCGAAGACGCCGGCGAGACGGTCGCCGAGTCCCTCGCGGACGGGGTCGATTGCCGCCGGCGTCGAGCCGACGGTCCGCCCACAGACGACGAGCGCGCGCTCCAGCCCCCGGGCGGCGAGTTCGTCCGCGAGTCCCGCCACGGCGTGGCGGCCACACCGGATGGCTGGCGCGTCGTACGCGAACCGGAAGGGATCGGTCACGCGCTCGTCGGCCGGGCGCCCGGATGTCCGTGGTGACATTGGCCGCCGTAGGAGCTCCGGGTACCTGACTGTTCGCCTGTCCCCGTGTCTCCCGGTGCCACCGGTGTCGCCGCCGGGTAAAGCGGGACACTCATTGCGCTCCCGTTCGTCGGCCGACGGATGAGTCCCGGCGGCGACAGCGAGGACGGTCCACACCAGGGCCAGCCGCTCGTGACGGCAGGCACCGACCTCGAGGGGATGCCGTTCTTCCTCGGGTGCAGCGACTCCGACCCGCACAGTCCCGTCGAGCGCGTCGAGGTGACGGCGACGGCTCTCGAGCAACTGAACGCCGACGTGGAGAAGCGGATCTCCCGGCATGGGCCACGGCGTCAACGACGACGAACGCGAGTACGTCGACGGGATATACTGGTCGACGGAACGGTTGATAAAATTTGCCGCGTCACGACCCGGCGAATATCTATCAGAAACTCCGTCGACCAGTATAATCGCGGCTCTGTTGTAGCCTCTGCCGGAGTCTTCCCGCCGGTCCCGTCAGCGCCGACAGCGAGACCGGCGTGGGGGTCGGACGTCGCCTCCTCCGTTCCGCCGGGACGGACACGCCACCATCTCACGAGGGGTACGCAGGCAGGCGCGCCGACTGTTCCGAGCCCCCGACGAAGGGTAACTCCGTCCGCGTCGCCCCGACCTCCTCGCCGCCGACCCGCACCGAGAGGTCCCCCTCGGTCCCGAATTCGACCAGCGCCAGCGCGACCGGCGTTTCGCGGGTCGGGCTCTCGGCGGCGCGGGTCACCTCGCCGACCGCCCCGTCGCCGGCGAAGACGGCCGCGCCGGCGTCGGGAACCGCCCCGGGGAGGAGACCGACCAGCCGGCGGCTGGGCCGGCCGCGGTTCTCGACGCGGGAGACGACCTCCTGGCCGACGAAACACCCCTTCTCGAAGTCCACCGCGTTCCGGATCCCGAGGACGTTCGGAATCTCCCCGG
>CAZUVE010000148.1:0-6791 GCA_964623735.1 uncultured Halobacteriales archaeon | reverse complement strand
CGGATCGCCGAGACCGAGAAGTACGCCCACGTCACCTACTTCCTGAACGGCGGCCGGGAGGTGGAGTTCGAGGGCGAACGCCGCGAGATCGTCCCCAGCCCCGACGTGGCGACGTACGACCGCAAACCCGAGATGAGCGCGCCCGAGGTGACAGACAC
Source organism: uncultured Halobacteriales archaeon (assembly GCA_964623735.1). Lineage (GTDB taxonomy): Archaea > Halobacteriota > Halobacteria > Halobacteriales > Haloarculaceae > SW-9-67-25. The sequence goes on along the minus strand of CAZUVE010000148.1, from coordinate 6,633 downwards.
CGCCATCGCCGTTATCGAGGGCGGGGCGGGGCGCGCCCCGGAAAACGCGAGCGGCGACGGACCGCGAGCGAGCGAGGGCCCCGACGTCGCAGTCCTGAACTACGCCAACCCCGACATGGTGGGTCACACGGGCGACTTCGAGGCAGCAGTCGCCGCTGTCGAGACCGTCGACGCACAGCTCGGCCGGCTGGTCGCTGCCGTGGAAACCGCGGGCGGACACGTCCTGCTCACCGCCGACCACGGCAACGCCGACGACATGGGGACGCCCGAGGCGCCACACACCGCACACACCACCAACCCCGTCCCGTTCGTCTACCTGTCCCCGGAGGGAGGCACAGACAGGACCGGCGGCCGCAGCGTTCGCGACGGCGGGACGCTGGCGGACATCGCGCCCACGGTACTGGCGCTGGCCGGCGTCGAGAGGCCCGCGGCGATGACCGGGACGCCGCTCGTCGAGTGATGCGCGCCTACCGGATCGCCTACGACGGCCGCCCCTTCCACGGCTTCCAGCGCCAGCCCGACGTGCCCACCGTCGCGGACGCTGTCCTGGACGCGCTACGGGCGCTCGACGTGCTGGCGGGACGGGACGTTCCACCGGGGTACGCGGCCGCAGGACGGACAGACGCCGGCGTCTCGGCGAGCGCCCAGACAATCGCCTTCGAGGCACCCGGGTGGCTCTCGCCGGCGGCACTGAACAGCGAGTTGCCCACAGACGTCCGGGCGTGGGCGGACGCCGACGCGGCCGCGGGCTTCCACGCGACCCACGACGCGACCGCCCGGGAGTACGTCTACTTCCTGCACGCGCCGGACACCGCCGCGGACCGCGCCGCCCGCGCCCTCGACGCGCTCGCCGGCGAACACGACTTCCACAACCTCACGCCCGACGACGAGGGGACGGTCCGGAACCTCTCGGCAGGCGTCGAGCGGGACGGACCCTTCCTGGTTCTGTCGTTCCGCGCCGGCGGGTTCGCACGCCAGCTCGTCCGGCGTGCGGTCTCGCTCGTCGCCGACGTCGCCCGGGGGGACTCGCTGGAGCGCGTCGAGCGCGCGCTCGCCGAGGAGCCGCTCCCGGGTCCGGAGGGGATCGCGCCGGCACCCGCCCACCCGCTCGTCCTCGCGGACGTCACGTACCCGGACCTCGAGTTCACCGTCGACTCGGGGGGGGCCGCGAGTGCCCGCGAGGTCTTCGGGGCGCGGCGGGTCGAGCACGCGACGCTGGCCCGCGTCGCCGGCGCTCTCGCAGACCGGTGACGGCGGACCGACGCCGGGCAGTATATCACGCCGGAAACCCTACGCCGGGCCATGCCGTCGATCGCGGACGTCCCGCTCGCCGACCTCTGTCGCGACGCCGGCCCGGAGGCTGCGGCAGCGTTCGTCGCGGACCTCTACGAGGCGCGGGGCTGGGAGGTCGACCGCCGCGGGGACCGGCAGTTCGTCGCCTCCACCGGCGACGGGGAGCGGCGGGTCGCGGTCGTCCACCCCGCCGACGAGACCCCCGACGACGTCCTCGCACAGACCGACACGGTCGTCGCCCCCGCCGACGAGGCAGACGACGCCGCTGTCGTCGACGCAATCGCCCTGCAGCAGCAGGTCGCGTACGCACTCGACCGGCCGGCCGCACGGGAGTTGGTCCGGTCGCACTTCGGGTGGTCGCCGCCACCACCGGCGGGCGACAGCGACGGGGATCCGCAGGCGTCGGCTGCGGCCGACGAGTCCCCCGGAACGATCCGCGCCGCCGTCTGGGGAACCTCGCTCACCGGACCCCGGCTGTTCGTCGCGACGGTCGTGGTGCTCGCGGTGGTGATAGGAGTGGCCGCGGCGGCGGGGGAGCTGGGCGACGTGGCAGTCGATCTGGGACCCACCGACAGCGGAGCCGCGGACGTCCCGACTGCGACAGCGGTCCCGACGGCGACGGCGACGACGGCTGAGACGGAGGCAGAGGGGACAACATCCGCCAGTGTGACCCCGACAGCCGACCCGGGACCCCAGACCCCGGTGGGAGGGGTGGGGGAGCTCGCGTCCTTCCCGCCGGGCGTCAACCGGTCGGGGGAGATCGACCGGCGGCGCCTCACCGGGGCCCACGAGTCGATTCTGGAGAACGAGTCCTACAGCCTGTCGATCACGTACCGCGAGGCCGTCGACGGCCGTCCGACCGGTGTCTACACGGAGACCATCCGGGTGGCGAACAGCACCCGGTACAGCGCCAGCGTCACCCGTTACGGAACGCTACAGACGCCCGTGCCGTCGATTGCGGAGTCAGACGTCTACGCGAACGGCTCGGTGCGGTTCGAACGGGGAAACGACTCGGTCGCTCGCCGCAGCGTCGCGCTCTCGTACGATCGGTTCCTGACCGAACACACGCAGTTTCTGGCGGTGTTTCTCGCCGTCCAGAAGTCGTGGCTCGTCGACGTCGAAACTGACAACGAGACCGCGTCGGTCTACCTGGTCACAGAGGGCAACCCCGCCACGCTGATCAGGGACACGAGGGGAGACGTCCAGGTCCGGGAGGACGGCCTGGTCACGAACGCCCGCTGGTCGTACAGGTTCTCCAGACAGTTGACCGAGTACGAGAACCTGACTGCGAGCTTCGAGATACAGGTCTCGGACGTCGGGTCGACGACCGTCCGGGAACCGGACTGGGTCAACCGCACGAGCACGACAGCACCAGCGAACGCGAGCGCGGCCGCCACGAACGGAACCGGCTAGTCCCATCCGGCGGGCCAGAGCCCGGCCGTGCGCATTCCCTGCTCGGCGCCCGCCGCCGCCAGTCCCTCGCGCACGTCCGCGAGGGAGACGGACACGTCAGTGCGGGTCAGCTCGCGGACGACTAGCGCGACCAGCATGGCGTGTTCGCGGACGCTCCGGCGGTCGGCCTTGTCGAGGGTGTCCGCGCGGGTGTGCGTCCAGCCCCGCTCCCAGTGCCCCTCGTCGCCGGGGCGCTCGCTGTGGAACTGGAGTGCAGGCACTCCCTGCCGGAGAAAGGGCCAGTGGTCGCTGTGTGCGTGTGGGCGGAGGCCAGTGTCCACGGGGTGGCCGACGCGCTGTGCGACCGAGTCGACGACGCCAGCCACGTCCCCGGAGGCGTGGGCAAGCGCCTGCAGGTCGCGAAATCGGCCGGCGCCGTCGACGTTCACGACCGCCCGCAGGCTGTCGACGTCCGTGCGGTCTGCGAGGGCCTCGCTGCCCAGCAGGCCGAGTTCCTCGCAGCCGACGGCGGCGACCCGGACCTCGGAGTCCAGCTCGAGGCCCGCGAGCGCCCGGACCGCACCCAGCAGCACGGCGACGCCACAGCCGTTGTCCAGGGCCCCTGCCCCGAGGTCGTGGGCGTCGTAGTGGGCCAGGAGCAACACTGCGTCGTCGGTGTCGGGGCCAAACCGGCCGACGACGTTCTGGCTCTCGCCGTCCCGTAAGCTGGCCTCGACGGACAGCCGCGCCCGGGCGCCGCGGTCGGCGTACTCGCCGAGCCACGCGCCGGTCTCTTTCGAGACGCCGACGCCGGGGATGGCCGCCGGTTCGCCGAAGCGCAGCGACCCCGTCGGGGGCAACTGGCCGGGGCGGTGGTTGGCGAAGACAAAGGCCGCCGCGCCCGCCTCCGCGGCGTGGCCGGCCTTCTCCATCCGGTGGATCCGGCGGCGCGCGGTCGCCGGCGTCCCGGTGGAGGCAACCACGACCGCCCCCCGGACGTCCCGCTCGTCGACCTCTTCCGGCGTACCGTGGCCGACACCGACCAGCCGCCCCGTGACGTCACACGGCGGCGAGTAGGGGAGCGCGACCGCCTCGAAGGAGCGGTCCTGCGCCGGATCGCCGCTTGCGGATCCGGATCCGCGGGTGTCGTCGACAGTCAACGTCGTCGATCCCCGCGACCAGCAGGCCATCTCGAAGGGATCGACAGAGACGGCCCCGACGCCCGCCTCGTCGAGGGCCGCCGCGACGTGGTCGGCCGCCCGGCGCTCGCCGGGGTGACCGCCGAACCGCTCTCCGAGTTCTGTCAGGCGGGTGAGGAGCCGCCAGGGCGCGTCGTCGTGCCAGGCGCGTCCCAGCGCGTACTCGACAGATTCGTCCATGGCTCTCCCTGCCACCCGAGGAATAAAACGGTACTGCCGAAGGCTTACCTTCCCGTCTCGCGTACCGAGAGGCATGAGTTCAGTCCCCGAGCGCGACGAGATAGACGAGAGCCACAAGTGGGATCTCGGCTCGCTGTTCGCGAGCGACGAGGCGTGGGCCGAGGCCTTCGAGGACACCCGGGACCGGCTCGACGACCTCCGGGCATACGAGGGGCGCGTTGCCGAGGACGCGGCGACGCTGCTGGCGACCCTCGAGACCTACGAGTCGGTGATGCGGCAGGTGTCGAACGTGGCCGCCTACGCCCGGATGCGCCGCGACGAGGACACCCGCGACGGCGAGGCCCAGGCGATGGCCACGCGGGCCCAGTCGCTCTCCTCGGAGGCCGCCAGCGCCGCGTCGTTCATCGAGCCCGAGGTGCAGCAACTCGACCGCGCGGACGTCGATGCGATGGTCGAGGCCGACCCGGACCTGGAGCCCTACGAGCACTACTTCGACGACGTGTTGCGGACGAAACCACACACGCGGTCGGCGGAGGTCGAGAGCCTGCTCGCGGAACTGGGCGAGGTGACCGGCGCGCCCGGCGAGATCTACAACATGCTCTCGAACGCCGACATGGAGTTTCCGGCGGTCGACGACCCGGAGGAGGAGCCCCGGCGGATCACGCTCAACAACTTCACCACCCTCCAGAAAGAGCCCGACCGGGACTTCCGCCGGCAGGTCTACGAGGCGTTCTACGACGAGTGGGGGACCGTCCGCAACGCGGTCGGGACCGCCTACCGCAACAGCGTCAAGACCGACGAGAAACTCGCGGCCGCCCGGAACTACGGGACCGCCCGCGAGGCGGCCCTCGACGGCCCGAACATTCCCGTCGACGTCTACGACACGCTCGTCGAGACGGTCCGCGGGAACCTCGACCTGCTCCACCGCCACGCCGACCTGAAACGCGGGGCGATCGACGGCGATGAACTGCGGATGTGGGACCTGTACGTCCCCCTGGTCGGAGAGGAGAGTCCGGACCTGCCCTACGAGGACGCCCGCGCGTACGTCGTCGACGCGGTCGAGCCGCTGGGCGAGGCCTACCGCGACCGGCTCGCGGAGGGACTGGCGTCGCAGTGGGTCGACGTCTACGAGACGGAGGGCAAGCAGTCGGGCGCCTACTCGGGTGGAACCTACGACTCCCAGCCGTACGTCCTCATGAACTATCAGAACGACGTCGAATCGATGTACACACTGGCCCACGAACTCGGGCACGCGATGCACTCGGAGCTGTCCAGCGAGGCACAGCCCTACGTCTACGCCGACTACGAGATCTTCATCGCCGAGATCGCCAGCACTGTCAACGAGACGCTGCTCACCCACCATCTCCTCGATACCGTCGACGACGACCGTCTGCGCCGGCACGTCCTCAACGAGTACCTGGAGCGGTTCCGGTCGACGCTGTTCCGGCAGACGATGTTCGCGGAGTTCGAGCAACGGACCCACGAACTGAGCGCGGAGGGCGAGCCACTGACGGCCGATCGCCTGGACGACCTCTACCGCGAACTGAAAGGCGAGTACTACGAGCCCGCGGTCCTCGACGACCGCGTCGCCCACGAGTGGATGCGGATCCCCCACTTCTACCGCGCCTTCTACGTCTTCCAGTACGCGACGGGCATCTCCGCGGCGGTGGCCCTCGTCGAGAACATCCGCGGGACCGGCGAGCCCGCGGCCCGGCGCTACAGGGAGTTCCTGCGCAGCGGGTCGCGCGGATACCCGCTAGATCTGCTCGGAGAGGCCGGCGTGGACATGACCGAACCTGCGCCCGTGGAGGCGGCTCTGGAGGTCTACGGGTCGTATCTGGATGAGTTCGCACGGCTCTCGTGACGCGGGAATCGTTCTGACCTCCGACGAACGGCGGAAGGCGGTCCTGCACCCGAAGAATCTATGGTCCACGGTTGCTAAGGGCCAGTAGTCAAATGTCGCGCAGTCCGTCCCTCCCCGATCGGCCGCGTCTCGATTTAGATCCGGACATGACACCACGGGAACGGTTCGAGGCGCTCAGGAACCACTACGTCGAACTCGTGCAGGTGAACCGGCAACTCGAGGAACAGCTCTCGGCCGCCCACGGCCGCCAGGCAGACCTCACCGAGGAAGTCGACCGCCTCGAGCGAGAGAACGACGCGCTCAAGTCCTCGTCGCTGTACGTCGCGACAGCCGAGGAGATGACCGGCGACGGCGTCGTCGTCAAACAGCACGGCAACAACCAGGAGGTGCTCACAGAGGTGTCGCCGACGTTGCGCGAGGACATGGAATCGGGCGACCGGGTCGCAATCAACGACTCGTTCAGCGTCCAGACCATCCTCGACCCGGAGACCGACGCCCGCGCACAGGCGATGCAGGTCGAGGAGAGCCCCGACGTCACCTACGACGACATCGGCGGCCTCGAGGAACAGACCCGGGAAGTCCGGGAGGCTGTCGAGGAACCGCTGGTCAACGCCGCACAGTTCCGCGAGGTCGGCGTCGATCCGCCCTCTGGGGTGCTGTTGCACGGCCCGCCGGGGACGGGCAAGACGATGCTCGCGAAGGCAG
>CAZUVE010000147.1:0-6840 GCA_964623735.1 uncultured Halobacteriales archaeon | reverse complement strand
ATCTCGTTGTCGGTGTTGCCGGCCGACCGGAGCGTCTCGTCGACGTCCAGCACGAGAACGTTGGCCGCTCGGCCGTGCTTGGCGTACAGGTCGAGCGCGGTGAACGCCTGGTCGCGTGTCGCGCGGCTCGCCAGGTCGCTGAACGTCTCCCCGACCTTCGGGAACCCCTTCCGGACCGCCTCCCTGCGCTCGTCGAGTTCCTCACTGGCACTCTGCCAGCGGTCCAGCGCGACCCGCGAGTCGACTGGCGGGAACAGGTCCACGAACTCCTGGTAGGCCCGCAACGTCCCCGTGTCGAACTCCTCGTAGAGCCTGTAGAGCAGGTCGTAGGTTTCCATGCGCACCCTTGCAGGCCGAGCCTTATTCCGGTTCCGCGCGCGCCCGTCAATTTTTTTACTCATTAATCGATAAATATTTTTCTGCGCGCGCCGACACACGGAGTATGAGAGCCATCGGAGTCGAGCGGGGAGCGGAGGCACCCGGGTTGCTGGAGGTTCCGCGGCCCGATCCGGGGCCACGGGAGGCGCTGGTGCGGACGCTGCGGGTCGGCGTCGACGGCACCGACCACGAGGTCGTTGCGGGGGGACACGGCGGCCCGCCGGAGGGCGAGGACCACCTCGTGCTCGGCCACGAGGCCGTCGGGGTCGTCGAGGAGGCCGCGGGGAACGTAGAGGCGGGCGACGTCGTCGTGCCGACGGTGCGCCGTCCGCCCGACGGCGAGGGAAACCCCTACTTCGAGCGCGGGGAGCCCGACATGGCCCCCCCGGACGCAGCCGTAGAGCGGGGTATCGACGGCGCCCACGGGTTCATGAGCGAGTACTTCACGAGCCCCCCCGAGTACCTGATCGAACTCCCCGGCGACCTCGCACCGTGGGGGTTCCTGGTCGAACCCGTCAGCGTCTCCGAGAAGGCCCTCGAACTCGCCTACGCCTCGCGGTCGTCGTTCCGGTGGGCACCCGAGACGGCCCTCGTCCTGGGTAACGGCTCGCTCGGGCTGTTGACGGTCGCGATGCTCGTCGGCGAGTACGACGTCTACTGCGTGGGACGCCGGGACCGCCCGGACCCGACCGTCGACATCATCGAGAGCCTGGGTGCGACGTACGTGGACTCCCGGGAGACGCCGGTCGACGAGTTTCCGGCGGCCCACGGACCGGCCGACCTGCTCTACGAGGCGACGGGCTACGCGAGGCACGCCTTCGAGAGTATCGAGGCCCTGGGTCCCAACGGCGTGGCGGCGCTGCTGGGTGTGCCCGAACCCTGGGAGTTCGAGGTCGACGGCGGGCGCCTCCACAAGGAGCTGGTGATGCACAACAAGGCCCTGGTCGGCAGCGTCAACTCCGGGCCGCGCCACTTCCGGGCGGCGGCCGACCGGCTCGCGGGGATGCCCGAGTGGTTCCTCGAGGCTCTCGTCACGCGGGTCGTCCCCCCCGAGGAGTCCACAGCGGCGTTCGACCGGAGCAAAACGACGATAAAGACGGCGGTCGAATTCCACGCATGAAGAACGTCGACGACCTCATCCAGAGTGCGGAGGAACTGGCCGGGCGGGGGCTCTCGAAGGGGGAGATTGCGGACGAGCTGAACGTCTCCCGCGAGACTGCGAGCTGGCTCGTCGAGCGGAGCGCCGCAACGCCCGAACCGACGCCCGACCGGGGGGCAGACCCACACGACATCCACGTCGACTGGAACGCCATCGGCCGCGACTCGGCGCGACTGACCTACGTCGGGCGCGCGATGGCCGACCTGCTCTCGAAACAGGGCGAGGCGGTCGACCTGACCGTCGGCATCGAGAAGGCCGGTACACCGCTCGCGACCGTCGTGGCCCGGGAACTGGAGACGGACATCTCGACGTACGTCCCCCGCAAGCAACAGTGGGAGGACGGCGACATCGAGGAACTCGAGGGGACGTTCTCGCGAAACTTCGCCGACATCCGTGGCCGCGACTGCTACGTCGTCGACGACACCATCACCAGCGGCACCACCATGCGCGAGTCGATCGACGCCATCCGCGAGCAGGGCGGCAACCCTGTGGCTGCGGTTGTCCTCGTCGACAAGCAGGGGTTCGATGCCCTCAACGACGTCCCTGTCTACTCGATGGTGCAGGCGATCCGCGTCGGCAGTTCCTGATACGGCCCGCTTGTCGTGCGACCGCACGCCGTCTGCGGTCTCCGGCACTGACGTACGTCGGGCCTACAGCAGGTCTGTCGCCCCCGGCCGGGTCTCCTCGAGCGGGTCCTCCTCGGGCCGGTGGCGCGCAGCCAGCGCGTCCTCGACGGCCGCACAGGCGTCCGCAATCGGGTCGTGTGTCTCGACGTAGACGGCAAGCGCGAACTCGGTCTCGGTCGCGCGGGCGAGTTCGATCGCGTCGGCACGGGACAGTTCGCCAGCCAGCCAGTTCTGGACCACCTCGCGCCCGGTCGGACCGAGGGGGTCGACCGGCTCGCCCAGCAGGTGCAACACCTTCGCGGCGGTCACTGGCGCCGTTCCCGCTGCGCGCGCCGCGGCCCCCACGCTCCCTCCGCCCACGTACTGCTCGACCACGCTCGCTGCCGTGTCCGCGTGACAGGGCAGCGCTTCCCCGTAAGGCGCGAGCCGCTCGGCGAGCGAGTCGTCGGTCCGGTCGACCGTCGCGATCCCCCGGTCGCGCTGCTCGGCGGTCACCTCCACTCCCGCGGCGATGTCCGCGAGCCCCATGTGGGCCGGTCCGGCCGCGGTCTGTTTAAAACCACGCGCTCGATCCGCCGCCGGCACGGGCACCCGGCCGAAGAACCTACCGGTAACCGATAGGCTACCGCGCCGCGACCGGGCGCTGGTCCGGTCTCGGGACTCGGATTTAAAAGCCGAAGCCGGTCGAAGTTCCGACCACGATGGCGACGACTGCACAGACCTGCCCGGAGTGTGCGGGGCGGTTGCGCGCGGACGACTGCGAGACGGTGTGTACGGAGTGTGGGCTGGTGATCGACGAGCACGCGATCGACCCGGGGCCGGAGTGGCGCTCGTTCGCCGACGACGAGACGGATCCCGAGCGGACCGGGGCGCCGCTGACGAGATCGCGTCACGACCGCGGTCTGACGACCGAGATCGGGCGCTCGACGCGCCTGAAGGGGCGCAAGCGGCGCCGGGTCGCCCGGCTACGCCGCCAGCACAAGCGCACGCAGATCCGGTCGAAGGCCGAGCGCAACCGCGTCTACGCGTTCATGGAGGTCAAACACGTCGTGAGCGACCTCGACCTGTCCGACACCGTCGAGGAGCGGGCGTGTGTCCTCTTCGAGTCCGCCCAGGAGGAGGGACTCCTCCAGGGCCGTTCGCTCGAGGGCTTTGCCGCCGCGGCGGTGTACGCGGTCTGCCGGACGGCGTCAGTCTCGCGGACGCTCGAGGAAGTCGTCGGGGCGGCGACCGCGACGCGGGACGAGCTCGACGCCGCGTACGACGCCCTGAACCGCGAACTCGGGCTGCAGACGGGTCCGATCGACCCGCGGGAGTACCTCCCGCGGTTTGCCTCGAGACTCGACCTCCCGCCGGCGGTCGAACGGCGCGCCCGGGACCTCGCCGAGCGCGCCCGCGGGGAGGGGATCGACAACGGCCGCAATCCCGGCGGCGTCGCGGCGGCCTGCCTCTACACCGCCGCCCGCGAGGAGGGGGAGTCGGTCACCCAGCGCGAGGCGGCCGAGGTGGCCGGCGTGACGCCCGTGACGCTGCGCTCGACGTACTACGACCTGACCGCGGAGTGAACGGCGACGGCGAGCCGCGCGAACTGTCGTGCCGCGGCGGCGTCGGGGGCGAGTGCGGCGACCGGCAGGCCGGCGCGCTGTGCACGGGTGACGGCCTCGGACTCCGGAACGCGCGTGACCGGCCCGCCCAGCGTCGCCGCGACGGTGTCGGCGTCGGTGTCGACGGCCTCGGTGCGGTTGAGCACGACGCGAGCAAGCGGGGTGTCGAGCGCCCGCGCGAGTTCCCGGGCGCGGACGGCGTCTGCCAGCGCCGCCTCGGTCGGGCAGGTAACCACCACGCAGGCCTCGGCCGCCAGCAGCGGCAGACCGGCGTCGCCGTGCAACCCCGCGGGGGAGTCGATAACGACGCGGCCGTACTCCGCGGCGACCGCTTCGATTGTGTCCGTCAGCGCGGTCGGGTCGGCAGCCCGGGCGCCGGCCAGCGACCGGCCGCAGGGTAACACTGCGACTGCGCCGCCGTCACGGACTGCCTCCACCGGGTCGGCACGGCCGGCGAGCACGTCGTGGAGGTCGGGACCGTGCCCGGCCGGGAGGTCGGCCATCGCCAGGTCCGCGTCGACGGCGACCGCGTCGAGTTCGGCCGCGAGGTTCAGCGCCACTGTCGACTTGCCGACGCCGCCCTTCCCGGCGGTCACCGCGAGAATCATGCCAGCCGCTCGAGCGTCTCGACGGGCACCTCGACGTCCCCGACGCGCGCTGCGAGGTCCTCGCACCGGTCGGCCACCTGCTCGAGGCGGTCGCGGTCCTCCTGGAGGGTCGTCCGCAACCGGGCGATGTCCTCGGGACCGCCGACGGACGCCACGGCCTCCGACGCTTCCGGGACGGACGTGACGCGGGCCAGCCGCTCGGCGTCCTCGAGGCGGTCCGCGACACCGCCGAGCCACGCCTCGACGGCCCGGTACTGATCCGGCTCGGACTCCCGTCCCCCTGCGCTGTCGACTGCGGGTTCCCGCTTCCGTCCGTCCGTGGAGTCGGTGGAGGCGTCGAGGCCGGAGAGCGACGATCCGTTGCTGGAGGCGTCGTCTGCGGCGTCGACCCCCCGCGGGACGGCGGTTCCGGTCGCGTCACCACCCCCGCGCGCCGAGCCGTCACTCGGGGGAACGGCGTCCCGCGGCGGGGTCGGGTCGCCGAGCGTCCGGACCACCTCGCGGGCGGTCGTGGTGCCCGCCCCGTCGCCCGGTCCGAGCGTCGTCACCCTGGCCGGCGGCTCGGCCGGGTCGGCCGGCGAGGCGTATCCCAGGAGGAGACGCCCGTCTGCCTCGACGACCCCCTCGTACCCGTCCCCGTCCCAGCCCTCTTCGGGCACGCCCTGCCGGCGCGGCGGCCAGACCGGTCCGTCGAGCCGGCTGGTCACGCGGACCTGTTCGGTCGTCTCGCTCTCGACGACCAGGCTGACCAGCGCAACGCCGTCCGCCTCTGTGACGTGCCAGTCGAGCGTCGCCATGTGGGATGGCTGGCCCCGCCTTCCGGTTTAAACTCTGACGACCGGTGCTGCCAGCCACCGGCTCGCCGCCTGCGCGCTCCCGAAGCGGTCGCAGGCGACCACCACCGGCGCGTCGAAGCCCGCCACGCGGGCGACGGCCAGCCCCGCCGTCAGCGGGTCGACGTCGAACGGGTCCCCGGGGTCGCCGGATCCGCCGGGGACGTCGGCGACCGCCGCCGCGTAGGCGTCCCGGAACCGGTCGACAAGCGCGCTGCGGACGCGCCGTTCCAGGTTGGCCACTTCGTCTTCCAGGCGCATCCGTTCGTCGAGGTCGTCACGGGCCGCCCGTGCCGTCCGGCGCCTCCGGTCGAGGGACTGTCGCGCCGCGGCCGCCGACGTCTCGGACTCGGAGAGTTCCCGGGCCGCCGCCTCGAGGCGCTCGCGGGCCGGTCCGGTGTCCGCGTCGAGTTCCTCGCGGGCCTGGAGGCGCCCGCGGGCGGAGGCGACACGCTCGCGGAGGCGGTCGGTGTCGGCCCGTGCCGACGCGAGCCGCCGCCGGGCGTCGGTTGTCTCCACACCGTCGACGTCGAGGGCCGCGAGTCGCTCGTGCGCCCGGCGCAGCTGTGTGTCGTGTGGCGTCTGTCCCCCCCGGGCGCGGGCGGCGGCCGCGAGCGCTGTCCGGACCCGCAGGCCCATGCCGGGCTGCAGACAGCCGACGCGCCCGTGGACCCGGTGTGGGGTCCGGGCGGTCACCGAGACTGTCACCTCGGGGCCGTCTGCCGTCCCCTCGCGCACGGCGCGGGCGACTGTCTCCGGGTCCACGTTGCCGGTGAGCGACACCGCCCGGCCGCGGTGGACGGTCTCCCCCACGCGACAGATCACAGCTCTCGCCCCCGCATCGCCTCCGGGTCCGGCAGGTCGCGCCCGGCGGCGAACTTCGCGTACGGCGTCGCAGGCTCCTCGCGGTTCTCGTATGTTCTCGCGGCCCGCCGGACCCCCTCCCGTACCCGGTTGAACTCGTTGAACGGTTCGGTCCACTCTACCTGGACCTCCGACCCGTGTTTCTCGCGGAGTCGCAGCGCCTGGAACGCGCCGAACTCCGTCGCCTCCAGCAGCGCAACCCGTCCGAAGTGCCGGATCACGCAGTCCTCGTGTGCCCGTGTCACGTTCCGGAGCGTCCCCCGTGCGGTCCGGGAGTAGGCGATCACCAGCAGCACGCGCCGGTGGATGCGCGCAACGAACACTTATACTATTCGGTGGGAGGACTCGAACGGATTGCTGCGTCATACTGATTGCTGTACCTGTGTACCGGTCCGACCGTACGCTGTCGTGCGGTGGATCCGGCACTGGCTTGCAGCAATCACAGCGCGCAAGCCCACGGGTTCAGCCGTGTGGCGGAAGCGCGTAAGGGTCGACTCCGAATCATACCAGTGAATATCCACCCGGACGTGATTTGCTCAACTCCGCCCGTCACAAACTCGGAGTCTCACGGACTGAACTCACTGATCTGGTGTCGTGGCACCTGACAGAGTCACGTCCGGGTGGATAGTCTCACAGACCCAGAAGTGGTCGGTGAGACGGGCTGTCTGTCAGCCAACCCCGGAGTCAGCCCGGCAGGAACCCCCAACGGTTACAGGGACGTTCGAAAGTCATTACAGGATCGACCGCAAGAAGGCGTGCGGTCGACCT
>CAZUVE010000146.1:0-6865 GCA_964623735.1 uncultured Halobacteriales archaeon | reverse complement strand
CCGATCTTAGGGGGTGAATTCCCATCCCACCCCCTTCTTGCGGTGCCCTCAGAGGGTACATTCAGCAGATTGATCGACAGAGGAACCCTCTCGGAGTGGGGTATCGCTGTTTAGGAACACGAGTGTTCGTCAAGAACAGCGCACCGAACGACGTTATCGAGGCCGCGTCGCATGATTTCGGAGGCTTCTGTGTCCGACATCTCGTGTTTGTCGGCTAATTCAGCCAGCGGAATCTGTCGTGGAATCTTGAAATACCCTTCACGAACGGCGGTCCTGAGGAGGTCTTGCTGAGCGTTACTCAACTCTGACCTGTGGTTCGAAGGCATCTGTTGACACCGAGTTACCCTCAATTTCATTTGAACATGCCGAGTGATAACTATTCACACACCGGTGAAAGTAATGAGATGGCCGATACGCGCGGTGAAGTCAGCACACTCCATGTATTCTATTCGGGCAGAATCAGCTGAACCAGCTGTGACAACAAGCGTGGGTATCGATCACAAGGTTGGTTCGACACCAAAGCGGTGGGGATTTGTATGCCCTCGCCTACCATGCTATAGAGACACAAGGGTGGCATGTCACGGTGTAGCTGACTAATGGCCCAGATCAGGGAACAAAGCGGAGTCTTGAACGAGACAACGATGACGCTTCACAAGCAGGTCCCGGGAACGGCTGGGTTCCAAACGCCGTGTGGACACGTCACCCACGTTACCCAAGACCGATTGCGGATCGTTGAAGTTGCACACGTTACCGAGCAGTACAGCACAAGCAAGTGTGGACAGTGTTTCGAAGACGCCGGGGGCTACTGATCGGAACAGGGACCCCGGTCGTCAGCGAGTATCACACAGACGTATGCATCCAAGCTATAGGGCAATCATGCTGAAACGTTTTGATAAATTTCAGTCACTTCGAATCCGTAGATGATGGATATCGGAGGTCTGTCGATCAGTCCCTGAATGAAGGTATTTTTCTATGCAGAGGTGATCATATCTGGTCCATCAGATCGGGATTCAATCGTCTCTCCACAGTCAGGGCATTCGTAGTTGAGATGATTTGGGTGGACGTGGATGATCCATTCCCCATTAATGCGACTTTCGTGGTTACAATTCGGACAGTACAGCGTTGCCTTGTGAGAGGGCAGAGGCTCGGAGTGATTATTAGCCGGAACCATTACCACTGATACGCTCTCGATAGGGGTAAGGGTGTGGTTCTTCGGTTCTGTCACGCAATAGCTCACGTATTTCCTGCAAATGACGACGTTGGGGCGTTGATCGGCTACAGGAAGTGCAAGACTCGCGCATTACATCTTGCACACCAACCTGTGACAATATCACCAAGTCGATAGTTGTTTCGCTGACTTAGGGAAGAGCCATGAGGAGGAGAGTGACGTGAACATCACACATCAAAGACTACTTGGAACGCCTCTCCGTACGGTGTATTGAGCCCTCGTGGTATGCCTACGTATGAAGACGATGAGATTACCGGACTTGCTCCGAGTGCCAAATTGGTCTACAAGGTCCTCGAATACAACGACGAGTTGACGCAAAAACAGATTGCCGAAGAGTCGTTCTTGTCACCCCGAACAGTGCGCTCTGCGCTCACCAAACTCGAAGGGATTGGGGTTGTGGAACACCGTGTATACCCCGGGGATGCACGACAACGGCTCTATCGATTGGGCAAGAGTTCCTCGGTTGATGCGGAGTAGAGATTCTGGACAATGACTTATGCGTTTCTGTAGACGTGCCGTACATCTCTTGGTGAGCGGCCATCTGAGTGAGTTATATGGTCGAAGTTCGGGCGCTCGCAACTGATGCTGTGATTGTACAGGATGGGGACGTACTTCTCCTTGAACGCGACCATCCTCCATTCGAGGGACATTGGGTCCTGCCTGGCGGGATTGTCGAACAGCACGAAACAGCTCGGGAGGCTTGTGTCCGTGAAACGCGCGAAGAGGTGGGACTTGATGTGAGAGTCGTGGAATTTGTCGGTCTCTATGATGACCCAGATCGTGACGAGCGTGGCAACGTCAGTGCCGCGTATCGATGTATTCCTGTCGGAGACCAGTCACCGAAGGCTTGCCAGGAAGCCCGGCGAGTAGCGACATTTGATCCGACTGAACTCCCAGAGATGGGGTTTGATCACGAGCAAATCGTCGCTGACGCGTTTGACGAGTGATGGGCTGGGTTCTGAGGTAGTCCTTTTCTAGCCATCTATCGGCTATTGACTGGCCCGGGTTGTTTCAGATGTCATCCAAGAACCGGAGTGGCGATTATTTGAGTCGGAGGTATTGTCTGGAGATTTCAAAATGCCTGACTTGCATTCTCAGCTCTGCGGTGCACTCTTGGTTAGATGAACAGAATAGTTAGTCAGAAACAGCAGAATTTTACTATTCGACGGTAATCAGTAGATGTATGTCCGTGGAAACAGGAACACTCCCTATTGATATACGATTCTCAGACGCAGAGCTTGACAAACACCATGACCATATTATCTCCTTCATTCAGACACAACTTGACGATGCGGGAGTTGACCAGGCTGTAATCGGGCTGTCGGGTGGGATCGATAGTACGCTGACCGCTCATCTTTCAGTTCAAGCAATTCGGCGATGGTCTGTCCCCCCGGACGGGGCTGAAAGTGCGAAACGGACACCGCAGACACTGCGGACAGGCGAAATACCTACTATACCGGTCGACGTAAGCCCTGATACTTTCAGCTGGGTACGTCCGGCTGAGAAGTATCAAAAGTTACGTCGACCGGTATAAGCAGCCGATAATACTCAACTACATCCCCAAAGCATCCATTCCCGTCGACGAAGACACGAAGCGGCTCTTGGAAGAACTGAAGCCTGCAGACGAGTCGTGGGACGCGTTTTTCCGACGCACGACGCTCGCCGAGGAACCGATCGAAAAGGGATTCCTCTCCGAAGATGGATCGGACGCCGTACGCGAGGAGATCCGGAAGGCAAGAGAGACCTTCTGAGATGCTATTTTCGGACAGTTCGGCCAGCGTCGCGTACAATGACGACGTCGGACCGGTCGCAAAGTACGTCGATGTGCGCGAACCGCCGTTCACATCCGAATCGGTGGGTCTACGAGGTCGTCACCGGCGGTATGCGGGCCACCAACGAGCGCGTATACGCGACCCGGTGGGGGGTCGGTGGTGTCCAGTCGCTGAATCTGAACGAAACCATCGCCCTCGAAGGCGCTCGCATCCAAGCTGACCTGCGGACAGCAGGTGACGAACTGGCGGCCAGAGATCTGCTGATCGCAGCGACGGCCCGCTTGACGAGCGCGGAACTGGTCGTCGCGAACAAGGACATCGAACGATCTCGAAGTGCTGATGACACCACAATGGTCCCCCGCGGGCGTCCGCCCCGACGTACCCACGAGAACGTAACATAAATCGAAACTGATTTATAAAACAATTTCGTATTATGTTACACAGTGCTCCGGCGGATCGAACTCGAGGTCCTCGCTACTGTCGAGCGTGGCGATACGGTCTCCGAGCTCGCAACGAAGCTCGACCACAGCGAGAGCTATCTCTCTCGTGCCGTGACCGACCTCGCCGAGAAAGGCCTGCTCTACACGGAACGGGACGGCCGTTGGAAGCGAGCCGTTCCCTCGGATGCCAGAGCCGTCGAACTATATCAGGACCTCGTTCGACAGTATCCCCACATCGAGTTTTCGGAACTGTTGACGGGGAAGAGCCTCGAAGTGCTCTATCATCTCGACCAGCCGCGAACTGTCGCCGACCTCGCTGCCCGGAGCGACAACTACCGCAACACCGTCAATCGGGTGCTCAAGCGGCTCCGCGACCGTGGCCTCGTCGGCACGACCGACAGTCAGTATCAGCTCAACGGTGACTTCGACCGACTCCACGACTTCGCACGCGAACTCGCACACCATCTTCATCGACGACGGCTCGAATCTGTCGCCCCGAACGGCACGATTCTCTGGGAAGCCCACGACGAGTTTCTCGCCCAGACCGAGACGGACGTCGACGCGGACGGGTTCCATGAGACCGGACTGGCTCGATTCGCGGCCTTCGGCCTCCAGTTCCTGCTGACCAGCCACCGCTACTACTTCTACTCCGAGGACCTCGATGCAGTCTCGCCGGCAGCGTTGTGCTGTCACACGTTGCTGATCGACGACGACTCACGCCACCGATCGTACTGCCTGCTGTTGCTCAGTACGGTCGACATCGACGAGGACGACCTCCGCGAACGGGCGGCGAAATACGGGCTGGAAGACGAAATCGACGCTCTGCTCCGGTATCTCGACACCCGCGGCGCGGCCGAGAGCAACCGTCTTCCTGAGTGGTCGACGTTCCGGGAGCTAGCCGCTGACTACGAGGTGACGCTTCCCTAATGAGACCGACGTTCGGACGCGAGTACATCGAGGACGAGTTCCAAGAAATCGCGGAAGGGCTCTCGGCTCCGCTCACGGTCTACCTCATCGGTGGCGGTGCGATGTCGCTCCGGGATCTGAAAGGCGCGACGAAGGATATCGACTTGGTTGTCCCGGGTGGCGACGCGTACGGCCAGCTGTGGGCCGTCCTGATGGACCTCGGGTATGCGGAGGTGCAGTCACTGGATCCCGACTACCGGGCACTGGGAGCGACGAGTTGCGTCGAGAACGACGATGGGTGCCGCCTCGACGTCTTCAACCAGCAGGTCGCAAACAAGCTCGTCCTGACCGATGGGATGCGCGAGCGGAGCGAAAGATTTCTCCGGACGGACCGATTGACCGTCCGGCTGGTCAGCAACGAGGATATTTTTCTGTTCAAACTGGTCGCGGGCCGCGACGACGACATTGAGGACATGAACGTGCTGGTACAGACCGGCCTTGACTACGACATCGTCGAAAATGAACTCGAGGTCCAGATCGACCGACTCGGCGACGATCAGTTCGTCACCTTCGCGAACGAGGCCCTGGTTGATCTCGAGGAGCGGTACGGGGTGACCACACCGATCGAGGACCGCGTCCGGGAGCTGACGGACAGGTACTACCGTGGACTCGAAATTCTCCAGGCACTCGACGGACCGACGAGCGTCGAGGAACTGGCCGCCGAACTGGATCTGGATACGAACGAGGTTCACGACCGGATCACGTACCTCGTGACGTTCGATCGAGTCCGCCGAGAGGGCCAAACAGTCACTCCGGAGGTGTAGTCCGGTCTCGTTCCCCACTCTGTGGGAAATCGTCCATTGCCTCTGGCGTGTTCGTCTCCCACGTCTGGAGCGACATCGGCCGGAGACTGATCCTCCGGCAGGGCCGTGCCGCTGGGACAGCGGCGTTCTTGTACACCGCGTGCCTTGACGCCGAGTCCAGGTCCCTGTTCGCCGGCCATCTCGACGTGAGCGACCGACGGTCGGTGACCGTGATGCACGAGAGGACGACACACAGGCGGGTTCGTGGTGAGAACGGGCCGTCCCGTCGTCCAACCGCTACGGCTACCCATCGGCTGGATTCAGTTGCTTCGAACACGTCGCCAACGTTTCAGTCGAGAGGAAAGAGCCTTCGTTCGAACCGGACTTGCCTTGGGGGCAATTCGCCGGGTGTTTATACGTGGTCCGGCCGGGATCGGCCCGTTCAGCGCCTGTAACTCGGGGCTGAAACACGGTCAGTCCGAGCAACACCGGTCGACGTTCGTGCGGAAGGGGGTGTCCTCTCGAGGCGATGACCGGGGTTCGAATCCCCGTCGGAGCACTCCACGCGGTCGCCTTCTCCTGGTTTTTGCCGTGTGCTAACCACAGGTGAACGTATGTTCGAGGGCAATCAAACTCGGCACGGCCATCGACCCCGACGCCGTCTGGCGGTTTCGATTGTCCGTGAGGCAATCAAACTCATGGGCACAAATCGGCCGCCGTCCGGCGATCGGCGAAATCGAGAGGCAATCACCCGGGTTCCCGAATCGAGGGGCAGGCAATGAAAAACAGCGATCAGGCAACCGACCCCTTGGACGAGATCAAACTCGTCCCGGAACCATCAGAAGAATTACTCAACGAACGACAGTACCTCGACTACCGCAGCGAGCGGGAACGGTGTCTTGACTGGCTGCTGACCTTCGGCAAGGATCCCGAGAAAGCAGAAGGGTACGCGACGTCCACCGTCGAGAACCGTGCGTCCCGGATGGATCAGTTCTACCGCTGGGTCTGGGATCACGAAGACGGTTACACGTCCAATCTGACGCACGACCACGGTGACGGATATCTTCGCCACCTCGCACGTCGGGAGTGCTCGAACGCCCACAAGAATGCGTGCCGGAAGGCCGTGATGATGCTGTATAAGTGGCGACATCATCAGCGCGGCGCAGAGCCGTGGGAGCCAGAGATTTCCTTCTCTCGGAAGAACCGACCCTCGGTGAGTAGAAGTCTACAGTGCCGTCGCCGACCGGCTCGGCATCTCGCTCGAAGCGTGCTATCGGGGGATGTATGCGGATCTCGAGGACAACAAGCGACTCGTTCGGTTCGGCGACCGTGTTGCCGATACGTATGATGCATCGGACGACACATCGACGACCACGCGACTGACCGGCGATAGCGAAGAGTCCTACGCTGACGACACCGTCAGTGTCGAGTGGCTGCTCACACGATACAACCTCGCGTTAGCCCAAGCGGTCCTGTACGATGCGACGCGGATGCGGATTCGCGTGTGGGACCACTTCAGCACGGTGTTCAGTTACGTGAAGCTGTTCGGGCTGACGCATCGTATGTACCCGATCGACGAGATGGGCGATCGGATTCCGAACACAGACGTTGCAGACGGGTATGAAGCGATTCTGGACGGCCCCGCATCGCTGTTCTCACAAACACAAAAATACGGGATCCGGATGGCGAATTTCCTCCCGGCATTACCGTTATGCG
>CAZUVE010000145.1:0-6890 GCA_964623735.1 uncultured Halobacteriales archaeon | reverse complement strand
GGGTGGCGAATCTCTTTTCTCAGTTACAGCCGACAGTATCAGGAAGGTATAGCCGAAGTCTCACTCCTCCGTCGAATCGAGCCCGACAACCTCGAACCGGGCACCACCGGCTGTGCTATCGGTTGCGCGAACGGTCCATCCATGCTGCTCGACGACGCTCGTGACGATTGCCAGCCCGTATCCACGTCCCTGATCGTGAACCGACTGCCCGGGCTCGAAGATCTCATCGCCACTACCCGATGGCAATCCTGCACCGTCGTCGGCGACGTAGAACCCGCCGGCCGTGCGACCAGCACAGACGTCTACGTCCGTCCCGCCGTGTTCGACTGCGTTCCGGAAGAGGTTCTCGAACAGTGTCTGCAACTGTGCGTCGTTGGCTTGCACCATCGGCAAACCGTCGTCGATCGAGAGGATTGCCGTCTGTGTATTGACCGTTTCCCAGGCCCTCCGGGCGGCCTCTTCGAGTGCCACCGACTCGTGTGTGTCTGCGGTACTGTCCGAGACTGGCAGTGGCAGCACCTCGGAGGCCAACTGTTCGATCCGCGCGAGAGCCCCGGACACTCTCTCGAAGTGGATTTCCTCGCCGGTCTCGCGTGCGGCCTCCAGATGGATATTTGCGACTTCTAACGGATTCCGAACGTCGTGTGTGACGTGTCTAATGACCGCATGGAGTGTCTCTCGCTCGTCTCGCAGTTCCTCGATTGTCTCACGCGCGTCGGTGATATCGGCGAGAATCAGCCAGCCAGTGACTGCGTGTGGACGGTCAGCTGGTTCAGCCGATTGTGTAGCTCGCCGGACAGCTGTACACCGGAACGTGCGCCCCGCGTCTGTGCTATCCCGGACGACGAACGAGGGCTGGTCAGCCGAGGTAAACGCACGCTCGAACTCGGGAGGTACCCGGTCAGCCCCGACATTGTCTCTCAGAACGGCTCTGAGTGGTGTGCCGTGTATCGACTCCTGCTCTATCTCGAAGGTCTCGGCAAACGCGTTGTTGACCACTTGTACCATCGGCTCGCCATTGGAGACACAGATGGCGACAGCGGGGTCGGACAACTGCGAAAACAGTGCTCCTCCTGGCGGAGTCACAGCCGGCATATCGAGTGGACGCGTGTCGGGCGATCTCGGTTCTCCCCGTGAGGCGAATGGCAGGAGCCGCTCTCTGACTGGTACTGTCGGCTACGATACTGTCGGTTGTACGCGCGTGAGTCCCGTCGCCACCCCGGGGCACCGAACATCTTCACGTCGGTATCGCCGACAGTACGTGTCCTCTCTGAGACGAGTGCAACTGTCCGTTGTCTCACGTTTCCTGGACCTGTCTCACGCGACTGTCTGTCCTGACACCGTGACTCATGCTGTTCTTGTAGTTGTCTGGTGTGGTACAAGTACTCTACGGCTGTTCAGAGCCACCCTGCACCACGGGCCACACGAGTCTTGTGGGTTCATACTGCCGGCTATACGCGCGAGCAACGTCGGCACCCCGGGGTGCCGACTATCTTTCCCCCACAGCTTCCGAACCTGTGCCGAATGACGGCGCTTATGTCGAGGACAGTCCTCGGCGGGGACATGGCCGAAAGCCCGTTCGACGTCACCATCCGTGTCGGCGAAGTCACGGACGCGGAACCGTTCCCCGAGGCGAACAAGCCAGAGCTCCTCAGGCTGTGGATCGACTTCGGCGACGAGACGCGACAGTCGGCCGCACAGCTCGGCTACCACCACGCCCCGGAGGAACTGGTCGGCCGGCAGGTCCTCTGTGCGACGGACCTCGGGACCGTCCGGATCGCCGGCTTCAACTCCGAGGCGCTGACGGTCGGCGTCCCCGGGGACGACGGCAATCCCGTCCTCGTGACGCCCGACGAGGAGGTCCCCCTCGGCGGCGCGCTGTACTGACACTACCGGCTGTAGACAGTTACACCGGTCTCTCTCGGAGCTCGAGGCACGACGTACGTACAGCCAGCAGTATGACCCTCGACGAACTCGAGATCCTCACGAACTCGCGCACATCGAGCGGCGCGACACGTTCGTCCAGATAATCGCGGTTAGCCTGCTGCGGACGCTGGTCGGGGTGTTGACGCTCCTGTTGCTCTCCGCGTTGCTCGTCCTCGACGGGCTCGACCGGCTTCTCGCCCGTGCCGGACCGGTCGACGCGCACTACGTCGGCCGGAGTTGAGCAACTCACGTCCGGGTGGATATATGCCCCGTCGGGGTGAACCGGAGGTATGGGACTGCTGGACGCCCTCCGCGGCGACCCTGGCGACGACCGCGTCGGGCTGTTCGTCGACGGGCCGAACGTCCTCCGGGAGGAGTTCGACGTGGACCTGGACGAACTCAGGGAACTCGCCGCTGCGGAGGGGCGGGTCGCGATGGTGCGGCTCTACCTCGACGAGCACGCCACGCCGGAACTGGTCCAGGCCGCGGAGGCCCGCGGGTTCGCGGTTGTGACCACCAGTGGCGACGTGGACGTGCGCTTGGCGGTCGACGCGACCGCGGCGGCAACCGAGGGCTCGGTCGGTGTGCTCGTGGTCGTCTCCCGGGACACCGACTTCAAGCCGGTCCTCGAGGCGGCCGCCGCGCGGGGCGTCGAGACCGTCGCGGTGGCGCCGGGCTCGTACGGCCGGTCTGACGCCCTCCGGAACGCCGCACAGCGTTCGCTCACGCTCGAGGAGTAGGTCGGGTCGGTCGCGTGCGGCGGAACGATTTTTATTTTTGGTGGGGTGTGACGACGCGATATCTGTGACCGCAACCAGTCAGCAAGCCCCGACCGCTCTCTCGATGCTGCTGTTCCGGCTGTGACCGGGACAACCCACAGGCGTAAAGCTCCCGGCCGCTCTCCCTGAATCGGAGAGTGAACCGGTACTGGGATTACGACTGGCACGAAAGCCCCCGGCCGTGGGCCTGCCCTTCCCCGGGTCGCTCGGCCTCGCGCGTCCGCGCTTCGGCACGCGCTCCCGGCCCTGCGGTGGCTCGCACCGTCGCGGTTCCGGCCGTGACAACCGACGGAGTGACCGAGCGAATCGGCTTGGGAGGCGTGTGGCTGTGGGTTGGCTTCCTTGCTATCCCTGGACCCATCTCCGACAGACCCCACCCGACAGTCGACCACAGAAACGTCGACAGCTGTTCTCGCAGCGAGACGAACGCTTTTTGCGGGCCGACCCCGCAAGCCCTGGCATGATCACGTTCGAGCCGGTTCTCGACAACCACATGCACATGGATCCGGTCAACGGCAAGGGCGTCGAGGCGGCCGAGGAGTTCGCGGCCCGCGGGGGAACCCACCTGCTGGTACTCAACAAACCCTCCTGGTATCTGGTCGAGGTCGACGACCCGGCGGATTTCCGTGGGGTGTTCGACGTCACAATCGAGGCCGTCGCGGAGGCGAGCCACATCCTGGACGGGCGGGCCTGGCCCGTGCTGGGCGTACACCCGGCGCTGATCTCGCGGCTGGTCGACGACGGCTACACCCCCGGGGAGGCACGGGACCTGATGCAGGCGGGACTCGACGTGGCCGCCGAGTACGTCGCCGACGGGCCCGCCCTGGCGCTCAAGAGCGGCCGCCCCCACTACGACGTGAGCGAGGAGGTGTGGGCGGCCTCGAACGAGGTGATGCGGTACGCATTCGAACTCGGCGCGGAGACGGGCGCGGCGGTCCAGCTCCACACCGAGGGTGGCGAGGACTTCACCGCGGTCGCGGAGTGGGCCGAGGAGCGTGGTCTCCCCCGCGAGCGGGTGGTCAAACACTACGCCGGCGGCCCCGTCGAGGGACCGGTCCCGAGCGTCATCTCCAACGAGGAGGACCTCCGGGCGGCCGCCGAGAGCGGCGCTCCCTTTCTGATGGAGACGGACTTCATCGACGACCCGGACCGCCCGGGGGCGGTCCTCGGTCCGAAGACGGTCCCCAGGCGTGTCGAGTGGCTCGCAGACCAGGGATACGAGGGCGCACTCGAGCGGGCCCACGTCGAGACGCCGGCGCGCGTCTACGGGGTCGACACGGAGGCGACACTCGGGGCCTGACGCCTGGGTGCGAAAGTCATAACCCCGGAGACACACACGGAGGTGTATGAGCAATCCCCCGGGGGAGTACTACACGGAGGAACGCTGGCAGAACTGGATCGGCCGTGTGCGGGAGGAGGACATCGATCCGGAGGACGAGGACTCGGCCCGGCTGCTGTTGAACCTCCAGGACGACACCGCCATCGCAGTCGCGAAGATCATCACCGACCACGAGGACGGCGATCTCGAGGGGGAGACCGCGCTCGCAAAACTCGAGGACATCGAGGGAGTCGTCCTCGACGAGGTCGACTTCGACGACGACGAGACGGCCATGCTGATCGACGGGGTCCAGACGTCGCTCATGTGCGTTCTCTACGCGGCCAAGGAGTACGTCGCGGGCGGCCCTGCAGGTGACGGCTCGGTCACGGACTACGTCGAGGCGGCCGCCGAGGCCGAGGCCGACGACGACCTCGACGCGGCGCTGGGGTACTGCGTCCAGGCCGGGACGCTGCTCATCGACGGCGCCGAACTCGACATGGACACTGTCGGGGAACTCGACTTCGGCCTGGTCGCGGAGTGGGTCAACGGCCTCGACAGCCTCCAGACGGCCATGAGCGACCCCGAGGTCGTCGAGGAGGACGAGGCCGGCGAGTGACTGTGGGGGCTTTTCTCTGTCACCGGACCGTCGATTGCCGGCCGTCGCCGGGGGATCCGCGTCGGTGATTCGACGACTGACGAATTCGTAGTCGACACTCACTTATACGAGGTGCGAGCACTCCAGTGTATGAACGAGGTTGGAATCGACGGCGTCGAGATCTGGACCGGCAAGCTGAAACTGGACCTCGCGGAGACGTTCGCGCCCGCGCAGGACGAGGACCCCGCCAAGTACACGAAGGGGCTGGGACTGTACGCCTCGTCGCTCCCCGACGTCTACGAGGACATCGTCACCATGGGGGCGAACGCGGCCCACCGGCTGCTGGAGCGCACGGGCGTCGAGCCCGCGGACGTCGGGCGGATCGACGTGGCGACCGAGAGCGCCTTCGACAAGTCCAAGCCGGT
Source organism: uncultured Halobacteriales archaeon (assembly GCA_964623735.1). Taxonomy (GTDB): domain Archaea; phylum Halobacteriota; class Halobacteria; order Halobacteriales; family Haloarculaceae; genus SW-9-67-25. Next base: position 1,847 of record CAZUVE010000145.1, on the reverse strand, counting down.
GTCGACGTACGTCGCGGGCTGTCTGGAGCAGGTGTTCGCCGGGGACTTCCACCACGCCAACAAGGGCGAGCGGAAGTTCGCCTGTGTCTCCGGCACGCAGGCGCTGGACGACGCGTTCAACTGGATCCGCGCCGGGCGCAGCAGGGGCCGGAAGGCGCTCGTGATTGCCACCGACACGGCCCTCTACGAACGCGACGATCCCGGCGAGGCGACACAGGGGGCCGGCGCCGTTGCGATGCTCATCGACGAGAACCCGGACGTCGCGAGTTTCAGTACACTCCAGGGCTACGGCAGCGCCGACGAGACGGACTTCCTCAAGCCCAACCAGCAGTTCCCCAGCGTCGACGGCAAACGGTCGATGCAGGTCTACCTGGCCCGGATGCGCGAGGCCCTCGAGGACCTGGAGACGGCCGGCGCGGACACCCACCCCGGCAACTTCGCGTTCATCCCGTTCCACACGCCGTTCCCCGGGATGGTGCGGAAGGCCGCCGTTCTGGGCTACCGCCACTGCATCCGCGGGACGAACGTCGAGGCGGAGATTGCCGACCAGATCGGCCGTCAGCCCCGGCCGGAGGCGTTCGACGGCGAGGAGGCGTACTTCGACGCGCTCAAGAAGTACACCGACGACCTCGCGGAGACGACCCGCTACGAGGAGTGGTACCAGCAGACGGTCGATCCGACGCTCGGCATCTCCCAGCACGTCGGCAACTGGTACACCGGGTCGGTCCACATCGCCCGGGCGGCCGGTCTGCAGGCCGCCGCCGAGGCCGGGCGTGATGTGACCGGCCAGCAGATGCTCGTCGCCTCCTACGGCAGCGGCGCACAGGCGGAGATCCACGCCGAGACGATCCAGCCGGGCTGGACGGACGAGATCGGGCAACTGACAATCGACGAGCAGATCGAGGACCGGTACGACCTCGACTTCGAGGAGTACGAGCAGATCCACGACGTCCACAACCACTCCGCGGAGACGGACGTCGAGCCGCGGACGACCCCCGACGGCGAGTTCGTCTTCGACGGGTGGGGGCGGATGGGCGAGCGCAAGTACGCGTACGTAGAGTAGCGGCGGGAATCTTTTTCAGCCAGTCGGCACTGGTCCCCGACATGGCGCGCCGGCTACTGCTCGAGTTCGCGGTCGGCCTGACGGCGGGCGGGGCGATCCTGGCCGGGCTGGCGGCGCCGAAGCCGTCGGTTTCGGGCGTCTCGGGGCTGGGACGGGACCTCTCGGTGTCGACGGGACTCCCGCAGCCGGTGGTCGTGACCGCGCTCGCGGTGCTCGGGATCGCGGTGTGGCTCGCACTCATGTGGGTGTTCGCGAGAGGCGTCGGCGAGGTCTGGGCCCGCGTCGGCGGTCACGTCGTGCGGGCCGTCGGGCTGGCCCTCCCGGAGTCTGCTCTGTGGCGGTTCGCGACGGGGCTGATACTCCTCATGGTGCTCGTGCTCGTCATCATCGGCCTCCTGCCGGCTGCCGCCGACCTCTAGGGCAACCCCCGGAGCCCGACGAGCAGGTCCTCGAGCGGGAGTTCCGAGACGGCCAGCGAGAGCCCCTCGACCCTGGCGAGGTCCGGCGCGTGTTCCCAGACGTCGCCCTCGGCGAGGCCGTGGAGGACGACCGCGTGCGGGGTCGGTTTCACCACCCGGAGCGCAACCATCGACCCTTCCCCGGAGGTGACGTTCGTGAACACCAGTGCCCGGCTCGTGCTCCTGCCGTAGAGGTCGTAGAACTCGTCGCTGGTGAACCGGCGGATGACCTCGATGCTGTCGAGGACCGTGTGTCCGGCGACAGTGTCGCGGTCACCCGCGACGAGTTCGGTCGCCCCCACCGCCTCGTAGTACCGGTCGAGGGG
>CAZUVE010000144.1:0-6897 GCA_964623735.1 uncultured Halobacteriales archaeon | reverse complement strand
CCTTCTTGCGGTCGATCCTGTAATGACTTTCGAACATCCCTATAGTGGCCTGCCCGCACCGGTGGCCCGAGACGGTCTATTTGGCATTACAAAATCAAAGTAGCCAGTGCCGACCGCGGAGTTGCTACCGTCACCCGGCGAGAGAGGAGGAGCGGTTCGGGAGGACGCTCGGCACGGAGAGAGCGGAATCTGTTCGTCCACTGCGGGCGTCTATATTTAGTCTTACTAAATAGCCGGCGCTCGCCTGACCGGATCGACACGGGGCTGGTGGACGAACTCTGCGAACGCCGGGTACGCGCCCGGGACGTGACCGCCGAGGAGTTGAAACGCGGGGAGGAGCGAAACGCCCCGCTCGGACGGACCCGGGGTACGGGGACACCTTCGAGCTGCTCGAGTTTTTCCTGTTCCGGGACGGCTTCGTGACCGGCCGCGAGTTCCATCTCGACGGCGGCACACACGCTGTGAGCGACGGCCGGTCAGCGTCGATCCACGCCGTCCCCGTCTGCGGCGGTCACGCGCTCGCTCTCGGCCGGATCTGTCAGATCCCGCGATTCGAGGGTTGTGCCAGTCCCATCGAAGAGGTACAGCGCGTCCCGCGGGAACGAGAAGTACACGCTGTCGCGGGGATCTGGCTCGAACGCCGGCGAGACGCGCGCGGTCCACGTTTCGGTGCCGAAGTCGAAGTAGAGGAGATTGTCGCTGCCCAGCGGCTCGACCACGCCGGCGGTCGCGCGGTGTGTCTGCGAGACGAACGCCTCCGGAGTCTGCCGGACGCTGACGTCCTCGGGCCTGACGCCGACGGTCACGCTGTCGCCGGCCGTCAGTTCCAGGTCGTCGCGGGGGTCGGTCGAGAGGTCGTAGCTGAAGGCCCCGTCGGGTGACTCGACGGTCCGCCCGTCCGACCCGACTTCGGCGTCGATGGTGTTCATCGACGGCGAGCCGATGAAGCCTGCGACGAACAGGTTCACCGGGCTGTTGTACACGTCGTTCGGCCGGCCGACCTGCTGGATCCGCCCGTTGTTCATCACGGCGACGCGGTCGCCCATTGTCATCGCCTCCTCCTGGTCGTGGGTGACGTAGACCGACGTCACGCCGAGACGCTCCTGGATGCGCGCGATCTCGGTGCGCATCTGCTTGCGGAGCTTCGCGTCCAGGTTCGAGAGGGGCTCGTCGAACAGGAACGCCTCGGGTTCGCGGACAATCGCCCGGCCCAGCGCGACCCGCTGTTGTTGCCCGCCCGACAGTTGCTTCGGCTTGTCCTCGAGGAGGGCGCTGATCTCCAGCATCTCGGCGGTCTCCTCGACACGCCGGTCGATCTCCTCGTCCGGAAGGTCGGTCGACAGTTCCAGACCGAACCCGATGTTCTGCCGGACGTCCATGTGGGGGTACAGCGCGTAGTTCTGGAACACCATCGCGACGTCCCGGTCGCGGGCGTCGACGTCGTTGACCCGGGTCGTCCCGATCGTGATGTCGCCCGCCGTCGGGTCCTCCAGTCCGGCGATCGTCCGCAGGGTCGTGGACTTGCCACACCCCGAGGGCCCGACCAGAACGAGGAACTCGCTGTCCGCGACCTCCAGGGAGACGTCGTCGACCGCGACGATCGTCCCGCCGTCGTACTCCTTCGTGACGTGGTTGAGTGAGATTCGAGCCATGTTACAGTCCTCCGTGCGGGTCGTGCTGTGCAGTGGGACGCGTCACTCCTTGATCGCCCCCATCGTCAGCCCGCTCACGAGGTAGTTCTTGACGATGACGCCGAACACCAGCATCGGGAGGATGATGACGACGCCGGTCGCCATCACCCGGCCCCAGAGCGTGCCGGTCTGTGTGATCTGCTGTGAGGCCACGACCGGCAGCGTCTGTGTCCCCTGGCTGGTGAACATGAACGCGAACAGGAAGTCGTTCCACGAAAAGACGGTTGCGATTATCGCGGTGGCGCCGATCCCCGGCAACACCAGGGGCAGCGACACCCGCCGGAACGCCTGCCACTTGGTGGCCCCGTCGATCCGTGCGGCCTCCTCCAGGGCCTCGGGCACCTCGTCGAAGAACGACCGCATCAGCCAGATCGCGAAGGGGAGGTTGAACGTGGTGTGGGCGACGATGAGCCCGAGGTGGGTCCCCATCAGGTTCAGTATCTGGTAGAGGTAAAACAGGGGGATGATCACCGCTGCGATGGGGGCCATCCGCGTGCTGATGATCCAGAACGCGAGGTGTTTCTTCCCGCGCAGTTCGAGTCGCGAGAGCCCGTACCCGCCGATGGTGCCCAGGCTGACCGAGAGGACGACCGTCCCCAGCGCGACGATAACGCTGCTCGCCACCGAGGAGGTCACGGCGTTCGACCCGACGAACATGTCCACGTAGTACTGTGGCGTCGGCTCGAAGAAAATCTGTGGCGGGAACGAGAACATGCTCCGGCGGATCTTCAGCGACGAGAGGAACATCCAGGCGATCGGGACCACCGTCCAGACCGCGACCAGCCCCAGCACGACGTACGTGCCGTACCGCCGGACGGGCGCGGGGAGCCTGATCGACTGGCTCGCCTTACTCATCCCCGGCACCTCCCATGACGGCCTCGACGAAGAACAGCCCCATCAGGACGGTCACGACGAGCATCGCGAGCGCGGCCGCCGATCCGAACCCGAGGTTGAAAAACCGGAGCACCTGCTCGTAGACGAAGAATCCGATAATCTTCGTCGAGTTCGACGGGCCGCCGCCGGTCGTGATGAACACCTTCGCGAAGTACCGCATCAGGTCCATCGACCGCAACAGCAGGGCAATGGCGATCGCCGGCTTCAACAGCGGGAGCGTGACGTACCGGAACTGCGAGAGCCCGGTCGCACCGTCGACCCGCGAGGCCTCGTACAGTTGCTCGGGGATGGACTTCAGGCGCGCGAGCACGATCAACACGACCAGCGGCGTCCACTGCCAGGTGTCCATGACGATCAGCGAGACCATCGCGCTGGTGGAGTTGCCCAGGATCGGCTGGTCGGTGAACAGCCCGATCTGGTTGAGCAGGTACGTGTAGAGCCCAAAGGAGGGGTTGAGCAGGAACTGCCAGAGCAGCCCCACGACGACCGGCGCGATCATCATCGGCATGATGACGATACTCGTCAGGAAGTTCTCGCCCTTGGCGGTCCGGTGGAGCAACACCGCAACGAACACCCCCAACACGAGCTGGAGGGCGAGCGCACCGATCACGTAGACGGCGGTGACCTGCCAGGCGTTCCAGACGTTGTCGTCGGTGGCCATCTGGGCGTAGTTCTCTGCGCCGACGAACGACTGCTCGTAGAAGGGAGTGAAGCTGATGTCCATCACCGACAGCCAGACGATCACCACCAGCGGGACGATGCTGAGCGCCGCGAGCGTGAGGACGCTGGGCGCGAGCAACAGCGTCTCGAAAGACACCGGGAGCGATTCGAGGAACGACTCGCCGGTGTCCTCGGGCTCCTCGCCGACGTAGGCGTCGCTCGGCACACCGGGCGTGTCCGTCTGTGGGTGGTGTTCGGCCATGCTGGCCCTCCTTCTGCGTATGAAAAAGGAGCAACTTGTGTGTTTTGGTCAGCCGACAGCCCTACAGGATACCGCTGAACCCGCTGTTGCAGGCCTGTGTGAACTCCTGGGCGCTCATGTCGCCGTTGACCATCTTCGAGCCCTCTGTGTAGATGACCTGCTCGAGCTGGAGCCAGTCGGGGTGGTGGGGACGCTGGCCGACGTTCTCCAGCTTCCAGCCCTCGATCACCGGCGGGACGACGTTGGGCAGCGAACTCTCGGCGGTCTGTTGCTGGCTGGCCTCCTGGACCTCGCTACGGTCGTAGACCGACTGACGGGTCGGCGTCCCGCCGGCCTGCTTGAGCAGTTCGAACTGGATCTCCGGCGAGGTCGTCCACTCGATGAACTTCCAGGCTGCCTTCTTCTGTGCGTCCGTGGCGTGACTGTTGATGCCGATGCTCGATCCACCGTAGTGTGAGCGGACCGTCTGGTCGCCCGGCCCGTCGGGGGTCAGCGTCCAGCTGATCTTGTCGGGAACCACGCTGCTTTCCGGGTCGGCAAAGAGACCGTTGAACTCGTGCCACATCGGCACCATCGCACACTTGCCCTGCGCAAACGCCTGTGCGAGTCCGGTCCAGTTCCAGGTCGTACTCCCCGGGTGGGCGACGTCCTGGACCAGTTCCTGGTAGAACTCCGCGGCCTGGACCGAGGCGTCGCTGGTGAACGCGGGGCTCGCGTCCTCGGGCACACTCGGATCCTTGCCGTCGAACCCCTCCAGCTGCGTTCCGCCGTAGCCCCACTGGATCATCTCGAACTCGTTGGCCAGCGACTGGTGCTGTTTGGCCATGTGTCCGGTCCCGTGCGAGACCATGTCGTCGGGGACGTTCTCGTTGATCCACCTGGCGACCTCCATGTACTGCTCCCAGGTCATCTCGGGGTTGGGCTCTGCCTCGAACCCGAGTTCGTCCGTGGCCTGGTCGCCGTACTCGTCGAAGACGTCCTGCCGGTAGGCCTGCATTATCGTCGGGCAGTCGTAGGGCAGCCCGTGGAACGTGCCGTCGCCCTTGAACTTCGCACACGCGTCGATGTGGATCTGGATGTGATCCGCCATGTCGTAGCTGTGCTCCTCGATGTATGAGTTCAGCGGCTCCAGCTCCGGGAAGTACGGCGCGCCGATGTTGTACGGGTCGACGTACAGCGCGTGGAAGTTCCCCGCCCCGCTCGTGAGGTCGCTTGCCAGCTTCTCCGTGTAGTTCAGCAGCGGCGTCAGCGTGTACTCGACCTCGATCCCCGTCTGCTCTGTGAACCGGTCGGTGATCGACTTCAGCGCCTGCGTCGGGGGCGTGTTCTCCCCGATGTACCTGATCGTGTCTGCCGCCTCGACGTCGGAGCCGGGTGGCGTGGACCCGCCGCCGTCACCCTCGCCGTCGCCGCCGTCGCCGCCGCCGCTACACCCCGCGAGGGCGACCACGCTGGCGGCCGATCCGACTCTGATAAACTTGCGCCTGTGTAACCGTTTCTCGGGCATACAGGGACCACATCGTGTCCATTCCACATAATAGTTTCTTTCGTTTTCGGCAAAACTGCGCCGAACAAAATGGGACGTGGCGCCGAAGGGGCAGCCGGGACGCCACGCTGTGAGCCGGGCTCCCGGCCGGCGACGGTGCCGCTCCGACGAACGGTCGGGCGGTCGCACACCTTCGGCCACCCTCCGTTCCCGCGTCACGCCAGGTGTGTTCACTGCCGGAGTTCGTAGTGGGTGTCCCAGGTGGGTTCGAGCTGTCCCGCCAGTTCCCGGAAGGCACGGTACTTCGGGCCGTAGTCTCTCCCGTCCGGGCGGTGGACGGTGTCGATTTCGACCAGGTCGGTCGTCGCGGCGAGGTCGTCGATCTCGCCGACGCCGACGGCAGCGAGCATCGCGGCGCCGAAACACCCCGACTCGTCGACGGTGGTGGTGACGACGGGTTTGTCGATGACGTCGGCGAACATGCCGGCCCAGAAGTCGCTTCGCGCCGCGCCGCCGGTGAATCGGACCTCCCCGACGCCGAAGGCGTCGTCGAAGAGGTCGATCTGCCAGCGGTGCATGAACGCGATGGCCTCGTAGACCGCCCGCAACATCTCTACCCGCCCGTCGGTGGGCCGCAGACCCGTGAAGCTCCCCGACGCAGTATCCTGGTAGAGGTACCCCCAGGGGTTGCCGAACAGGAAGGGATGGAAGACGGCGTTGGTTTCGACGCCCTCGATGGTCTCCTCGATGACGTCCCAGATGGCCCTGTTCTCGCGGTCGGCTCGTTCCCGCTCGGGCTGGCAGAAATCCTCGACGAACCAGTCGAGCGAAACCGTGCCCGTCGGCGTCGACGTCTCGAGCATCCAGGTTCCCGACTCGACGAACGCCTCGCAACACCAGCTCCCGAGGTCGACAGCGGGCTCGTCGAGAACCATCGTCGACAGCGACCACGTCCCTCCCGCCGTCGTGACCTGGTCGTCCCCCAGTGCTCCCACCCCGAGCGTGTTCGCGCACGCGTCGTGGGCGCCCGCAACCACGGGCGTCCCTTCCGGGATGCCGGTCTCGCGCTCGACCTCCGTGGTGGTGTGGCCCGCGACGTCGTGGCTGTTGGGCAGCAACTCCGGCAGGGCGTCCCACTTGTCCGCGATACCCGCCAGCTCGAACAGCTCCTCGTCGTAGGTCTGTGTCCGGTAGTTGGTGAGGCTGAAACACGCGTCACTGAGTTCGTTTGCGAGTTCGCCTGTCAGTCTGTACCGCACGACGTCTTTGTGGTTGAGGACGTAGTCGACGGCGTCGTAGGTGTCGGGCTCGTTCTCTTTCAGCCAGCGCAGCATGATCAGCGCGCCAGCGGGGGGCAGAGGGAGGCCCGTGATCCGGGAGATCCGGCTGCGCGTGCCGTCCTCGACCCACCGGTCGAACAGTCCGCCGCGCGTCCGCTCGTCCAGAATCGGGACGCCGTTCGTGACCGGCTGGCGGTCGGCGTCCAGCGGATACAGCCCGCCGCCCCCGCCGGCCAGGCCGATCCCCGCGACAGCGTCGGACTGGATCCGGCTCGCCAGTTCGTCGAGACACGAGAGGACGACATCCCAGCGCTGTTCGATGGGGATCTCCCTGCGGTCGTCGCTCGGATAGACCATCCCACCCTCGACACCGTACTGCCCCGCAACCGACCACTCCGCGTCGAACGCGACCGCCTTCACGTTCGTGTGACCGATGTCGAGGCCGATGAACGTCGACATTGTCTGCGTGGTGTGTGAGGCGGTCTCATAAACGTACCGGTGGTTCGTGCTGTCGGCGAGACCTGCGTGAAGAGATTCGGCACCCGGGGTGTCGACACTGCTCACGCGCTTGGAGCCGACAGTATCATACGGATCGCTGTACGTCAGTGCCGGATCGACCGCACA
>CAZUVE010000143.1:0-6976 GCA_964623735.1 uncultured Halobacteriales archaeon | reverse complement strand
GCGCGCACCCACTGGGACCAGTTCGCCCTCGACAGTCCCGAGGCGGTCCAGGAGTTGCCCGACGACCTGGTCGAGCGCGTGCGTTCGGCCCACCGCGAGGGCGTCGGCGACCACGGCGACGGCTACCACTCCCCGTGGGACCTCGAAACCGCCGAGTCCCTGGACCTGCGCGGACACACCACCTCGCTGTCGATGCGGTACCTCTCGGGCCACGGCACTCGCGGGCTGGCCCGCTCGCGCGAGACAGGGGCCGGGGACCTCGCTGTCGGCGACCTCGACCCGCCCGAGCGCTTTTTTAGCGTGGAGAAGGTGTACCGCAACGACACGCTCGATCCCACGCACCTGCTCGAGTTCTTCCAGATCGAGGGCTGGGTGATGGCCGAGGACCTCTCGGTGCGCGATCTGTTCGGCACCTTCACCGAGTTCTACGAGCAGTTCGCCATTTCGGACCTGGAGTTCAAACCCCACTACAATCCCTACACGGAGCCCTCCTTCGAGCTGTTCGGCACCCACCCCGGGACGGGCGAACTCGTGGAAGTGGGCAACTCGGGCATCTTCCGCGACGAGGTGCTCCGTCCCCTCGGTGTCGAGGCCGACGTCATGGCCTGGGGGCTCTCGCTGGAGCGGCTGCTCATGCTCATGTACGGCTTCGAGGACATCAGGGACGTCCACGGGACGCTCTGTGATCTCCAGCTCCTGCGGGACGTGGAGGTGGTGTACTGATGCCCGTCGTCGACGTCGACCCCGACGAACTCCGCGAGCTGACCGGCCACGCCGGGAAAGACGACGACGAACTGCGGGCGGACCTGTTCGACCTGGGACTGGAGTTCGAGGGCTGGACCGACGAGGAGGAGATGCAACTGGAGTTCGCGCCCGACCGCCTCGATCGGCTCTCGGTGGAGGGCATCGCCCGGTCGCTGCGGTACCACTACGGCGACGACCGGGGGGTGTACGTTCCGAAGACGAACGACGCCGAGTGGACCATCGAGGTCGACTCCTCGGTCCCCGAGGGCCGGCCCTACGTGACGGGTGCGGTGGTCCGCGGGCTGGACATGGACGACAGCGCGCTCCAGTCGCTGATCCAGGTCCAGGAGAAGCTCCACGCCACCATGGGCCGGGGACGCGCGAAGGGCGCCATCGGCGTCCACGACCTCGTCGCGCTGAAGGGTGCGCCGGGGACTGGCGGCGAGAAGACGATCCGCTACGTCGGCGTCGAACCGGACGGCGACCGGTTCGTGCCCCTGGACAGCGACGCGGAGATGACGCCGGCGGACGTGCTCACGGATCATCCCATCGGCGACACGTACGGCGACCTCGTCGCCTCGTTCGACCGGTATCCCGCGATCTACGACTCAATCGGCCTGTTCTCGTTCCCCCCGGTGATCAACGGCCGCCGGACCGAGGTGTCGACCGCCTCGCGGGACCTCTTTGTCGAGATGACCGGCACCGACCAGTGGACGATCGACCACATGCTCAACATCGTCTGCTACGCCCTGGAGGCCCGGGGCGCAAGAATCGAACGCGTCGACGTCGCCTACGACGAGGACGCCACCGGCGAGTACGCCGGCGGGACGCTCGATCGCCCGGACCTCTCGGTGGACCGCAAGACGGTCACCCACGACCGTGTCGAGTCGATTATCGGGGTCGACCTCTCGGCCGAGGAAGTCGTCGACTGTGCCGAGCGGGCGGGCCTGGACGCCGAGCAGACCGACGACAACCGGGCCTACGAGGTCGAGATCCCGCCCTACCGCGTGGACGTCCTCCACCCGCTCGATGTCGTCGACGACATCGGCCGCGCGTACGGGTTCAACGACCTCGAACCGCGGTATCCGGACGTCTCGACGGTCGGCGGCCGCCACGAGCGCTCGCGGCTGGAGGACGCCGCCCGCGACGCGCTCGTGGGGCTGGGCTTCGAGGACCTGCTGAACTTCCACATGATCAACGCCGAGGAGAACTTCGAGCGGATGCGGCTGCCGGACCCGCGGTCGGCCGACCGGGCAGGCAGTGACGGACGCGAGTGCGTCCCCGGGGACGGCACCGTCGGCGCCGCCGGGCCGGTGACCATCCGCGAGCCCTACAGCGAGGCCTACACCATGCTCCGGACCTGGGCGCTGCCCGCACTCATGATGGTCCTCGAGCGCAACACCCACCGGGCGTACCCACAGGACCTCGCGGAGGTCGGCCTCGCGGCGGGCCTGGACGGCTCGGAGACCACGGGCGTCGCCGAGCGCCGGACGGTCGCCGCGGTGCTGGCGCGGGCCGACGCCTCCTACGAGGACGCCAAGGCCCGGCTGCAGACCCTCGCGGGCGCGTTCGGGAAGTCCCTCGAGACGCCGCCAACCGAGCACCCCTCGTTCATCGCCGGCCGGGCCGCCGAGGTGGTACTCGACGGCGAGTCGGCGGGTGTCATCGGCGAGGTCCACCCCGAGGTGCTGGTCGAACACGACCTCGAACTGCCCGTCGCAGCCTTCGAGTTCCGGCTGGACGCGCTGGTGTAGCACCCGCGAGCGACCGGCGGTCGGTGTCGGTTCCGCGCCGAGTGGAGGGTCCGACTTTATGCCCGTCGAGTGCCGTCTCGGAACCCGTGCGGCGCACAATCAATCCGCCCGAACTCAAGGACGCCAGGAGCATCGGCTACAACCACGCCATCGTCCAGGACGGGACCTTCTACATGGCCGGGCAGGTCGCGATGGACGGGGACTCGGAGGTCGTCGCCGACGACATCGAGGGCCAGGCCCGGAAGGTCTGGGAGAACATCGGGGTCCTGTTGGAGGAGATCGACGGGGAGTACGCCGACATCGCGAAAGTGACGACCCACATCATCGACCCCGCAGAGCGCTACGACGGCTACAAGGCGGTCTACCGGGAGGTGTTCGGCGACGGGCCGTACCCCTGCCACACGGTCCTGGGCGTCGAGAGTCTCGCACACGAGGACTACCTGGTCGAGGTCGAGATCGAGGTCCCGCTGGCTGCGGGGGAGGGATAGCCGGGTGGCCGTCGCTCGCGCGGCGCAGTCGGGGCCCGCCGGATCGGCGTTTGGAGCCGACAGCGTTTACCCGCGAGTCCCGCTACGGGTATCATGACAGGTGCGTTCGAGGTTGCCCCGCGGGTGCGCGACATCCCGTCGTCGGGAATCAGGGACGTGTTCGACGCCGCGAAGGAGTACGACGACGTCCGGTCGCTGGGGATCGGCGAGCCGGACTTCGCGACGCCGCCGCCGATCGCGCGCGCAGTCTCGGAGGCACTGGGGACCGGTGTCGGGAGCTACACCGCGGGGGCGGGCCGGGATGACCTCCGCGCGGCGCTCGCGGAGAAACTCGACGCCACGAACGACATCGCGGTCGACCCCGGGGAGGAACTCCTCGTCACGCCGGGCGCGATGGGCGCGCTGTACGCGGCGGTCGTGACCGTCTGTGCGCCCGGCGACGAGGTACTCGTCCCCTCGCCGTACTGGCCGAACTACCGGGGACACCTCGCGGGCGCGGGGGCCGACCTCGTCCCCGTCCCGACCGCGCAGTCGGAGGGGTTCGTCCCGCGTCCCGGGGACGTCGCGGACGCCGTGACCGGGGACACGGTCGGGATGATACTGAACACGCCCACCAACCCGACGGGCGCGGTCGTCCCGCCGGGGACAGTGCGGGCGATCGGCGAGGTGCTGGCCGACCGCGGCCTCTGGGCGATCCTCGACGAGACGTACGAACACCTCGTCTACGGGGACGCGACCCACCACTCGCTGGCGAGCGATCCCGGCCTGTTCGAGCGGGCGATCACAGTCCACAGCTTCTCGAAGTCCTACGCGCTGACCGGCTGGCGGCTCGGGTACGCGTCCGGTCCCGCGGACGTTATCGAAGAGATGGCCGTCCTGCAGGAACACGCCTGCTCGTGTGCCGCCGAGCCGTCACAGGTGGCCGCGAGGGCGGCGCTGGACCACCCGGAGATCGTCGAGGGGATCCACGACGCCTTCGCCCGCCGCCGGGGGATCCTCCTCGACCGACTGGAGGCGATCCCGGGCGTCGACCCCGGTACCCCCCGCGGCGCGTTCTACGTGTTCGCGGACGTGTCGGCGTTGACCGACGACACCCGGGCGTTCGTCCGGGAGTTGCTGGCGGAGGTCGGGGTGGCCGCAGTCCCGGGGCCGGTCTTCGGCGACGCCGGCACGGGGTTCCTGCGGTTCTCGTACGCGACAGACGAGGAGACGATCCGCGAGGCGATGGACCGCTTCGAGCGGGCGGCACGGACGCGCCAGTAGCGGCCGGCGCCCTACCGCGGGTAGACGAAGACGTCCGCGGCGTCCCAGCCGACGGCGACGGCGTCGCGGCGGTCGAGGGCCATCCCGGACTGGGGATCCTGGTGGGTCACCCGGAGGGTCGACCCGAGGGCCGGCACCTCGACGACGTACTGGATCCGCTCGCCCTCGAAGGAGACCTGCCGGACGGTCCCCTCGAAGGTGTTGTCGGCGTCGCCCGCGTCCGCGCCGGTGTCGATCTTCTCGGCCCGCAGGCCGAGCCGGACCGGCCGGCCCGCCTCGAGGCCGTCCGCTGCCGCCACGGCGAACGCGCCGTCGTCGACGGACACCACCGCCCGCTGGCCGCCCGCGCGGTCGACGGTGCCGTCGAGCATGGTCGTGTTGCCGATGAACTCCGCGACGAACGGCGTCCGGGGGTTCGAGTAGACCGCCTCGGCCGTGTCGAGCTGTTCGAGCGAGCCGTCGTTGATGACTGCGATCCGGTCTGCCATCGACAGCGCCTCGGTCTGGTTGTGCGTGACGTGGACGGTCGTCAGCCCGGTCTCGTCGTGGATGCGGGCGAGTTCCCCCCGCATCTCCTCGCGGAGCTTCTTGTCGAGGGAACTCAGCGGCTCGTCGAGCAACAGGAGCGTCGGCTCGTAGACGATCGCGCGTGCAAACGCGACGCGCTGTTGCTGGCCGCCCGAGAGGTCGCCGACGGGCTTGTGCTTGTAGTCGCGGGGAAGTTGGACCAGGTTGAGGACGTCCTCGACCTGCCTCTCGATGTCCCCGGGGTCCTCCCGGCGCATCTTCAGCGGGAACGCGATGTTCCCCTGGACGGACATGTGGGGAAAGAGCGCGAGGCTCTGGAAGACCAGTCCGATGTCCCGCTCGTTGGGCGGTTCCTCCGAGACCGGGTCGCCCTCGATGTAGATCTCCCCCCCGGTCGGCCGTTCGAACCCCGCGATCATGTGCAACAGGGTCGTCTTGCCGGCCCCGCTGGGTCCGAGGATTGTCAGGAACTCGCCGTCGCGGATCGGGACCGTCACGTCATCGACGGCGGTCAGCGATCCGTACTCCCTCGTCACGCCGTTGAGGCGGACGACCGTCTCCCGCTCGGAGTCACTCGACCCGCCCTCCGGTACCTGCTGGGACACCATCGTCTGTCCCCGCGTATGCCCTCCCCACAACTAAATATATCCCTCCACACGGCGGCCGGACGACCCTCACACGATATGTTACTGCATATTCCCGGGACCAATATTTAGCTTTCAACAGGCGCTAAGTTCTCAGGCATGGATATGAACTTGATGGAACAACAGACGCTTGATGAGTACAATCGCCGAGCGGCTCGGGTCAAAACTCTATTGCACACAGTTCCGCAAGCTTTGATCGCCTCTGGCTAAATGCAGGAGAGTCTTCGTGCATAGCCGCTTCTGTTTGGCTAGAGGCACTACTACTCCTGCTTCCGCCAGTCTACTGAAAAGCGCCCGTAGTTGACTTTCCCACCTCAGTTTCGGCATTAATCTCTCGAAATCTGTCCGTTGAACATATTACCCGATTAATCCAGAAAAATAGCCCTTCATTCTCAAAAAGTCAGCAACAGCATAAGTAATAGGAATAAAGGAAATCACAAAAAGACCCACAGAAAAACCAAATGATATCTCATCACATGCTGGAAGAAAGCAAATATGGATACTCAACATATTTAATAACAGATATATTGAAATTAAAATTAGATCAATTAACAAAAGGAAAAAAGAAAACAACGCATGGCGACTAAATTTTAATTCAACATCGCTAGAAGTGTCGTCTCGTATAATACCCAATGCATCAACTAAAATCATTAGGGCAGGCAGAGCAAGTGCAATAACACTAAGAAATTGAATCAGGACATCAATCCTAGACTGCATATACTAGAATGAGGAGGAACTTGAACTATTATTCTCAAAAATCTCATTATCCACCCAATAGTCAATAACATCTTCGTACCCGATATCCTTACGAAGGAGTTCTGTATCGGCTTCCGGATTCTGTCCTATAACTGCACGAAAATCTTCTGCCGATATATCATCTGGCGACTCTGCTTCAAGAAATACGGGACGGAAAATCCTCACAAAGTCTGAAAGCGACATCCTGTGTCGAATCCGAAGAGGATCGTCTTCTTCGATATACAGTATGACCTCTGTTTCTCCCCCAACCTCAACCGTGTCCACTATGTCAACCGAATCAATCCATTCTTGAGGTGAGATTGGCAATGTTAGGCCTCCATGCTTACAAATGCAGTACGGGAGTCAGTCCTATGTGTTGACTCAAGTGTAATATAATTGTCCTCGTCTATTAAAATCCTTGTGTTCAGATTGGCCTCCCCCCCAAGCATGACGTTTGTCTCGTCTCCGTTATCATTAACAAATTTTACACCTATATCATTTTCAGTTATAACGGAGGTTACTTCCATTCCGCCAGAATCAGGCTGAATGTCCATACTCCGTAGCGGATCAAGTTCGACAGTCTTACTCACAACTACCATTTGAACGCAATCGGATTCGCCAGTATTATAATACTTTTCTCTGCTCTGTTGAATAGCGGTGCTTGCGTGGACAGGTGAAATTTGAGTCGACTTGTGAGAGGTTGACGATAGTGGTCTCAAGTTCGGTGTCGGTTCACCCTGGCTCAGAGAGCGCTATCCACCCGGACGTGATTCGCTCAACTCTGCCCGTCACAAACTCGGAGTATAGGGATGTTCGAAAG
>CAZUVE010000142.1:0-7013 GCA_964623735.1 uncultured Halobacteriales archaeon | reverse complement strand
GTTGTAGTACGTGATCGAATCGATGTCGGCGGCCAGTTCCTCCTGGTCGGCCCCGGCGTAGTCCTCGGGCCCGCGGTACTTCTCGAAGAGATCGGCAGTAGCGGCGTTGACGCGCTCGTCGGTACACTGTGCAGAGAGGATCACGGCGACGAGGAGTTCGAGCCGGTTCGAGAAGTCCAGCGAGATTGTCGCGTCGGGATACTCCTCGCGGAGCCGGTCGATCACCTCGACGGCCTGTCCCTCGCGGGAGTCCAGCGATGTTCCCATGTGGGGGCGTTGGCGCCGTCCGGTTTCAGGCGTTCGATCGGCCTCTGTGACGAGTCGACGCGACGACCACGACCGGCGAGAAAGCTCCCGGTCGGTTTCAGTCCCACCCGGCAGGCCTGCCCTTCCCCGGGTCGCGCGGCCTCGCGCCGCTCGGCACGCGCTTCCGGCCGTGTCGTGGAAAGAGGGATGTCGCTGCCCGCCACAGGAGGGGTATGACACGACACAACGTCCACGTCCTCGCGACGGGCGGCACGATCGCGTCCACTGGCCGCGAGGAGGGCGGAGCGGCGCCGGAACTGGACGGCGAGGCTCTCGTCGAGGCGGTCCCCGGGCTCGCCGACCTGGCCGACCTGACAATCCTCGACGTCGCCGACTCCCCGGGGTTCGATGTGCAACTGTCCACGGTCGCCCGGTTGCGGGGATACGTCCGGGAGCACACCGACGCGGACGGGTTCGTCGTGACCCACGGGACCGACACGCTGGAGGAGACCGCCTACGCGCTGGACCTCCTGACCGGGGGCCCGCCCGTGGTCTGTACCGGCGCCCAGCGCCGCCCCGACGAGCGGAGCGCCGACGGCCCCGCGAACCTCCACCTGGCCGTCCGGGCCGCCGTTGCTGACCGGGTCCGGGCGGCCGGCGGCGCCTACGTCGCCTTCGACGACGAACTCCACGCCGCACGCGACGTCACGAAAGCCCACACCGCCGCGCTCGACACCTTCCAGTCGCCGGACGGGGGACCGCTTGCCCGCGCAACGCGCGCGGGATTCCGGTGGTACCGGGAGCCGGGGACGCGCGGGGCCGACCTGGAGGTCGTCGACCCGGACCTGCGTGTCCCCGTCGTGGTCTCCGGGACGGGCGTCCCGGGCACCCGGCTACGGCGGGTGGTCGAGGCGGGCGCGGACGGCGTTGTCGTCGCCGGAACCGGGCTGGGCAACGTCACCGCGAGCCTGGGCGAGGCGATCCAGGAGGTCGTGTCCGATTGTCCGGTGGTCGTGGCCTCGCGCTGTCACGCGGGCCCGACCGAACCCGTCTACGGTACTCCGGGCGGCGCCCACACCCTCGCCGGCGCGGGCGCCCTCTTCGCCGGCGCCCTCCAGCCCTGGAAGGCCCGGATCAAGCTCCTGCTCGCGCTGGCGACTGGCGGCGGCGAGCGCGCCCGGGCGGTCTTCGAGACCGGGACGGCGCCGTAGCTACCCCTCGAACGGGTCGTCGAACCACTCCTCGAGGAACCCGAGGAGGACGGCGGCGAACGCGGAGTCGACACTCCAGAAGGCCACCTCCTGGGTTCCCTCCGTGACCTCGGTCGAGGAGAGGACGCTCAACAGCATCGACCGCCTGTCCACGAGCAACACGCGCGCCGACCCGGCGTCGGGGTCGCGCTCGTCCGGGACGCGGTACGTGTCGAACCCCTCGGCCCGGCCCGCCTCGCGGACGGCCGGGTCGGCGCTGGCGACGATGACCTCGAGTCCGCCCGAGCGGGCCTCCGCGAGGGCCTCTGCGACCCCGTCCTCGAGCATCGACGGGTCGGCCGCGGCGTACAGCACCCGCTTCTCTGCTACCCCGACGAGGTCGGCCACGCGCGAGGAGACGGCCTCGTCGCCCTTGACCAGCCAGATTGCCTCGCTCTGCTCGGTGTCGGCCTGCGACTCGCGCACGGTGTCGAGGTAGTCGAAGGTCTCGGCACCCGTCTCGGCGAGCCTGTCGAGCAGGCGCGTGCGGGCCTGTTCCAGCGGGACCGGGCGGTAGACCGTCGGCGTCGACTGGCGGGTCTCGACGAGACCGCGTTCCTCTAGGCGGTCGGCGGCGCCGTACACCTGCGAGCGCGGCACGTCGGCGACCTCGCTCACCTCGCTCGCCGAGGCGCTCCCCAGCTTCTGGAGGGCGAGAAACACCCGTGCCTCGTAGGTCGTCAGCCCGAGCTGTGTGAGCCCCTCGACGGCGTCGCCGTCGTCCATCTCAGTCACCGGCTCCACTGGACCCCGGGACCGACCCGCCGGGTGTTTGTAGGGAGGTACTAACAGTCACTACCGGTAGCAACGGGCGTGTAGGTAAAAAGGTCCGGGAAGGCCGCCGGTCGAGTCGAAACGGTTTATCCGCTGGACCGCAAGGTGAGAGGCGTGCCGATCCGACAGTTCCTCCGCGGGGCGGTTCCGCAAGCCCGACTCCGAGAGGTCGGCCGGGAGGTGGCGGACCGGTACGGCGAACCCGTGCAGTCGGTCGAGGTGCTGGAGGCGGACAACTGGCTGTCGACGCCCTGCGTCGTCAACGACCGGTGGTTCGTGAAGGTGATCACCGGCCAGAACGCGTTCGTCCACGCGCTGTTGACGACGGGGCGCAACCTCGGGGCGCTGTCGAGCCGGTCGGAGGGCTTTTTCGAGTACGTCGAGACGCCACTCGAGATGGCCGAACACGAACTGGCGGCAACCCGGCGGATGCGCGAGCTGGGCGTGAACGCGCCCGACCCCCTCGAGGCGTTCGACCACGAGGGCTACGGCGTGCTCGTCCTCGAGTACCTCCCGCGGTTCGAGCCCCTGGACACGCTCGACGCGCCAGCGGCCGCGGAGCTGGCGCCACAGCTGTTCGACGGGCTCGCGCGGATGCACGGGTCGGGGCTGGTCCACGGCGACCTCCGGGGGGAGAACGTCCTCGTCGTAGACGGGGACCCCTACTTCATCGACGCGACGACGGTCCGGGACGACGCAATCGAGGACGCGCGGGCCTACGACCTGGCCTGTGCGCTCGCGGCACTCGAACCGCTCGTCGGCGCCCGGACTGCCGTCGAGACCGCCGCACAGAGCCACGGCCCCGGGGCGTTGCTCGACGCCGACAGCTTCCTCGATTTCGTCAACATCCGCCCCGACCACGACTTCGACGCCGGTGCGGTCAGGGCCGAGATTGCCAAGATCGCGTAACTCGTACGGGTCGGTGTATCTCCCGGATCAGTTCCGAGGCGTGTATGGAGCAACTGTCGATCAGATCGAAGCCGGCGACGTGCGGTTGGTGAGTGACACACAAGAACAGACCGTCGCGGTTCCGGAGCAGACCCGATTTGAAGTTGAACTCGAACGAGTCACGGATTCGGAAACTGGTGATACTGCCGGCTGGACGTCTTTTAGAATTTCGCCACTCCGGGGTGGCGAATCTCTTTTCTCAGTAACAGCCGACAGTATGAGCAACAGTACGAACTCGGGTGGACGAAGTAACGTCCTCTCCGTGCTGTACTCACACTCTGACGTATGGTAGTGATTGCTGTAACTGTGTACCAGTACGACCGTTCGATCGGCCACCGCCCAGGGCCGGTGGGTCGTCGCTGGTCTGGACGGATCAGGCACCGCTCCCGAGGGAAGTGCGTTCCAGCACATCTAAGAAAACGCGCCCGTAGAGTGTTGTATGAGAGTCACAGCGTTCCTCGTCGAGGACCGCACGAACCTTCTTGCGGGTGTGTTGGCACTCGGACTCTTCGGCGCGGGCGGCGTTGCAGTCTCACAACAACGAGGGGTTGCCGGTGTCTTTCTGTTCCTGGCTGGTTTTATCTCGTTGATGTTTCTGGAGTACAGACACATCAACAACTCTGAATGAACGTGCGAGTGGGGTGTGGTGTACCGTCGACCCTCGGAACAGGCAGGGGAGTGGCCCGGAACTCGTCTCCCAGCGGTCTCGCTGAGCGAGCCAGTGCCTTTCGGACGAGAGGGACGCCCGACTGGTGGTGTTCGGTCCCGGCCGACGACGTCTGTTCGTTCCCGACCCGCGCTCCGGCCGAGGGGGATTACCCGTCGGAACTGAACGTGATGACGTGTTCTGGCTCGATTTTGAGGATGACGCGTTCGGTCTGGATCGGGTTCGGGTACGTCTTCTCCCCGAGGTAGCGCCGGGTCAGTTCGTCGATGTGGTCGCGCGCCCCCTCTGTGGTGACCTCCTCGACCTCGCCGGCGACCGAGAGCCACCGCCACCAGCTCTCCGGATCCGGCGCGAGGATTCCGGCCCGGGGGTCGTTCTGGACGTTCTTCTCCTTGCGGCGTCCACGCTCGGTGTTGACCAGGACGCGGTCCGCCCCGGGGTCGTAGTCTATCCACACAAGTGACATGTGCGGCACACCGGTTGGCAGCATCGTCGTCAGAGTGGTGAACGTCGCCTTCTCGGTCAACAGGTCGCAGTACTCGTCCGGAATCGACGACATCGCGCCCACTACTACGCCGGGGCCGGTAATATACTGTCGGCTACACCGACGTGAAGAGATTCCCTACCCCGGAGTGCCAACGCTGCTCGCGCGCGCAGAGTCGACAGGATATGTATGGAGGGTGGCGTCGGTCCGGTGTCTCCCTGTGCTGTTCGTCACCCTGCGAGGCCGAGAGGCTTCGGACGGATTGCTGTACCTGTGTGCCGGTACGACTGCACACCGTCGTGCGGTCGATCCAGCACTGACTTGCGACAATCCGTACCAGTGACCTCTGCTGTCAGTCTCACCCGAAGAGCAATACCGCGACGAACCCGAGAAGGATGCTAAAGAAGACCAACAACAGCCCGTACAGCATGAACCGGTCGGCTCCCTCCATCAGTTTTCGAGGGTCGCTGCGGGAACTTGGGTGTGTCTGATCGAGACTGCCGGTCGCCCGTCACCCGTTCCCCCACACCCGACTGCTGTCCAGTGACACTCCCGGGACGCGGTTTCCGAAGCGTCCGGTCCTCCCGGGAGGGCGTCACTATCAGGTCTCTGTGCCACCGGCTGTAGCGACGCAAACGCGCTCCCCCCCGGTAGTCGCACCCACAGCCGTGTGGCCGTCACCCGCGTCCAGGATCGGGAACCGACGCCGGCGGGTCGGCTCCGCGGTACTCGTCGAGGAACGACTCCTCGGCGTCCGAGAGGTCCCGCGTACGGTAACGGTCGAACCCCGCCTGGTAGCGCTCGCAGCCCCTGGCGTCGGGCCGGTAGGCGAGCACCAGTTCCGCGAGACCCGTCTCCTCGCCCGTAAACCCGAAGCCAGCACGGTAGCAGGCCTCGTAAGCGAAGGGGTTGTTCGCGGCAATCCGGACGTCGGTGTAGTCGCGCTCGCGGGCCAGTTCGGCCGCGAACCGCAGCAGTCGCGGGCCGATTCCCTCCCCGCGGCGGTCCGCGCGGACCGTGACGTACCGGAGCCGGAGGCACGTCGCGTCGGTGCGATCCTCGCTGAACGCGACGGCGGCCGCAACGCGGTCCTCCCGGGCGACGGCCTTCCCGGTCGCTGTCATCACGAACTTCCCGGCGTACGCGAACTCGCGGTAGTCCAGCCGGAGGGTCGGGCCGTCGGGTGGCCACCCCAGAAGTTCGAACTCCATACCGACTGGAGGACCCGGACGGAAATGTACCCTGTGTCGGACAGGCCGCGGCGAAAGCGGGAGATCCAAGTCGTCCCCGGCCCGAAGGGAAAGTGTGAGCACGACGACGTACCTCCGGTCACGGGTGGACCTGCGACCGCTGGCGGGCGTGCTGGCGGTCGGTGACGTCCTCGCGCTGACCGCGTTCGTCGTGATCGGGACCGTCCAGCACGGCCAGCAGCCGTTCTCGAACCCCGGTGTCGTGGCGGGCGCGCTCGCGCCGTTCCTCCTGGCGTGGGTGGCAGTCGCGCTTCTCGGGGGGCTGTACACGGCCGACGCGGTGCTGTCAGTCCGGCGTACGCTGGGCTGGACCGTGCCCGCGTGGGTGGTTGCCGTCCTGGCCGGTCACGCTGTGCGCGCGACAGCGCTGTTTCCCGGCGGAACCACGGCCGCGTTCGTCGCTGTCACGCTGACCGTGGGCGGCGTTCTGGTCGTCGGCTGGCGGGTGCTCTTCGTTGTCGCGAGAAAGGTGGCCGAGTGATCCCGGCCGACAGGCGCACACAGAAGTGGACGTCGAAGGGGTCTCTTGTCAGGCGGTGCGTGGAGGGGGTCTGCAGCGGCAGCCCATTCCAATACCCGAACGCAGTCCCCTCATTCCAGGTCACGTGGGGTGACCGTGACCGACGACTGGATCCACGCTCGGTGGTTCTCGCGATCGTAGATTACAAACTCTTCGTCACCGATATTCAACTCGGCGTACCTGTCCGACTCTCCGTCTGCGACACGTTTGTCCCGTTCGTCTGCTGCGTTCGAATTCATTGGTCCGTGGGGCCACCTGTGACCGCCAGTGTCCCTCCACTCTGGTGTTGATCAAGCCTCCATATAAGTGCTGTCCCCGTATTTTCACCAGTGAGAACTGGCTTCCCGACAGGTGATACTGCCGGCCACGTCCGACACTATCCGACCCCCGGAGAATCGCAATTCCAGGGGCACACAGCCGGCAGTCTGCCCCGGTGACATCCTCCGCGCGGTGAACGGCGCGGCTTCCCTACACAGAGGGAACCCGGCCCGGTGCCGGTCGGTTTCAGGACTAACTCTCCCGAGGTCGGCGGGGCGGGTTTCGACCCTCGCTCGGGAGCGTCCTGTGGCCCTGTCACGGGGGCTCCCATCCGCAAGCGAGTCATCGCCACGCGGTTTCTCGACGCGGCTCTCTCCCGAGCGGTCGTGCCTCGCGGCACATCCATCGGCCCTGGTCACACCTTTTCGGGGGCAACCCATCACCCGGGCTTCCCGCGCACCGCAGACGTGGGTGGAATGCGGCCCGCCTCCCGCAGTCGCCAACCGGCGGGGGTCCTGCCGGGCTGACTCCGGTGGACTGTCGCATCGAGCGGACGCGATTCACCTATGGACAACGCTGCTACCTACACAAACCACCGTTTTCGACAAAATAGTTA
>CAZUVE010000141.1:0-7089 GCA_964623735.1 uncultured Halobacteriales archaeon | reverse complement strand
GCGATACTCCGAGTTTGTGACGGGCGGAGTTGAGCGAATCACGTCCGGGTGGATATGCTCGGTCGGGGATTTGAACCCCGGTCATCGGCTGTCTTCCAATCTGGCCTCGGCCAAAATTGTCGAAAGGCCGATATGATTGGCCGGACTACACCAACCGAGCGCGTCTTACTCTGAGAGCCAGCCAATAATAAACGCTGTCTTTTCCGAGGGGATTGGCGAGTGCCCCGGCCTCTCATTCGACTCCTTCGATTCCACTCTCGAGGCACAACAGCCCCTGGTCAGCTTTCGTGTGGCAACGACCACACAGGGGGCCGAGACTGTCGGCGTGGTGGGCGTCTCCGACCGAAACGCTTCGTGCGGATCGAAGGCGTAGCGTCTCTCATACGGATCGCTGTACGTCAGTGCCGGATCGACCGTACGCTGTCGTGCGGTCGTACTGGGACACAGTTACAGCAATCCGTCTCAGTCGATTCTGGCAGTCCAGACCTGGGGCCGTACTACTGCCCCTCGAACTCGGGTTCCTCGTCGCCGTAGAACGCGGAGATGCCCTCCAGCATGTCGTCGGTTCCAAGCAGGTGGCCGAAGGCCTGTGCCTCGATTTCGAGGCCGGCGTCGGTGTCGTCGCGCCCGGCGAGCATCGCGCGCTTGATCGCGTCGTACGCGACCGGCGGGCCGCCGGCGAGGTCCGCCGTCAGGTCGAGGACCCGTTCCTCGAACTCGTCGGCGTCGACCACCTCGTTGACGAACCCGTAGTCGGCCATCTCCTCGGCGTCGTACCGCTGGCCGGTCAGGATGATCTCGCGGGCACGGCTCTCGCCGACGTGGTGTTTCAGCCGCTGGGTACCCCCCCAGCCCGGGATGATGCCGAGGTTGACCTCCGGTTGTCCGAGTTCCGAGCGGGCGGTGGCGACGCGGATGTCCGCACAGGCGGCCAGTTCCATCCCCCCACCGAGCGTGTAGCCGTCGATACCGGCGACGACTGGCAGCGGCGTCTCCTCCAGGACACCGAAGGCCTGCTGGCCCTTCCGTGAGAGGTCGCGCCCCTCGAGGTGGGACACACTGCCCGCGAACGACTGGACGTCCGCCCCGGCACAGAACGCGCGGTCACCTTCCCCCTCGACGAGAATCGCCCGGACGCCGTCGTCTGCCTCGAGTTCGTCGACGGCCCGGGGGAGTTCCTCGAGCGTCTCGACGCTGACCGTGTTCATCTGGTGGGGCCGGTCGAGCACGATCCGGCCCACGTACTCCCGGCCGTCGACCCGCTCGACGCGCAGCGTCTCGTAACTAACCGCGTCGTCGCCGTCCCCGCCGTGGAACCCGCTGTCGTCGGCAGCCGACCGGAGACCCTCGGAAATATCGTAGCGCTGGGCGCCGGTTTCCTCGTGTGCGTCCTCGAGGGTCCCGACGAGCGAGTCCAGCCCGGCACCGTCGGCCAGCTTGGCGGGGCCCTCGGGAAAGCCGCCGCCGAGCGTGACCGCCTCGTCGATATCCTCGACGGGCGCGACGTCGCTGTCGAGGAGTTTGCCCACCTCGTTGGCCATGACCGCAAGCAGACGGGTCTCGACGTCCGCTCGGCCGGCGTCCGGCGGGATGTCGACACCCCCGTCGTCGTGGTCGTAAAAGCCCACGCCGGTTTTCTTGCCCAGGTCCTCGTTGTCGACCTTCCGCCGGAGGAGCGGGCAGGGCTCGTATGCCGCCCCCAGTTCCTCGCGCATGTACTCGAGGACGTGCAGGGTCACGTCGTTGCCGACCTGGTCGGCGAGTTCGAACACGCCCATCGGCAGGCCGATGTCGAACTTCGCCGTCGCGTCGACCGCCTCGACCGACGCTTCCCCGGACTCGACGAGCCAGCAGGCCTCGTTCATCAGCGGGACGAGCACCCGGTTGACGATGAAGCCGGGTTCGTCCTCGCGCACGCGGACCGGTGTCTTGCCCATCTCCTCGGCGAGACCCTCGGCCACCTCGAGGGTGTTCTCGGTCGTGTGAGCGCCGCGGATGACCTCGACGAGATCCATCCGGACCGGCGGGTTGAAAAAGTGCATTCCGCAGAACTGTCCCGGCCGGTCTGTCGCTTCGGAGAGGTCCGTGATAGAGAGACTCGACGTGTTGGAGGCGAAGATGGTCCGGTCGGGCACGTACGCGTCCAGTTCGGCGTAGACGTCCTTCTTGACCGCCATCTCCTCGATGATGGCCTCGACAACGACGTCCGCGTCGGCGACGGCCGCTTCGAGGTCGACGACGGGCGTGAGCCGCTCGAGCGCTGCGTCCCGGGCCTCGGCCGGGATGTGGTCTTTCTCGGCGAGTTTCTCGAGGCTCCACTCGATCTGCTCGTAGCCGTCCTGGACAATCTCCTCCTCGATGTCGCGGAGGGTCACCTCGTAACCCGCGAGCGCGGCGACCTCGGCGATGCCGTGGCCCATCGTCCCGGCACCGAGCACTGTGATAGTGTCGATATCCTCGAGTTGCATGTCTCGTTCGTGTCTCGCCCGGGCAGGCTTTGAACGTTTCCACTCCCGGCGTTCCCGTCGTCCCGGAGCGGTCGCTCGACGACGAAACGTCTCGCCGAAAAACTACATCGAAGAAAGACACTGACTACAATCTGCAGTTGTATACAGAGTGCTGTAACTGTGTACCGGTCCGACCGTACGCAGTCGTGCGGTGGATCCGGTAGTGACTTACAGCAATGAGATTACCGCTGTGATATAGGGATGTTCGAAAGCGTTTATCAGGTCGACCGCACGCCTTCTTGCGGTCGATCCTGTAATGACTTTCGAACATCCCTATACTGCCGGCTGTACTACGGGGAGATATTCCCCAGCCCGGGGTGGCGACACTGCTCACGCGCGTACAGCCGACAGTATACCGGTGGACGTAACGTTTGAGACATCTCAGGCGTCACGCGCGGGCTGAATGTATCATTATCTACGTCCACCGGTATATAACCAGCGGCGATACGCCACGAACAGCACTGATATCTCGAACGGACCGGACATGTCGTAGCCGGAGACGACACAGTCGGGGGGACGATCCCCTGCCTGATTCGATCAAGCCCCTCGTCGGCGTTCGCGGCTGTTTCAACAGCGAACCGATCACTTTCGGTAGAGGATTCGAAACTCCGTCTATAGCCAGGGGTGGGATTCGAACCCACGAACTCCCGATTACAAGTCGGGTGCTTGGACCGCCCAAGCTCCCCTGGCACAGGCTGCCCTTACTGGTCGTCCTTTGTGTGCGTGTCGCTTTCGGGCGGCTTCTCCAGTTCGATCCGGTGGGGGCGGTACCCCCGCTGCACGTAGAACTCCCGGGCCTGCCGGTTGGTTGCCATCACTTCGAGCGTCACCGCGTCGACGTCCTGGTCCCACAGCGCGGCCTCGGCGGCCTCGAGCAGCGCCGTCCCGATTCCCTCGCTGCGCCGCTCGGGCGCGACGTAGAGGTTCTCGACGACCCCGCGCGCGCAGTCCTGCTCGAAGGTCCCCGTTTCGACGGTGAACATCACGAACCCCGCGAAGCCGTCGCTCCGGGCGACCAGCAGGCTGTCACCCACCACGTGTCGGGTGATAGTCTCGCGGATCGCAGTCCGGTTTGTCTCCGGGAGGATGTGCGAGCCGTGCTCGCGTTGCCCGGCAGCCAGCTCGACCCACATCTCGGTGACCGCTGTCACCTCGTCGGTCCCGGCGGGTTCGATGGTGATGTCCTCCATCCTGACGCTGAGTGTCTCGCGGAAGTAAAAACTCTTGCCCCGCCTACGGGAGCGACTCCGGGTCGATCCGTCCAGCGAACCGCCGGGCGACAGCGTACAGCGCGGCGGCGGCGACGACAGCGCCGGCGACGTGGGCGAACGTGACGCCGGTGGGACTGTCGACGGCGAGTTTCGCGACAGTCGTCGCGGGATGTTCCGGCAGGGCCACCGCCATTCCGAACAGCACGATAACGAACACCGAGTAGAGCAGCTGGGCCTGTCGCCGGCGGGCCGTCGCCAGTCCCAGGACCAGGCCAAGCACCACGACGATGGTAGCGATGGCAGCGACGAACGCGAGCAACGCGGGGACGTTCCCGACGGCGATACCGTTGAGCACGAGCAGGCCGATCCACAGCGCGGCCTGGAGGGGCGCGAGCAGTATCATCCCGGCGGCTTTCCCGTCGACGATGTCGACGAGCGAGACTGGCGCGACGCGGAGCAGTTCCAGCGTCCCACGCTCGATCTCCTCGGTGATGGCGTCGACAGCCACCGACCCGCTGATGAACGGCGGGAGAAAGAGCAACAGCGGGAGCAACACGGTGTAGGTGAACCCGAAGTAGGGGCTGGCGCCGGCGCCCTCGGGCACCCCAACCGGCTGGAAGTCCAGGTGCGGCGCGCGTTCGAGGCGTTCGG
Source organism: uncultured Halobacteriales archaeon (assembly GCA_964623735.1). Taxonomy (GTDB): domain Archaea; phylum Halobacteriota; class Halobacteria; order Halobacteriales; family Haloarculaceae; genus SW-9-67-25. Next base: position 2,720 of record CAZUVE010000141.1, on the reverse strand, counting down.
CCCGCTCGAACGCCGTCATGACCTCCCTGACCTGGACCACCACGAACGTCGTCCGGATGCTCTCGGCCGGCGCGACCGCCACCACGTCGACGGTCGTTCCGTCTTCGCCCCGCCGGAGCGTGCCCGTTACTACCGCGTCGACACCCCCGCGGTCGAAGGCCGCCATGGCCGTCTCGCGGTCGGGGAAGGGCTGTGCCGTGACGCCGCTCTGTTCCGCCGCGACCGCGACCAGTTCCTCTGTGGCGTCGCCGGTCACGCCGATGGTGACGCCGCCACCCTCGACAGACGCGGGGTCGTACAGCGAGGTGAGCCCCACCACGAGAAACGACGAGAACCCGGCGATGAACAGCTGGATGAGGAGCGCGAGGACGATTGTCTTCTCGCGCCCGAGCGACGTGAGGTCCCGCCTGGCGATTGTGACCCGCGGGTCCGAGAGCCAGCCGTCGTCCGTGTCGTCGTCCGCTCGCCGCGGCGGCGGTCGGCTCTCACCCGCCAAGGGCCATCACCACCGCGTAGTTGTACAGGAGGTGGACAGCGACAGCGACGCCGAGCGCGAGGGCGTAGCGGCGACGGCCCCGGCTCGCCCCGACGGCCGAGATGGTGGCAGTAACGACGTGCAACACCAGCGGCGCGAGGAGAACGGCCAGCCCGGACAGGAGGCCGATCCCCAGCCCGGCCCGGCCGACCTGCAGCTCGGGGAGGCCGACCAGCTGTGCGATGAGCGTGAGCTTCTCCGCGAGAAAGAACCCGACGCCGCTGAGCGCGCCCAGGACCAGGGCGGTGCGGAGCCGGCGGTCGAACCGGCCGTGGACGTGGGCCGCGTAGACGTGGAGGCTCTTTGCGAGTTCCTCGACGACCGCCACGACGACGAGGATCAGCGGCACCGAAAGCTCCCCGAGCGCGAACAGCACGGCAATCGCGAGCAGTTCGAGCACGAACACGAACGGCAGGAGGGCGGCGGTCACGGCAGCGACGTGCCACCGCTCGTGGACGCGCCCGGCCAGCGCGTCCAGCAGCTTCAGCGGGACCGGCCGCTGGGCGAACATGTCCTCCTCGCGGTACAGTCCCAGCCCCAGCCCGAACAGGACCAGTGCCGACAGCAGCGGCGGGGTGGCCGAAAAGAACAACTCCGGGGCCCCGACGGCCTGTCCCTGCAACTCGCGCACCACGATCGTCAGCGGCGAGATGAGCGCGATCGGGGTGACGTCGGTGAAGATGGCCGGGACGAACGCGTAGGTGGTCAGCGTGACCGTGATGGTGACGGTCACGAAGGTCAGTTCCTTGAACGACCGCGCGAACATCGCGCCGAGGAACGTGGCCGCCAGAAAGAGCAACACCAGCGGCGTGACGGCCGCCACCGACACGAGGCCGCCGAGCGTTCCCCGCGTGAGATAGACCAGTCCGACCGCGATGGCACCCTCGACGGCCATCGCCCCCGCGAAGTACGGCAGTGTCTTGCCGCCGACGATGTCGAGCCGCGAGACCGGCGCGACCAGCAGCAGCTCCCCCCGGCGGTTGATCCGCTCGGAGAGGATGGTGCTCCCGTAGGCCTGGATGAGGAAGTTCAGCGGGATGATGAACACGAACGCGAGGACGAGCGATCCGAACGGGAACGGCGGCGAGATCTCCGAGGGCGACCCTGCTGTGACGTCGTTGCCGGTCAGCCCGCTGCCCAACCCGCCCAGGCCGCCGCCCGTCCCGACCCGCTCGCTGCCGCTCGCTGTCCCTCCGCCGTCCCCCTCACCGGTTCCGTCACTGGCTCCGTCACCGACTCCGCTGGCGCCGCCGGCAGTCCCGTCGGTCTCTGATCCGGCTCCCGACCCGTCCGTCCTGCCGGAGTCGATCCGGTACTGCTCGCCGACGCCGTCACGCTCCTGGTACTGGAGGACGACAGACACCGGGAACGCTGCCGTCTGGTTGTCGTCTCGCCTGAGGTTCCGGTCGTTGTACTGCTGGACCGACGAGCGCAGTTCCTCCCTGGCGGCGCGGCCCTTCTCGGTCGGCGTGTGCTCGACGGTCCGGTTGTCGATCAGCAACTCGACGTCCCCGTCCGCGAGGGCGTCCCGGTCGGCACCCGTGCGGACGGCGAAGGTATCGTCCGAGGCGACGACGTCGTAGTAGGGGCTCTCCTCCGTGACGCCGACCCGGTAGAGCCCTTCGTCGACGCCGGCGCCGCCCCCGGCGGCCAGCGGCGCGACGACCGCCAGGAACACCACCGCCAGGCCAGCCACTGCGAGCGTGCGCCTGTCGATCCCACCGGCGTTTTTCGTGACCTCCCAGCGGGCGATCCGGAGCAGTTTGCGCGGCTGCACCGGTCAGGCCCCCGTCCCCTGCCCCCGGCCAGTCTGTGCGACGTTGAGGAACACCTCCTCGAGACTCGACTCCTCCGTGCGGATGTCGACAACCTCGCCCCCTGCCTCCCGCGCGGCCTCGCGGGTCGCCTCGACCGTGGCCATGTCCTCGACGACCCGCCGGTGTCGGCCGTTCTCGCGGACGCTACCGGGCACCTCGACGGTCGTGTAGACGTGGTACTCGGTTGCGCCGTGCTCGGCCTGGAGGGCCTCGAGGTCGCCCTGTGCGACGATTGTGCCCTCGCTCATGATCGCGACGCGGTCGCAGATCGACTCGACGTGAAAGAGGTTGTGCGCGCTGAAGACGATGGTCTTGCCCTCGGCCGCGAGCCCCTCGGTGAACTCGATGATGTAGTTGGTCGTCAGCGG
>CAZUVE010000140.1:0-7107 GCA_964623735.1 uncultured Halobacteriales archaeon | reverse complement strand
CGGACGGCGATTTGAACGCCGGTCCCTGGCTCCGCAAGCCAGGAGGATAGTCCACTACCCTACCCGGACACGCGCTGGAGTAGCGCACTGTCGGTAAAAGGGATTTCGGTTCCGGGGTCGGGTAATCAGCATTCTTATACGCCCCGACGCCCTGGTGTGGGTATGGCCGAGCGGGTCGAACCGAGCGACGGGAGTCTACCCGACTATCCCGACATGGGAGACGCGTCGAACGTCCTGCTCCTCGCCCCCTCCCTGGGGGAACGGGGGACAGACGCCTGTACTCACCTGCTCGCGCAGTCCCCGCCAGAGCAGACGAACGTTCTCTCTGTTGCGTACACGGAAACGCCCGAAGAGTTCGTCGACCGCTGGCTGGACGGGACCGGCGCTCCGCCGACCCGGGGCGGGGTCGTCGCTGTCGGGGAGAGCGAAGCCGACCCCGGGGACCCGAACTGGACCGCCCGCGCCGTCGAGAACCCCGCCGACCTCACGGGCGTGGGGATCGAACTGAGCGAACTCCTCTCGGGGATGAACAACGCCGCCGGCGACGACGAGGCGATCACCCTCTGTTTCAACAACCTCACGACGCTGCTCCAGTACGCCGACCTCCAGCGCACGTTTCGCTTTCTCCACGTCGTCACCGGCCGCGTCAAGACCGTCGGCGGGGTCGGCCACTACCACATCGACCCCGACGCCCACGACCAGCAGACGCTGGCCACACTGACCGGACTGTTCGACGCCGTCCTCGAGGCAGAGGAGGACGGCTCCTGGTCTGTCCGGCGGTGACTCGTACTGCCGGCGATACGCCTGCGAACGACCCTGACACCCGCCGGAGTCGAACGTTCACCACGGCCAGCAACAGCAAATCCCTGGTTCCCGGAACTGGTTTTTAATCGCCACCCGTACAAAGGACGTGCACCGACGTACGCTTCTCCGGCGAACCGGCGTGGCGTGCACCCTCGGGGTCGCGGGTTGTGCCGGGGACGCCGGTAACGGCACCGCCTCGCCGACTCCGACACCGGCGCCAGCGCAATCGCCGACACCGGCGCCGGACACGCCGGCAGGGTCGGTCGTCGGGGCGGCGACACTGACCGTCGAGAGCGTCGACAGCGGCCAGCAGGTCGACGACGCCGACGTCTCCTTCGGGTCCGAAGCCGTCGTCGTGGAGGGGACCATCTGGGGCGAGAACGGGTGCAAGACCGCCACCCTCGACGCGGCCGAGTACGACCCCGGGACGGACACGTTACGCGTTGTCGTCGGGACGACCGACCGCGAGGACGCCGGCGAGGTGTGCACGGAGACAATCGTCGAGATCGACTACCGCGCCCGCGTGACGGTCTCGGACGGCCCGCCCGGGACGGTTGAGGTGAGCCACGGCGGGAGGGCGGTCACGAGTGCCGACCGCGGCGGCTGACACTGCCGGCTGTCCGCCCGCGAGCAACTTCGACCGGGGGCAAACAGCCTCGCGCGGCCGTGGCCGGCAGTGTGACCTTTTTGTACGAAGCCGCACACAGCACAGGACAGTGAACCGACACACGACGCCCGTGCCACGGGCCGCCGGAGGAACCGGCAGACAGCGCCGGGGCGATAGAGCAACGACAACGCTTAAGCGGGCACCTTCCCTGCGTTCTCAAACCGATGGGAGCGATTGAGGACATCTACGCGGACCTCGAGGTCGACGTCTCCGAGGAGGAGTTCCGGGAGGCGGTCGAGCAGAAAGTAGAGCAGATGGGCGGGCTCGCAGACGAGGAGACGGCGGCGATGCTCATCGCCCACGAACTGGACGATCACGAGGTCTCAGCAATCGCGGACGTCGAGCCGGGGATGGACGAGGTGAAGTTCCTCGCGAAGGTGGTCTCGGTCGGGGACCTGCGCACGTTCGACCGCGACGACGGCGAGGACGGCCGCGTGGTCAACGTCGAGGCCGCCGACGAGAGCGGGACCGTCCGGCTCGCGTTCTGGGACGAACAGGCAGAAGCAATCGCCGAGGGTGACCTCGAGGAGGGGCAGGTCATCCGCGTCAAAGGGCGCCCCAAGGAGGGGTACAACGGTCTGGAGGTGAGCGTCGACCACGCCGAACCCGACGACGACGCCGAGATCGACGTCGCGCTCGACGACGCGACGACGGTCGACTCGCTCGCGCTCGGGCAGTCCGACGTGAGTCTCCGGGGGCTCGTGCTCGACACCGGGTCGGTGCGGACGTTCGACCGCGACGACGGCAGCGAGGGCCGGGTCGCGAACCTCACGCTGGGCGACGAGACCGGCCGCGTGCGCGTCACGCTCTGGGACGGGATGGCCGACCGCGCGGCCGAACTCGAGGCGGGAGCGGCCGTCGCGGTCGTCGACGGGTACGTCCGCGAGCGCGAGGGCGACCTCGAACTCCACGTCGGCGAGCGCGGCGCAGTCGAGGTGATCGACGAGCCCGTCGAGTACGAACCCGACGCGACCCACATCGGCGCGGTCGAGATCGGCCAGCGCGTCGACATCGCGGGCGTGGTCAGATCGACCGATCCCAAGCGGACGTTCGACCGCGACGACGGCAGCGAGGGGCAGGTCAGGAACGTCCGCATCCAGGACGAAACCGGCGATATCCGCGTCGCGCTGTGGGGCGACCAGGCCGAGACCGATCTCGCGCCCGGCGACGAGGTGCTCGCGGCCGACGTCGAGATCGAGGACGGCTGGCAGGACGACCTCGAGGCCTCTGCGAACTGGCGGTCGACGGTGGTCGTCCTCGACGACGCCGCCACGGGCGGGGACGAGGACCCGACGGACGCGACCGGGGACGACACGGAGAGCGGGGCGGGGGAGACTGCCGGACTCGGCGCCTTCGCCGGCGGGAGCGACGGACACCCAGCCGGCGACGCGTCGCCGGCGGGAGCCGACGGCGGGACCGTCCAGGAAGAGCGCGTCGAGTTCACGGGGACGGTCGTCCAGACCGGCGATCCGGTCGTGCTCGACGACGGCACAGAGACGGTGAGCGTCGAGACTGACGAGCGCCTCCAGCTCGGTGAGGAGGTCACGGTCCGTGGGCCGCTGGTCGACGACCGGCTGGACGCCGACGACGTCCTCTAGACGCGTCGGGAAACCCTTAAGAGCGATACACCCCCGTTGTGGCGTATGAGCGTCGAGTTACCGTTCGCCCCGGTCGACAACATCATCCGGCGCAACGCGGGGAGCCTGCGCGTCAGCGCCGAGGCGGCCGAGGAGCTTGCCCGCCGCATCCAGCGGCAGGGCGCCGGACTGGCGGCCGAGGCCGCCGACCGGGCGACGACCGACGGTCGCAAGACGCTGATGGCAGCCGATTTCGGCGTCGAGTCGGTCCCCGACAAGGACGGCCTCGCCCTGCCGATCGCGCCGGTCGACCGGATCGCACGCCTGGACATCGACGACCGGTACCGGGTAGCGATGAACGCCCGCGTCGCGCTGGCAGCGCTCCTCGAGTCGTACGCCGACAACATCGCCGCCGCCGCGGCAGCGCTGGCCCACCACGCCGACCGGCGGACGGTCAAGTCCGAGGACATCGAGGCGTACTTCCACCTCCAGCAGTACTTCGAATGAACTTTGGCTACCGCGAGGCCTGTCTGAACCACGAAACCGGCCCCCGCCACCCAGAGAGTTCAGACCGCCTCCGGGCGATCAGGCGCGCGCTGACCGACCGGTACGGCGTGAGGTACGTTGCCGCCGACTCGGCGACCCGCGACCGCCTGGTCGCAGTCCACGACACCGACTACGTCGAGGAACTCGAGGCCTTCTGTGCCGGCGGCGGCGGGAACTGGGACGCCGACACGGTCGCCTGCGAGGCGACCTGGGAGGCAGCCCTCGCCAGTGCCGGCCTCGCGGAGTGGGTCGCCCGGCGCGCCCTCGCCGGCGACGACGGCCGCGACACTCCCTTCTCGCTGGGCCGTCCACCCGGCCACCACGCCGTCGCGGACGACGCGATGGGCTTCTGTTTTTTCAACAACGCTGCCGTCGCTGCCCGGGCAGTCATCGACGACGGCGCGGCCGACCGGGTCGCGATCTTCGACTGGGACGTCCACCACGGCAACGGCATCCAGGACCTCTTCTACGACCGCGGCGACGTCTTCTACGCCTCCATACACGAGGACGGCCTCTACCCCGGGACAGGCGGCGTCCGGGAGACGGGTACCGGCGAGGGCGCGGGGACGAACCTGAACGTCCCCTTCCCGCCGGGGACGACCCACGCGGCCTATCTCCGGACGCTGGAGGAGGTCGTCGGTCCGGCACTCGCCGCGTTCGACCCCGACCTGCTCCTGGTGAGTGCTGGCTTCGACGCCCACGAACACGACCCCATCTCCCGGATGCGCGTCTCCACGGAGGGGTACGGCCTGCTGACCGAGAGCACGCACACTGTCGCCGACAGGTGTGACGCCGCCCTCGGGTTCGTCCTCGAGGGGGGGTACGGGCTCGACACGCTCTCCGAGAGCGTCCGGATGGTCAACGAGGTGTTCGACGGCTACCAGCCGGCCCACGACGAGGACGAGGTCAACGACGCCGCCCTGGGGGTCCTCGAGTCCGTCCGCGGGCTGGACGTCCCGGGACTGAGATAGCCACGTGAGCGGGGGATTGATATCCGTCGATTGCCAACAGTACGGCGTGATTCGCGAGGGAGTCGCGGGGCTGCCGTCGTGGCTGGTCGTCGGCGCCCTGCTCGGGTTCGCCGGGAGCGTGCTCGTCGCCCTGACGTTCCTGTGTGCCCAGCGGCTGCTCCCCGACGGCGGGCGCGGGCAGGCGCGCTCCCGGAGCGGCGAGACGCGGCGCCGCCGGGAGTTCCGCCAGTACCTCGACGCCATCGGCGAGCCATACGCGGAGAACCATCCCGTCGAGGGCCAGACCGTCGCCTTCTACCTCCCCGAACGCGACGTCGCCATCACATTCGACGCCCGGTCGTACTACCGCATCGACGGCTCGGAGACCCATCCGGTGCTGGCCGAACACGAGATGCCCGGGTCGGTCCTGGACGAGCGACTGCCGTTCGAGACGCCCGACCTGGGGTTCGAGGGCACGGGCGGGAGCGACCCGGGCCGCGACCCCACCCGCGCGGCGTTCGCGGAACTGGGCGTCCCCGCCGGCGCGTCCCCCGAAGAGGTCAGAGAGGCCTACCGCCGCAGGATCAAGGAGGTCCACCCCGACCAGGGCGGCGACGAGGAGGCGTTCAGGCGCGTCCGCGAGGCCTACGCCACCGCGAGGAGACACACCGACTGACTGTGATACTGATTGCTGTCCCTGTGTCCCGGTACGACCGCACGACAGCGTGCAATCGATCCGGCACTGACGTGCAGTAATCGCTACGAGTCACTGCCGGATCGGCCGTCACAGGGTCGTGCGTAACCACTTTCGGCAGGGTCCCAGGCTCAGGGGACCGCAGGAATCGAAACGAGATGTTCGTGACAGCCCGGCGGTGAAGAATTACGCACGACCCTATCAGATCCCCCTGCTCATCAGGTGGCTCCGGAGGAGGTCGGCCTCCTTGTTGCCCGTGACGCTGTTGACCAGCACCACGACGTCGTCGGTCGCGAACGCGCCACGGTCGGCGAGCGCCCGCGCGCCGGCCGCGGCGGCCCCGCCCGTCGCGCCCATGGTGACCCCGGCCTCCGCGAGTGTGACCGCTCCTGCCAGGATGGCCTCGTCGTCGGTCGCGACGGCCCCGCCGTCGGTCGCCTCGAGAGCGTCGAGGGCGTGGGCGCCGCCCGCGGGATCGGGGATCTCCAGCGGCCCGCAGATGGTGTCGGGTCGATCCCACGGCTCCGGGTCCGACGTCCCGTCCCACGCCCGGGCGAGGGGCGCACACCCCTCTGCCTGTGCCGCGTACAGCCGGGGTTCGGCGTCGGCCAGCCCCCACTCGACGAGGTCGGCCCCGCCCTTCCGGAGGCCGACGATTCCGGTCCCGTGGCCGGTCGGGTGGACGACCGCGTCGGGCGCGGTCCGGTCCAGGCCCGCGACAATCTCGTAGGCCAGCGTCTTCGCGCCCTCGTGGCGGTACGGCGAGTCGAAGGGAGCGACCGAGTGCCACCCCTCGTCAGCCACCGCTGCGTCGAATGCGTCGGCGGCGTCGGCGTAGCGCCCCTCGACGACGGCCATGTCGCCGCCGTGGACGTTGACCATCGCCTTGTTCACGAACGGAACGCGGGAGGGGACAAAGGCGTGGGCGTCGAGGCCGGCGCGGGCGGCGTAGGCGGCCGCGGCCTGCCCGCCGTTGCCCATCGACGGGAGCGCGACGTCCGACGCGCCGCGTTCGCGGGCCGCCGTCACCGCCAGCGCCATCCCGCGGTCGACGACGCTCCCGGTCGTGTTGTGCCCCTCGTCTTTGACGTACACCTCCGCGACGTCCAGCTCGTCGGCCAGTCCGGGTACCTCGACCAGTGGCGTCCCGCCCTCGCCGGCGGTGACGAGCGTCTCTGCCGGGAACGGGAGGGCGTCCGCGAGTGAGGCCAGGCCGTCCCCGCCGCCGGTGTCGAGGATTTCACCGGTGACCGCCGACGGATCGACGTCGTAGGCTGGGTCCAGCGGGCCGCCACAGTCGGGACACCGACCCGCCAGTTCGGGGGCGTGGTCCCCGCCACACGCGAGACACCGCAACGCCACGAACCGCTCGGAGGTCTCCATACCCCCCGCTGAGGACCTCCAGCGACTAATATGGACGGATGTCGCCACCCCTCGGTGAGAAGGTCTCCCGGCGTGACGGGTGGCGTCCGGTTCGTTCCGGACTGGGTCGTAGCACTGGCCACAACGGCTTTTACAGCGATTGCTGTACAAATCGTATGTCCGAGCCAGATCCGGCGGTACGAGTTCGGGCGATAGAGGAGGCGCCGATCGGGATCGTCGTAACCGATCCCGGCCGCGGGGACAATCCGATCGTGTACGCGAACGACGCGTTTCTGGAGCTGACGGGGTACGACCGCGAGGAGGTGCTCGACCGGAACTGCCGGTTCCTTCAGGGCGAGGGAACCGCCGAGGCACCCGTCAGAGAGATGCGCCGGGCAATCGACGCCGGCCGGTCCGTGCGGGTCGACCTCCGGAACTACCGCGCCGACGGGGAACTGTTCTGGAACCGGGTCTCGATCGCGCCGGTCCGCGACGAGAGCGGGGCCG
>CAZUVE010000139.1:0-7143 GCA_964623735.1 uncultured Halobacteriales archaeon | reverse complement strand
TCGGATTCATCCCCGCGCTGAAGCGCGAGGCTTTCTCCTCGAACTCCCGTAATCCTCAATTGATCTGGGATAACTCGAAGTAATCACAGAGATCGTCACACACGAGCGAAGCAGATCCGCACAGAGACAGCATGAGCAACCTGAATTATAATCTTCAGCGGCGTATCATAGCCCGATATCGGCCCGCTACAGATCGCTTTCGCGCGTTCTGAGGAAATGGAAGACGTACGTCTGCGCGTAGCCGGCGTACTCGCCGCCGAACTGCCGGCGGATAGCCCGCGAGGTCTCGGCGTACGACCCCCGGTCGCACTCGGGGTAGTACTCGGCGATGGTCTTGCGGATCCAGGTGTCGAGCGGGACCGCCTGGAGGAAGCCGAGCGAGAACAGGCACACACAGTCGGCGACCTTCTCGCCGACGCCGACGAACTGTGTAAGGGACTCGCGGGCCTCCTCGTAGGGCAGGTCCGCCGCCTCGGCCGGGTGGGCCCCGCCGTCGGCGACTATCCCGGCTGTCCGCTTCACGTAGGGGGCCCGGTATCCGAGGTTCAGTTCCCGCAACTCGCTCTCGCCGGCAGCCGCGAGTTCTGCCGGTGTCGGGTAGGCGTGGTACGTGTCGCCGTCGAACTGCACGGTCGTCCCGAGGGCCTTCCGGAGGGCCTGTTGCATCCCGTGGATCCGGGTGACGCGCATCTGGGCCGAACAGATGAACGAGACGAGCGCCCCGAACGGGGGATCTCGGACCAGGCGCATCCCGGGGTAGGCGTCGTAAGCGGCTTCGAGGAGAGCGTCGTCGCTCGTCGCCGCCCTGATCGCAGGCAGGTCGTCGTCCAGGCCCAGCCGGTCCCGGAGCACCGGTTCGGCGTCGACTGTCGACTCCCATTCGAGGTAGCCCTCGCGTTCCCGGACCCGCACCGCCGCGGGGTCGCCGGCGGCGCGCGTCGTCGTCAGGTACCAGCCGTCGCCGGCGTTCTCGTAGTCGCGGCCGTCCGCGCGCCACCAGAGGTACGACTGCCCGCTCTCGAGCGTCGACTGCAGGTCGAAGTTGCCGTCCAGCGATCCGGTCGGGATCTCGCCACGTTCCATTGTCCGGCCCGAGGGAACCCAAACGCTTCGGCGTTTCGAGTCCAACCTTCGGGCCAACCTTCATATTGCTGCCCAGTAAACCGTAACACATGAACTGCAGAGTTGTCGTCGAGGCCGCGGTCCCAGTATACGATGTCGAAACGCCCGACGAGGCGGTCCGGATAGCCATCTCGAAGACAGGCGAGATGCTCAACCCGGATCTCAACTACGTCGAAATAAACATGAGCGAGCGCTCCTGTCCCCACTGCGGCGAGGAACTCGACCCCGCGTTCATTGCTGCCGACGAGAGTCTCGTCGCGCTCGAACTCGAGATGACCGTGTTCAACGTCGAGCGCGAGGAGCACGCTGCCCGCATCGCGCGCAAGGAGATCGGCCAGCGACTGGAGAACATCCCGCTCGACGTTCTCGAGATCGAACAGCTCGACGAGGAAAACGAGGACGAAGAGACCGAGACCGAGACCGAGACGAGCCAGTCGTCCGGCTCCGAGGACGACGTCCTCCCCGAGTTCGAGGAACTCATCGACGAATAGCGGCCGTCTTTTCAGGATCTGTGGCCGTACTGTGGCCGTACGTGACGCCGGCGCGACCGGGGTGATGTCATCGACAGTCGAGCGACAAGAGCGGTTCAGTCGGCGGCAGCAGAGACGCGTCCGGCCTCGACGGTCTCCATCTCCGAGGTGATGTCCCGTGCCAGCGCGAAGACGGCACCCTTGTGATCGGTTTTCGACTTGTGGATCGATGTCGGCTGGACGCCAAGCGAGGTGTAGTCGTCGTGGCTGATTGTTTCGCCTGTCTGCTCCTCGTAGTGATTCTGTACTTGTGCGAGCAGACCGTGGAGGTGAATAAGCTCCTGCTTTTTCATGGTCGTCTGAGCCTAACGACCGGAGGCATATAGTAGTACTCTGAGTACCGTTAACATATTTCCCCCTGAACCGCCAACTCAGGGGCTCTACTCCCGGTTGGTGAAACGATGCCGGCGGAAACCGAAACAGTCAGGTGTGGTTTCCGGACCCGTCGGCCGACGGTGGCGGGTCACTCGCGAATCCGAACAACGCCCGAGCGCACCACGCGCTGGTTGGGGATGATGTACTCCTCGGTGTCGGACTCGACGCGCGTGACGAAGACGTCGACCTCCTGGACGATGCCGCGGTTGCCGTCGATCTCGATCTTGTCGCCGATGGCGTACGGTTCCGCCAGCAGCAGGTAGACGCCCGCGGCACTCGCGGCGAGCAGGTCCTTGAACGCGATGCCCGACAGGAATACCAGCCCGAACGCGTAGGCGGCGAGCAACACGAGCAGCGCGCTCGTGGCGACGCCGATCTGGCCGAGGGCGATCAGCGCGGCGATGTAGAAGATGCTGTACTTGACAAGTTCCGGGATGAGGCCGGCCTCGGGGAGTTTGACACTGCGCAGCCGCTCGCTCACGACGAGCTTGGCCTTGTCCCCGGCGATGAGCCCGATAATGAGCGCCAGCGCGGCAACGAACAGCCGGGGGAGGTAGCCGGCAAAGCGCGACCAGAACAGCTGGATCCGCAGGCCGACAATCTGTAACGCGATGATGATGGCGACGACGTAGACGAACGTGGCCGCCAGCGTGGCGACGATGCCGATGGTCGACGTGCCGAGCCCCCGGGCGGTCCGCTCGAAGGGTGTTCCCTCGACGGCCCCGGTGAAGCCCGCCCGGTCGGAGAACCGGTGGATCCACCGCCAGAGGAGGTACGAGACCAGCAGGCCGAAAACGAGCACGAGGCTCGCGACCACCACGGCCGCCTCCTGGGAGGCGAGCCTTCGGGCCAGGTTCGGCCAGTCGAACTGCATCAGTGCTCCTCCGGGTCGAGTTCGAAGACGATTTCACCACCCTTGAACGCCCTGACCATGCCGTCGCTCTCCGAGAGGACAATCGCGATGGCGTTCGTGTCGCGGGTAATCGCCCCCGCGGCCATGTGGCGGGCGCCCAGACCCTTGGGGATATCCACCCCCTCGGCGGAGGGCTCGAGGTACCGGTAGGCGGAGACAATCTTCCCCGAGTCGGAGATAATGAAGGCGCCGTCCAGCCGGGAGAACTCCTTGAGCATGACGTTCACGATGGGGTCGCCGACGTGGACGTGTGACTTCTCGAAGGGGTTGTACGACAGCGGCCGGGACTTGTTCATCACCTTGCCGGCGTCGCCGACGACGAACAGCGCGCCGACGCGCTTGCCCTTCTGTCCCTTCTTGCCGAGTTCGATTGCCACCTCGAAGACGTCCCTGACGACCGCGGGGTCGGCCCGCGAGTTGACGAACAGGTCGTACAGCCCGGTCCGCGTGAACTCCGAGGCCCCGACCCTGACGGCGGCGTCCATCTCGTCGCCGAAGACGCTGGTGACACAGACCGCGGTGTCCTCCTCGTCGAGGTACTCCTGCTGGACGGCGCCCTCGAGACCGAACCGGATCCGCCCGGTCACGTCAGTGAACTCCAGGGGGAGTTCCACGAACCGCTCGGCGTCGACGTCGTTCTCCTGGGCGACGACCACCGCGGGAGGGTCGTCGTCCTCGAAGGACTCGGCTGTCGCCAGTGCCGGGGAGAACAGCAGAACTGCGTCGACCTCGGCGGCGACGTCCTCGAACAGGTCGTCCAGCGCACTCATTGTCGTATCAACTAAATAGACATGAAAAAGCCTTGTGACACAACGCGCCGGGACTCTCGCGTGTCACGCGTTCGACCCGCCGGTCCGTGCGGCCCAGCGGACGAACGCCTCCACCGCCCCGCTCTCGGCGTGCCAGTGACAGTACTGGCCCAGCACCTCGTGTTCCCGGAGACCGTCCCTGCCGTCGGCGATGCCGTCGCCGCGCGCGACGTCGAACGCGAAGCGGGCGTCCCGGGACACGTCCGCCTCCGAGTAGTGGAACTCGTGACCGCGGTAGGTCTCGCCCGACATCGCCACCGGAGCCGCGCCGGTCGCCGCGAGTTCTACGTGGTCGAGCGCCTGGTAGCGGTCGCACATCGTGACTGCCGCTGGCAACACGCCCGCCATCTCGTGGCGCTCGCCGTCGGCGGTCGTCAGCGACCCGGCCAGGGCCATCATGCCGCCACACTCCCCGAGCACCGCCAGTCCCTCGGGCACCCGCTCGGCCAGTGTCGCCAGCGCGTCGCTGTCGCTCAGCCGCTCGGCGTGCAACTCGGGATAGCCGCCCGGCAGGTAGACGCCGTCGGCGGGAGGCAGGTCGTCGCCCGCCAGCGGCGAGAACGTCTCGACGCGGGCCAGGTCCCGCAGGCGCTCGGCGGTGGCAGGGTAGACGAAACAGAACGCCTTGTCGCGCGCGACGGCTATCCGGGGTCGGCCGTCCGTGCCGTCTGTCGGACGCTCCGCCGGTGACCCGGGCGGTTCGCGCGCGATTCCGGCCAGGCGCTCGGCGCGGATCGTTCCCGCTGCCTCGTCGAGGGCCTCGTGTGGCAGGGCGGCCTCCTCACCCATGTGCAGGCCGAGGTGCCGGTCCGGGATCGAGAGGTCCTCGCAGGGCGGGATCCGGCCGACGTAGGTCAGTTCGTCGGGCAGTGCTTCGCGGATGCCCGACGCGTGGCGGCCGCCGTGGGCACGCTGGACGAGCACACCCGCGACGTCGACGTCCCGCCCGATCCGGTCGGCGAACTCGCGGAAACCCAGCGCGGTTGCGGCGACGCTCTCCATGCCGGCCTTCCCGTCGACGACGAGCACGACCGGGAGGTCCAGTGCCTCCGCGACCATCGCCGTACTCGATCCGTCGCCGTCGTACAGGCCCATCACGCCCTCGACGACGCAGATGTCGCCGCTCCCGCGGTGGTAGTTGCGCCGCAGTCCGGCCTCGCCCTCCAGCCACAGGTCCAGCGTCCGCGAGGGTGTGCCGGTGACCGCCTCGTGGTGGCTCGGGTCGATGAAGTCGGGACCGGCCTTGGCTGGCTGGACGTCGTGGCCGGCGGCCTCGAGCGCGTGCGTCGCCGCGAGCGCCGCGACGGTCTTGCCGACACCCGAACTCGTGCCGCCGAGGACGACCCCTCTCATACTGATCGCCCCGAGTCAGTGCCGGATCGACCACGCGCAGTCGTGCGGTCGGACCGGTACACAGTTATACCAGTCACGATCACGCTGGTCCCTCCGGTGTCGTCGCAACGAACCGGTCGGTCAACTCGACGACCCGCTCGCGAACCCTCGCCGCCGGGAGGGCAGCGCGGTCGGCGAGCGCGAGGGCCCCGCCCATCCCGACTCCCTCCTTCGCCTCGCCGGCGGGATACCCCTCGATCGCGGGGTGGTCGACCGCCCCGAATCCGGGGTCTGTCGCGGTCACGTCCACGCCGAGTGTCGCCGCGAGGGTATCCAGGTCCGCGCTCGGGTCCTCCGCGACGAACCGGGTCGTCGCGAGCGACAGCGTCCCCTCGGCGCCCGCGTGGCGCAACAGTGCCGCGGCGGCGAGCATCTGTGTCCCGCCGGCCAGGGTCACCGCTGTCCCGGACTCGCGTGCACCCAGCGCGAACCCCCCCGCCGTCGCGAGCACCGGATCCCCCATCCGGCGGACCGCCCGCCTCGGCTGTCCGGCCGCTCCGCCGGGGCGGAGGCTGCTCGCGTCCAGCCCCGCGGCGACGACCTCCCGTTTCCGTTCGACCGGGTTGTCCGGCAGCGACGAGGAGACCGACGCGGGTTCGCCGAGTGCCGTCAGCACCCCGAGAGCGGTCGTCGTGCCCCCGGGGATGGTCTCCGCGACGAACACCTCGTCGTCCGGAATCGCGCGGCCGAACTCCCGTGCTGCGGCGAACGCGCCCGGACCAGTGGGAACGGGATCCTGCTCGCGGATGTCGCTGCCGGGCCTGGCACCGACCGTGACGGTCCCCGCAGCGGTCGGCTCCGCCAGCCCACCGTCGACGACCGTCACGTCGAACCCGAGTTCCTCGCGCACTGCCCGCGTCACGACGGCCGGCGTCGCAGTCCCCGAGGGGCTGACCGGCACGACCGGCGCGCGCACCGGCCGGCCGTACTCGACGATCTCAGCGTCCGCACTCGGCGTGTGGACCATCGTCTCCGGGTCCGCGCCCGCGGCGCTGATTCCCTCGATACCCGCCGTGCGGGTCGTACCCGCGACCAGAACGAGCCGGGTCACGCGTGTTCCCCCGGGGCTGACCGTCCGATCATATCTGATTGTACTTAGAGCAAGTGCGGTTTAAATCGTCCGGTGGCACCCGGTCTCCTCCCGAGGAGATCCGGCCGGCAGAGGATCGTGACGCTACACCCGCTCGTACGCGCCGAGGCGGGTTCCGTCGAGCAGGTAGGCCTGGCCGTCGACGAGCGCGTCGGGGAGGAAAGGGGAGAGGAACCCGCTGCCGTCGACGTTGACCCACGTGCCACCGGAGCGTTCGTTGAAACCGGGGAAGACGATCAGTTCCGCCGGCGCCGACAGGTCGGCCCCGTGGTGCTCCCGGAACGGGGCCGGATCGACGCCGCCCCGGAGCCAGGCCCGCTCGACGCGCCGGCCGCCGACGCCGTCCTCCAGCCTGACGACGGGGTGCTCGTGGCCGAGACAGAGGAACTCGGCCGCCAGCACCGACGGGTCGGGCCAGGTGTGTCCGTGGACGAACCCCACGTCGCCCAGCCGGACGCCCCGGTTCGGCGCGAGCGAGACGCGGTCGCCCTCGTCGAGGAGCCCCTCGATCTCCCCGTCGTGGTTCCCCCGGACGAGCGTCACCGGGACGCGCTCCGTGACGGCCGCGAGTACGGCCCCGATCTCCTCGCGTTCCGCCCGCCCGGGTTCACCGATGGCGTGACCGAGGTCGCCCAGTACGACCAGCCTGTCCGGGACCGTCCGGTCGAGAAGCGAGGTGAGCGCCGCCAGCCGGCCGTCGGCGTCGCTGTCGAGTTCGACCCCCTCGCGGCGCAGACCGGCCTCGATGCCCGCGTGGTAGTCGGCGACGACGAGCGCGCGCTCGCCTCCGCAGTCGACCAGCGCAGCCGGCTCACCCGGGATCGGCTCGACGGCCATCAGATGGGCTTGAGCGTCGCGTCGTCGGGCTCGTAACACCGCCCGTCCATCAGCGCGTCCTGGATCGCCTCCTCG
>CAZUVE010000138.1:0-7153 GCA_964623735.1 uncultured Halobacteriales archaeon | reverse complement strand
CTCCTCGCGCCCGACCGCCGAGATGTCCGACGACCCGTACAAGGAGTGGTTCCAGGCCGAGGAGACCTTCGCCGGCGACGACGTGGCGCGCCCGGTCGAGGAGACCGGCTGCTCCCTGTAGATGAGCGATTCGACGCCGGGAGTCGTCCGCCGGACACAGCGGCGCCTCCCCCGGCTCTCGCCGGCTGCCGGCGCCGGGACCGTACTCGCGGTCCTCCTGCTGGGGAACGCCGCGATCCGGCAGCCCGGCCTGTTCATCGACCAGGCCATCGGCGGCCTCGTCTACGGGATGATACTCGTGATGGTCTCGCTGGGCCTGGCGCTCGTGCTCGGGCTGATGGGCGTGGTCAACTTCGCACACGGCGCCCTGTTTATGCTCGGTGGGTACTTCGCCTTCTCTGCAATGGAGACCTACGGCCTCCCGTTCCCGGCGGCACTGGTCGTCGCGCCGATCGCCGTCGGGGTCGTCGGGATCGCGATGGAGGTGGTCGTGTTGCGGCGCCTCTACGGGACCAACCCCATCATCGGCCTGCTCGCGACGTTCGGGCTGACGCTGATGGTCGAGGAAGCCGCCCGGTTCGTCTGGGGGGCCAGCGGCCTCCAGCCGTCCAAGCCGGGATACCTGACCGGCGGAACCGACCTCCTCGTGACCCGGGTCGGCACGTACCGCCTCTTTACCGTGTTCGTGTCGGCCCTCTCGGTGGCCGCTGTCTACTACCTCATCACGAACACCGACTTCGGGCTCTCGGTCAGGGCCGGCGTCCAGGACGGCGAGATGACCGAGTTCGTCGGCGTGAACCTTCCGCTCCGGTTCACCGCGATGTTCTTCCTGGGCTCGGTCATCGCCGGCCTCGGGGGCGCGTTGCGCGTTGTCGAGTTCGGCGTCGACCCCGGGACCGCCGAGGAGTTCGTCATCCTCGCGTTCGTCGTGGTCGTGATCGGGGGGGTCGGCAGCCTCTTCGGGAGCGTCGTCGCCGGGCTGGTCGTGGGGTGGGCGCAGTTCCTGATCCCGGTCGTTCTGAGTTCGCTCGCGCTCGCCACCGGCGTCGCCGCCGTCGAGATCCAGGGTGTCGGCCGGCTCGTCCCCTTTCTGGTGATGATCGCCGTGTTGCTCGTCCGCCCGCGGGGGCTGTTCGGCGAGGAGGGGCTGCTCGAATGAGCAACCTCCCCGGGCCGGAGCCGCCGTCGGCCTTCGAGAGGTACCGCATCCCCCTGGGACTGGCTGTGCTCGTGCTGGGCCTGCGTCCCGTCGTCTCGAGTGACCTCCTCCTGGGGTTCGAGGCCATTGCCAACCGGATGCTCATCATGATGCTGTTCGTGGCGGCGTTCAACCTCCTCTTTGGCTTCACGGGGCTGCTCTCGTTCGGCCACGCGATGTTCCTCGGGTTCGGCGTCTACATCCCGGCTATCGTCGTCCTGAACGGGTTGCCGGCCCTCCCGCCCGGCGGGACGGTCACGTACTTCGTGGGCGTCGCGCTGGCGCTGCTGGCGGTCGGGGTCTTCAGTTACCTCCTGGCGCTGCTCATCGTCGGCAAGGGCGAGATCTACTTCGCGCTGCTGACGCTCGCGGTCTCGCAGGCCGTCTACTTCGTCGCGCTGCGCGATCCGTGGGGGCTGACGGGCGGGTCGAACGGTCTCACCCGGGGCACCCTCCCGGAGTTCGTCGAACAGACCCGGGGACAGATCACCATCCGGGTGTTCGGGGCGTCGATCGACTGGTACTGGGTCGTTGCCGGTGTCTTCCTGCTCGCGATGCTGGGGCTCTGGCAGGTGATCCGGTCGCCCTTCGGCCGGACGCTGATCGCTATCCGCGACAACGAGCGACTCGCGCGGGCCATGGGTGTCGACACCACCAGCTACAAGGTGTGGTCGCTCACGTTCAGTGGCCTCATCTCGGCGCTCGCGGGCGTCCTCCTGGAGATCAACAACTCCGGGGCGGCCATCGAGAGTCTCGGCGTCATCACCAGCGGCGACACCGTCCTGATGGCCGTTCTCGGCGGGGTCAACTACTTCTTCGGCCCGGTCACCGGCGCGTTCACCTGGCTGTTCGCGGAGGACTTCCTGACCGACTTCGAGGTGTGGCACGTCCCGACTGCCGAGGTGGCCCTCGTCAGCGTCAACCTCGGCCCGGCGCTGCAGTTCTGGCAGTTCTTCCTCGGCGCGCTGTTCGTGGTGGTGGTGCTCTTCGCCCCCGAGGAGGGCGTCTGGGGGTACGTCCGGGCCGTTGCCGGCCGGCTGAAACACAGACTGGAGGACCGATGAGCGACACAGCGGACAGCGAGCGGGTTGCCGGGAACGCCACCGACGACGAGGCCCAGAGACGCCGGCCGAGCGTCGAACCCGACACCGACCCGGGGGCTGCAGTGCTCGGCGTGGAGAACCTGACGCGGACCTTCGGGGAGGTCCTCGCGGTCGACGGGGCGAGTCTCGCCGTCGAGGCGGGCGAACTCCGCGCCGTCATTGGCCCGAACGGGGCCGGCAAGACGACGCTGTTCAACTGCGTCATGGGGTCGCTCGCTCCCACCTCGGGCGAGGTCTACCTGGACGGTCGGGCGATCACCGACGACCCGGAGGAGCGCCGCCCCCACCTCGGGATGGCCCGCTCGTTCCAGTCCAACCAACTCTTCGCCGACCAGACGGTCCTCGAGAACGTCCGGCTGGTCGTCCAGACCGCCCGGCGGGGCGCGTTCTCGATGGATCTCCTCCGGGCTCACTACGGGGTCGGCCGCGACAGGGCCGTCGGGATTGCGGAGACCGTCGGCCTCGCCCCACACCTCGACACGGTGGCGAAGAACCTCCCCCACGGCGACCAGCGCCGGCTCGGGATCGCGATGGCACTGGCGACCGATCCCGACGTGCTCCTGCTCGACGAGCCCACCTCCGGAATGAGCCCCGGCGCGACCACGGAGACCGCAGGGCTGATCGAGGAGATCCGCGACGACCGCGGGCTGACAGTCGTGCTCATCGAACACGACATGGACGTCGTGCTCTCGATCAGCGACCGGATCACGGTGCTCGACCGCGGGCGGGTCATCGCAACCGGTCCCCCCGACGAGGTGCAGGGCGACCGGGCCGTCCAGGACGCCTACCTCGGCGGGATGCGGGAGGAGCTATGACCCTGCTGGACGTGTCGGACCTGGAGGCCGGGTACGAGACCGGACAGGTGCTGTTCGGCGTCGACCTCGCAATCGAGGCGGGCGAACTCGTCTCCCTGCTCGGGCGCAACGGCGCGGGCAAGACCACCACTCTCCGGGCGATTGCCGGCGGAGACGTGCCCGACGTGCTCGGCGGGGAGGTCCGTCTCGACGGCGAGTCGCTGCTCGGGAAGCCCCCCCACGCCATCGCCCGGAGCGGCGTGAGTTTCGTCCCCGAAGACAGGCGGTGTTTCCCCCGGCTCTCCGTCGAGGAGAACGTCAGACTCGCGATCAACCACGCGGCAGACCCCCTGGACCAGGCGACCGTGCTCAACTACTTCCCGGAGCTTGCCGACATGCGCGGGAAACACGCCCGCAACATGAGCGGCGGGGAACAGCAGATGCTCGCTATCGCGCGGGCGCTGGCAGCCAACCCCCGGTTGATGCTGCTCGACGAGCCCTTCGAGGGGCTGGCGCCCTACATCGTCCGCCGACTGGAGGACATCATCGCCGACATCAACGAGACGGGCGACATCGCGGTCCTGCTGGTCGAGCAGAACGTCGCGGCCGCAATCGCCGTCGCCGACCGCCACTACATCGTCGACGAGGGCGGGATCGTCGACACTGTCTCCACGGAACGGCTGCGCGAGGACGAAACGTTGCGCCAGCGCTATCTCGGCGTCTGATACTGCCCGCCCGCCGTTCAGAACTCGATTGTCTCGAGGACGGCGTCCTGAATCCGGGCCGCCTGCGGGAGGTAGTAGTCCTCGTTGTCGTGCAGCGGCGTCGGGACGTCGAAGCCCGCGACCCGCCTGATGGGCGCTTCCTGGTAGAGCACCGCCTCCTCCTGGAGCGTCGCTGCGAGTTCCGCGCCGAGGCCGCCCGTTTTGTGCGCCTCGTGGACGACGACGGCCCGGCCGGTCTTGCGGAACGACGCGGCGAGTGTCCCGACGTCCAGCGGCGAGAGCGTCCGCACATCGACCACCTCGACGTCGACGCCGTGCTCGTCGGCCAGGTCCGCCGCCGCGACCAGCGACGGTCTGGTCATCGCACCCCAGGTGTACAGCGCGACGTCCGAGCCCTCCCTGCGGACCGACGCCTGCCCCAGCGGCGTCTCGTAGGGTCCCCGGGGGACCTCCTCGCGGAACGCCCGGTAGATGAGCTTCGGTTCGAGGAAGACGACTGGGTCGGGATCGCGGATCGCCGCCGTCAGGAGCCCCTTCGCGTCGGCCGGGGTGCTCGGGGTGACTACTTTCAGGCCGGGCTCGTGTGCGAAGAAGGCCTCCGTGGATTCGGAGTGGTGTTCCGGCGCGCGGATGCCGGCACCGTAGGGCGCCCGGACGACCATCGGGACGGTGTACTGGCCCCGGCTGCGCGCGCGCATCCGCGCAGCGTGGCTGACGAGCTGGTCGAAGGCCGGATACGAGAAGCCCAGAAACTGCATCTCGGCGACGGGACGCATCCCCGACAGCGCCAGCCCGATCGCCGAGCCGACGATGCCCGACTCCGCAAGCGGCGTGTCGACGACCCGCTGGTCGCCGAACTCCTCTACGAGGCCGTCGGTCGCGCGGAAGACGCCGCCGTTCTCGCCGACGTCCTCGCCGAGCACGACCACGTCCCCGTCGCGGGTCATCTCCTCGTGGAGCGCCTCACAGACGGCCTCGACGAGGGTCAGCCGGTCCCCGTCGGTGGCAGCCGGTCCCCCCTCGGCGGCCGCGCTCATCCGAGCACCTCTCGGAAGGCCCCGTCGCCGTACTGCTCCCGGAGGGACTCCAGCCGGTCGCGTTGTCTCTCCAAGCGAGCGGGAGTCGACTCGTAGACGTGCTCGAACATCCCGTCCGGATCGCTCCCGAGGGATTCGACGCGCTCGATTGCCTCCTCGATCCGCGCTTCGACGCGCTCCTCGATCTCGGACTGGCGGCGCTCGTCGAGAATTCCCCGGTCGGACAGGAACGTCTCGAGGCGGTCGATGGGGTCCCGCTGGCGCCACTCCTCGACCTCGCTCTCGTCGCGGTACACCGAGGGGTCGTCGGCGGTCGTGTGCGCCCCGTAGCGGTACTGGACTGACTCGACGAGCGTCGGGCGTAGCTCTCCGGGACCAGGACGTTTCGCCTTCGCCAGTGCCTCGCGGGTGACCTGGTAGACAGCGAGCGGGTCCATCCCGTCGACGCGGACGCCCTCGACGCCGTAGGCGCGGGCCTTCCCCGCGAGGGTGTCGCTGGCGGTCTGGCGCTCGGCCGGCGTCGAGATGGCCCACTGGTTGTTGTTACAGACGAAGACTGCGGGGACGTCGAAGACCCCGGCGAAGTTCAGCCCCTCGTGGAAGTCCCCCTCGGAGGTGGCGCCGTCCCCGAAGTGACACAGGACGGCGCGGTCCTCGCCCTGGAGCTTGTGACCCCAGGCCATCCCCATCGCCTGGGGGATCTGGGTCGCAATCGGGATGTACTCCGGGAGGACGTTCACGCCGTCGGGAACGGCGTACCCCTCGCGGGAGCCGGCCGCGGGGGCAAGCAGCGACGCCAGGTCCACCCCGTGGACGTACTTGGCGGCGTGGTCGCGGTAGGTGGGGAACAGCCAGTCCTCCTCGGCCAGCGCGTAGCCCGAGGCGACCTGCGATCCCTCCTGGCCGGTCATCGGCGCGTATGTCGCGATCCGGCCCTGGCGCTGGAGGGCGACGGCGCGCTGGTCGAACGCCCGCGCGAGGCGGACGTCCTCGTACATCGCGATGAACTGGTCGTCGGGGAGGTCGGGCACCTCCGCGCCGGGACAGACGTTGCCCTCCTCGTCGAGGACGCGTATCGGTTCGTCGTCCGGTGCCGGCTGCGTACAGCCGTACTGGGTCGGTCGCTCTGGTTCGCTCATGGGCTCGTGTGTGGCAGTGGTCTCGTACGGGTCGTGTGCTCGAAAGCGGTCCGACTGGATCCGGTCCGTTCCCCGATCCGCCGGCGACGGGTCTGGGAGCGTGGCCGAAAGACCCCGCGAACGGCGTCGCGGGGCTCAGACTGTCGATTTAACTGTGAAAAGAGCGAACCCAGGTGCCGCAGTTACGCCGCTGTCTCGCTGGTGGATCCCCGTCGGTACGTGGTTGCTCGCGGGGTGCATACTCGAACAGTGTCGGCCGCGATATATAATGGTTGTGCGTGTCCAGTTCACACGGCACGACCGGACGGCTCGCGGCGGGACGGCGACCCCGCCAGCAGCGTCACCTCCCGGCCGTGCCGTCGCCCGGCGACTCGCCCCCGGTGGCTGCTCTTCCACCCGGACGACCCGTTCGAACTGCGTCGGGGCGTCGTGTCGCGGTACCGGCGCAAAACCGCAAGCGGGCGCGTCGAACCGACGGGACAGCGAGCGCGGGGATCTAGCAACCTTTAACCGGCACAATCAGATAGAGACTAATAAGATGGCGAGCAACAAGATTCTCGGAATCGACCTCGGGACGACGAACAGCGCCTTCGCGGTGATGGAGGGAGGCGACCCCGAGATCATCGTCAACGGCGAGGGCGACCGCACGACGCCCTCGGTCGTCGCGTTCGACGACGGCGAGCGCCTCGTGGGCAAGCCTGCAAAGAACCAGGCAGTCCAGAACCCCGAGAACACCGTCGAGTCGATCAAACGCCACATGGGCGAGGACGACTACGCGGTCGGACTCGACGGCGAGGAGTACACGCCCGAGCAGGTCTCGGCGATGATCCTCCAGAAGATCAAGCGCGACGCCGAGGATTACCTGGGCGAGGAGGTAGAGAAAGCCGTCATCACCGTCCCTGCGTACTTCTCCGACCGCCAGCGCCAGGCGACGAAAGACGCAGGCGAGATCGCCGGCTTCGACGTCGAGCGCATCATCAACGAACCCACTGCCGCGAGCATGGCATACGGCCTCGACGACGAGTCCGACCAGACCGTCCTCGTGTTCGACCTCGGCGGGGGGACCTTCGACGTCTCGATTCTCGAACTCGGCGGCGGCGTCTACGAGGTCGTCGCCACGAACGGCGACAACGACCTCGGCGGCGACGACTGGGACC
>CAZUVE010000137.1:0-7291 GCA_964623735.1 uncultured Halobacteriales archaeon | reverse complement strand
TGGGTAAGAGACAGCCCGAAAGCGCACATGACCTCCGCGAGCGCGGTGAACACGATCTCGCGGAGACCGTCGCCGCATACCAAGCCGCCCTGTCACATGACCGGCGTGAAGAAATCGAACACGGACTCCATTCCGGAGAGATACGCGGCGTGTGGAGTACGAACGCACTCGAACTGGGCGTCGATGTTGGTGGCCTCGACGCGGTGCTTCTCGACGGCTATCCAGGGACCCGAATGGCAACTTGGCAGCAGGCTGGACGAGCCGGGCGGGATGACCGACCCAGCCTCGTCGGCCTGGTCGCCGGTGAAGACCAACTCGATCAGTATGTGATGCGCAATCCTGACGAGTTCTTCGACGGCGATCCAGAACGGGCAGTAGCCAACCCGGGCAACGAGCAATTACTTCCCGATCACGTGTTGTCGGCGGCCACCGAGTCGTGGCTCGTGCCAGACGATAACTCTTGGTTCCCATCGTCATTCCCTGACATTGTCGCCGAATTAACGGAGCAAGGACTGCTGGAACGACGGAGCGGAGGAGCGGGTCTTCGCTGGACGTACGCCGGTGATGGGAGTCCACAGCACGAAATGAGCCTTCGGACAATCGACGACCGAGAAATCACACTCCGTGATCGACGACGCAACAAGAGTATCGGGTCGCTCCCGTTTGGCGACGCGCTCCGAGATGCACATCCCGGCGCGATCTACCATCATCAAGGACGGTCGTACGAAGTCACCGATCTCGACTTGGATCGCGACGTCGCATCGCTGGACCCGACACATGCAACCCACTACACCCAAGTCCTTCACGACAAGACGATCACGGTCGAAACCGATCACCAGGAAACGACGCTGTCAAGCCGGGACGACGTGACAGTCCGGTTTGCGGATGTGACGATGCGCAAGCAGATTACCGGATTCGAGCGCCGCGATCAGCGATCCGGCGAATCGATGGGCCGTGAATCACTGGATATTCCCGAAACGACGCTCGAAACCAGTGCCCTGTATTTCACCATCCCAAAAGATATCGAGAGCGAGTTACCACGGGCCGAGGGAACATTCCCGGGCGCGATCCACGCCGCGGAACACGCGATGATTTCGTTGTTCCCCTTGCAGTTGGTTTGTGACCGTCGAGATATCGGCGGACTCTCGACGCCGCATCATCCCCACACAGAGCACAGTACGATCTTCATTTACGATGGCTATCCGGGCGGCGTTGGGCTCTCGAAAACCGGGTACGATCGGATAGAGCCACTCATGCGGGACACGCGAGAGTTACTCGCTGATTGTCCGTGCGATACTGGCTGTCCGGCATGTGTCCAATCGCCCCATTGCGGTAACGCGAACGAGCCGCTGGACAAGGATCTCGCCCGACAGTTGTTGGAACGTGTACTGGGTGATGAAACAACAGACCCGTCAGCCGCTGGATGACCAGGGCCTGCAGTGTCGGCCACACGCGCCAGCAGTGTCGGCACACCGGGGTGGGGAACATCTCCAGGTAGGTATAGCCGACAGTATCAACAGTTTTACACTCCGCACCCACAGGGAGTGTATGTCGATGCTCGACGCCCTGGGGAGCAAATCGCGCCTGCGGATCGTCCGCGAACTGACCGCCGAGCCGCGGTACGTCTCCGAACTGGCCGACCTCGTGGACCTCGACGGGAAGACGACGGTCCACCACCTCTCTGTCCTCGAGAACGCGGGGCTGGTCGAGAGCTACTGGACCGGCCAGCGCAAGTACTTCCGGCTCACCTGCCGGATCGAACTGACCGCCAGCCCGTCCCCGGAGCGCACGTTCGTCCTCTCGACGAGCGAGGTTGAGGACACTGTCCGGGACTGACCGCCCGTGTAGCAGAATCCAACGCAAGACCGTACCCAGGTCACGCGTTATAAGACAGGCGGCGCCACACGCCACGAACGGATGCTTCCGGAGACCGGTCGAGGCGTTCTGGCACTCGTCGGTGTACTGCTTGTCGTGTCAGCAGTCGGCGCCGGGGCCGTCGCTGCGGCAGACGCAGACGGGGACCGAGCGGAGGCGGGTGACGACGACCTGATCGACGTGTCCGGCTGGACGGCCGTCGCGGCCGTGCTCGCCGGGACGGTGGTCCTGCTGGCGAGCATCGAACTGCTGATCCACGCGCTGGTGCGGACCGCAGTCCGGTTCGGGGTGTCGGCGTTCCTCCTGGCGGTGATCTTCTCCGGGTGGGAGTTCGACAACGTCGCGTTCGGCCTCTTCACGGGGTTTCGCGAGATGCAGTCGGTCGCATTCGGCCTCGCTATCGGCAACGCCGTCTCGATTTTCGGCCTCACGCTCGCGCTCGGCGCGCTCGCGTTCCCGTTCGCGACCGACGTCCCGACCGACTACGTGGTGTTGGTCGTCCTGGCACCGTTCGCACTGACGCCGGTTCTCCTGTCCGGGTCGCTGACGCCGGCACTCGGTGCAATGTTTCTCCTGCTCTACGTCGTCGTCTTCGCGTACGTCGTGCAGCGCGAGCGACAGCTCGGCCACTCGTTCATGCAGTCGACCGAGGTCATGGAGAGCGCCACCGCTCCCGACGGCGAACCGGGGCCGGCCGCGTCCCTCCCCGACCCGCTCCGACGGGCGGCTGGACACGACTGGTTCCCGCCGGCGATGCTCGTCGTGGCCGTCGCCGGCATTGTGATCGGCGCGGAAGGGTCGGCTGCGGGCGTCGAGGGAATCCTCGAGACGTGGGACCTGACTGGCACGTTCGTCGGCGTCACGTTCATCACAGTCCTCTTTACAATCGACGACCTGCTCCTGATACTCGAACCGCTCCGGCTCGGCTACACGGACGTGGCTGTCGGGGGTGTGGTCGGGAGCCTGCTGTTTTTTGTCACGGCGAACGTCGGCATCGTCGGACTCGTCGGCGAGATCCAGTTCCGGCCCGAAACCGTCTTCTTCCACTTCCCGGTGTTGCTCCTGTTCGCCGGGCTGTCGGGGTACTTCCTCTCCCGCAGCAGGCTGACCCGCAAGCACGGGGCCGTCCTGCTGGTGCTGTACGTCCTGTTCCTGCTCGTCAACGTCCAGTTCTTCGCGATGGTCCCTGTCGGGGAGTGATCACTCGACAACGGGATACGGGATGACGTCGACCGTCGATCCCTGCTGGAGGTCCTCGGTCGTCAGGACGAACCCGTCGGCACGGCTCGCGCGGGTGCTCGAGGAGAGAACACTCGGATCGAACTGGCGGTCGTAGACCGACAGCGGCGAGTCGGCGTGGCCGAGCGGCGTCGCCGCCCCGTCCTCCAGGGACACCGGGATGACGTACTCGAACCCGTCGGGACCGAGGGTGACCTCCTGCCCGAGGTCCGCCCCGACAACCGGGAGGTGTGTCCGGCCGGTAAAGAAGGGTCGGGCGACGAGTGCCGTGATGGCGTGGGCGCCGATGGGCTTGCCGGGGATGGCGAAGACGACCGCGTCCTGTTCGGGGAGCGTCGCAAGCGCGATGGGTTTGCCGGGGCGCAGTCGGACACGGTGGAAGTGGACCTCGCCGAGGTCGGAGAGTGCCCGGACGACGTAGTCCTTGTGTCCGACGCTCGTCCCGCCCGTCGTGAGCACGACGTCGTGGTCGGCAGCGAGGTCGGCGATCCGGGTCCGCACGCGGTCGTACTCGTCGGGAACAGTGCCTTCGTAGGTAGGATCGTGGCCCCAGGCGCTCGCGAGGCCGGCCAGCATCGGCGAGTCGAGGTCCCTCTGGCGGCCCTCGTGGATCTCGGTCCCGGTCGCCAGTACCGCCACCGAGAACCGTTCGGCGACGGAGACCGCCTCGTACCCCAGGTCCCCGAGCAGGAGGGCGTCCTTCGGGGAGACGCGCTCGCCGGCCTCGAAGAGTACGTCCCCGGCAGCGACGTTGCTCCCCCGCTCGTACGTGTAGGTCCCCGGTTCCAGCGGCGTCCCCGAGAGCTGGTCGTCCTCGATCGACGCCTCCTCGCGCTTGAGGACAGCGTTGGCTTCGGGGGGGAGCGGGGCACCGGTGGCGATTTCGACCGCCTCGCCCCCGCCGATCGAGGGGGGATCGTCCTCGGGGAAGATCTCGACGTCGACGAGCGACAGGGGGTACCCGTCGGTCGCGTCGAAGGCGTACCCGTCCATCGTCGCGTGGTCGTGGGCAGGCAGGTCGCCCTCGGCGACGATCCCCGCTGCCAGCACCCGCCCCGGCAGCGCGTCGATCCCGATTGTCTCCGTCCCGTGGTCGGACAGGACCGACTGTCGGGTCTCCAGAACTGTCCCGACCGCGTCCTCGCGCCACACCATGTCCTCGTGGTCGTGTGCCATATCGGGCGGTTCGGCTGTCGGAATAAAAAGGGTTGTCGTGGCCGGGACCGACCGCACGACTGCGGGTCGTTATCCGCCGGCCGTCCCTACAATCCGTCCGCCACGTCGACCACCTCGCCGCGCTCGGCAGCCTCGTGGATCGCCCGGATCGTCCGCAGGTCCGCGAGGCCGTGCCGGCCGTCGGGGCCGACTGCGGCGCCGGTCAGGAGGCGGTCGGCGAAGTAGTCGAACAGTTCCTCGGTCTCGCGCCGGGCGTCGTAGCCGGTCGTGATTTCGGCGCTGACGTCTCCGCGAGCGACCCGGAGCGTCGCGGTCCCGTGGAAGGCCGGCCGGAGTTCCACCCGTCCGTCGGTTCCGGTGATCGTCAGCTGGGTGTCGGTCTGTGCGTTCTGGCTCGTCGTCACCACGAGGGGGAGGTCGTCCTCGAAGGTGAGCGTGAACGCGGCACGCTCGTCGGGGACGTCGGCGAACGCGTCGTGCGAGGAGCGCATCCACGCCTCCGCAGCCACCGGGTCGCGGTCGAGGAGGAACCGGGCGGTGTTGATCGGGTAGATACCCAGGTCCATCACGGAGGTTCCGTACCCGGTGAGATCCGGGTCGAGGCGCCACTGGTCGGGGTCGGGAATCATCTCCAGGACCCGCTGGGAGTTGGTCCCGTGGGCGTGGACCGGGTCACCCAGAACCCCTGCCCCGACGAGTTCGCGGGCGCGCCGGACCGCCGGCTCGGTCTGCATCCGGTAGCCCGTCATCAGCGCGACGCCCGCGTCCTCGGCGGCCTCGACCAGCCGGCGCCCGCGTTCGACGGACGCCTCGAGAGGTTTCTCGCAGAGGACCGCCTTCCCGTGGGCGGCCCCGCTCTCGACGTGTTCGAGGTGGAGTGCGTTCGGCGTTGCGACGTAGACCGCGTCGTAGGCGTCGGCCGCCGCGCCGTCGTGGAACTCCTCGTAGGTGATCGCGTCGACGTCGCGCTCCCCCGCCACTCGCTGGGCCTTCTCGCGGGACCCGCTCACGAGCACCGTCGTCTCGCAGAACGTCGACTCCTCGATTGCGGGCATCGCGACGTCGGTCGTCCACCAGCCCAGCCCCACCAGCGCGAACCGGACCGGGCCCGCGCCCGGCCCGGCAGTCTGCCAGTCCCGTCTGTCGTAGCTGTCGAGGAACTCGTCGAGGCTCATGTGCTCTGGTACGGCTACCCGACGTATATACACTGGCTCGCGCCGCGGTGACGGCAGGACGGACACGCGAGGTCCGGTGACTGGTGAATCCGTGTCCGCGTCACCCCGGGTTCCCTGATACTGTCGGCTATAACTTCGTGAAGATATTCCCTAGCCCGGGGTGCCGACAGTGCTCACGCGCTTATAGCCGACAGTATGATACTGATTGCTGTGAGTCAGTGCCGGATCGACCGCACGACAGCGTGGTCGTGCCGGTACACAGTTACAGCAATCACTATGACGCGCCAGGGACCGTCCGACCGCCGGTATCACAACCGTTAGGCGACTGGGAGTGCAGCCGTCCACATGGACGAGCGACCGCCCGGTTCGACAGGCCACGTCACGGAAATCGGCACAGGCACCTGGACCATCGGCGGCAGGGGGGACGTGGCCGACGAGAGACGGAAGGCGATCCGGAAGGTCTGCGACGAGTACGTCCGCGGACACGTCCACCACGGCCTGTAACACCACCGACCGTGACTGGGATGTTCGGGACGGCGTGTCGGTACCCGGTGGCGACGAGCGACGCCCGCGACGCCCTCGCGGTGGCGTCCGGACTGGTGCTGGCGACGCTGGTCCTCGTCCGGATCGGGCGGGCACTCTGGCCCGACGCGCTCGCGGTCGTGGCGCTGGGACTCGCCGCAGTGCCCGCGGTGCTGTTTGCGGGACTGCTCGGATCGGTACTCCGGGCCGACGCGGACGACCCCGGGCCGCCACGGATCGGGCTGACCGCCCTGCCGGTCAGAGCGGGCCTCACCGTGGTGGTCCTCGCCGGCGTGTATCTCGTGGGACCGACCGTGGTCCTGCTGGGCACCGTCGTGGCACTCCAGAACGCTGCGTCCGGGGGGACAGGTCGGACCGGCGTCGCGGTCGCGGGGACGAGCGCGATGGTGCTGGCCCTGGCGCTGGGATACGCGCTGCCGGCCGCGCTGGCAGCCGGGAGTCAGGACGGGCTCCGTACGGCACTCCGGGTGCGGTCCCTGCCCGGACTGCAGAGCGGGGCGTACTTCGCGGCGTGGGCGGGTGCGGGTGTGCTGGTGGTGCTGGGCTGGACCGCACTCGGCGTGGCCGGAACGGGAACGGTTCTGGCCGTCGCGGCCGCGTTCTGGTTCGCGTACACACACCTCGCTGCCGCGCGACTCGTCCACGAGGGCGTGGCGCGAGCGACCGGCCGGGCGCGAGACCGGTAGCGAGGACGACCCGGGAACGTGTTCACGTCCGGCAGTATCACTCGGGCCCGACTTCGGCGACGTCCTCGCTTTTGACCCGCCGGTTGTGCAGCGCCCGACCGCTACTCCGGTCGAAGACGTGGATCGCCTCCTCGGGGATGTGTGCGACGACCGCCTGGCCGGCCGAGATCTGTCGCATCCCGCCGATGGTGGCCACGAGCGTGTCCGACTCCGTCGTGTCGTCACCGAAGGTCAGATAGACGGTGTTCTCGTCGCCCATCGGCTCGACGACGTCGACGGTCATCCGGAAGTGGTGTGGATCCGTCGCCGACCCGACGAGTTCGATCGCCTCCGGACGGATCCCCAAGACGAGTTGCCGCGTGCCCCCGAAGTCCGCCGCGACCGTCTCGGCGACAGGATACTCGAAGGCGTCGGCCACGAGAGCGCCGTCGCGGTGTTCGACGTCGAAGAAGTTCATCGACGGTTCGCCGAGGAACCCGGCGACAAAGCGGTTGGCGGGCTCGTGGTAACACTCCAGTGGCGTCGCGACCTGCTGGAGGCGACCGCCGTCGAGGATGGCGATCCGGTCGCCCATCGTCATCGCCTCCGTCTGGTCGT
>CAZUVE010000136.1:0-7471 GCA_964623735.1 uncultured Halobacteriales archaeon | reverse complement strand
CGAGCGCGGCGCTGACGGCGCCGGCGAACGCGAACAGGAAAGCACGGGGCGGCACACCCAGGCCGGGGCTCGCGGCCGCGCCCAGCACCGCGACAAGCGCGACAAGCGAGTTCGCCAGGACGTTGCCAGTCCCCCGGGCACCCTCGTTCTCCTCGGCGATGCCGCGGGCGCGTTTCTCCTCGTAGCGGTACTTGGCGGCCAGTCCCCCGATTCCGAAGAAGGCGGCGAGCATCGCGAACCACGCGTAGTCCCCGAGGACGATCGTCAGCAGGCCGAGCAGGATGCCGGTCACCATTCCGGCCACGGAGGCGGTCTCCAGCGCGTACGACACGTACCCGAGCGCGACGGTCACGGCCAGGGCGACGACAATCCGGGTGGCCGAGATCTCCACGGGAAGGGCGGCAAAGAGCCACAGGAGGAACGCGACCACCGCCATCACGAGCGGGTCGTCGCGGCGGAAAAGCACCGCCCGCAACAGCGCGGCGAGCAGGGCGCCGCTGGCTGCGAGGAAGACGACGCCCGGGAGAGACGCGGGGGCGTCGAGCGTCCGGGTCACGGCCACCTGGCCCGCGGCGGCGGCGAGAGAGCCCCCGGTGACGAACCCGGCGGCGACGAGCGCGCGCTCGCCCCCGTACCGCCGGACGAGCTGGCCACCCAGGTTCCCGTAGGCCACCAGCAGGACCGTCCCGACGAACACGTGCCCCGGCATTCCGAACTCGACGGTGAGTATCGATAGCCCGGCGGCGGCCAGCGTGAAGCCCGCGAGACCGTAGAGCTTGCCGTCCCGGCGGTCGCCCCGACGGGCGAACAGCGTGAACAGCCGGCTGTCGGTGTCGACGAGGAGCGCAGCGGCCGCGACCGCGAGGAACGGGCCGGCTGCGGCGACGGTCGCGTAGGCCGGTTCCCGTGCCCCTCCGAGGGTCGGAACCGCGAGCGCGAGCGTCCCGACGAGCGCGAAGGCCGCCGCGCGCCGGACTCTGTCTGTCACTACTCTCTGGCTGTCGTCCCGACGGCTTATACTGTTCGCTGTGGTCTCGCTTCCACACGCCAGCCGCGGCGGCCACACCGAACTCGTTTTCATCTCCCTGGAAGAACGTTGTGGCGTGGGGCTGTACGATACCTACCTCGCGGCGCGGCTGCGGGCGAGCGGGGCAGAACTCCCGGAGACGGTCGCGGTCGTCATCACCGAGCGGGACCTGCTCGGCGAGGGCGGGTACGGGACGCTGGCGGACGTCCTGAGGTTGGCCTTCGACTTCGGCGCCGAGCGCGTGGTCGTGTACGTGAGCGTCCTCGACGAGGAGGCCGCCGCCTCGCTCCAATCGCGGCTCGACGCGCTCGAGACCCCCCGGGAGGTCGCCGTCCGCGGGCCGGACGACCGCGAGCGCGCCGACGCGCCCGTCCAGGTGAGCATCGGGCTCGGCGGGAAAGCCGAGTTCGCGGCCGCCGTGCGCGCCGTCGCCGAGGACGTCCGGGCGGGCGGGGTGGACCCCGACGGAATCGCCGAGGCGGACATCGAGCGCCGCCTCGTGTTCCCGACCGATCCCGACCTCGTTCTCAAGACCGGCGCCGAGCGGCTCTCCGATTTCATGATCTGGCAGTCTGTCTACTCGGAGCTGTACTTCACCGACGTCAACTGGCAGAACTTCCGGCGGCGCGACTACCTGCGGGCGTTGCGGGACTACCAGCAGCGACAGCGCCGGTTCGGGCGGTGAGCAGTAGCACACCCCGCGATCAGGGGGCGAACGTCCCCCTTAGTTGCGTTGCGGCCAGGAGGTCCCCTCGCGTGGCGGCGCCGACGTCGCGCTTGCCCGCCGAGTCGGGCAGGTCGAGCGTCGTCCCGACGGCGTAGAGCTTGAACCGGTAGGTGTGTTCCCCGTCGGGTGGCGCCGGTCCGCCGTACCCCCGCTCGTCGAAGTCGTTGGTCCCCACGACGGCCCCGTCGGGCTCCCACCCCTCGGGAATCTCCGTCCGCGAGGGGGAGATGTTCCAGGCAAGCAGTGGAGCCACACCATCCCCGCGGGTTCGACTGCGTCGGAGTCGTCCATCACGAGCGCCAGTGACACTGTCGGCTGTCACTGAGACAGGAGATTCGCCACCCCGGAGTGGCGAAAGTCTCGAACGACGTACACCCGACAGTACGAGTCGTCCGAGCATCTCTCAGTCGGCCCAGAACCGGCGCCACGTCCGGCGCACGCGGGCGGCCAGCGAGTCGGGTTCCCTCCGGTGTGGATCCTCGCGTCGCGGGTCCTCCTGTGGCCCGGTGTGCTCGGTCCGGAGGGCGTCGATGAGCGGATTCCACTCCCCCGTCTCACTGGACAGCGCCTCCCGCTGTTCTTTCCACTGTGTCGTGGCCGAGAACGCGACAATCACCGCCTCGCAGTCACGACACCGGAGGTACTGGTTCTGCCCGGCGTCGACACCCAGCTGCTCGACTGCGTCGTGGGCACACGCCGGCGCCGCGTCTTCGCCGACCGGCGGGAACACCTGCTTCGTCGACGGCGTGGAGTCGGCCATGCCTCCTTTCTACGACTCCCGGTATCAAATACCTGGTTCCCGGGGTCGTCGACGCGCACCGCCGGCGGTATCACTCCACAGAGGTCACGTACGGCAACCCGGCGGCCGTCCGTTCGACCTTGCTCAGGTTCGAGTACATCAGCGCCGTCGTGTCCCAGATGCCGTCGACCAGCGCTTCCTTCATCGCGTGGTCGATCTCGCCCTCGATCGTGGTGTCGTCGTAGCGGACCGCCTCGCGCTCGACGTCGATCTCGATCTCGCCGTCGGGGTTGTCCTCGATCCACGCCTGGAGTGGAGCCACCTCGTCGTGGCTGGCGGTGATGGCCGGAATCCCCAGCGACTTGCAGTTGTCCCGGAAGATCTCGGCGAAGGACTCGCCGACGACACCGTCGATGCCCCAGCGCATCATCGCCTGGGGGGCGTGTTCGCGGGAGGAGCCACACCCGAAATTCGAGTTGACGACCGCGATCGAGGCTCCCTCGAACCGGTTGAGCGGGTGGTCGTTCAGACTCCCGTCGTCGTCCCGGCGGACGTCGTAGAAGAGATACTCCGCCATGTTGTCGAAGGTGACCTCCTTCAGGAACCGGGCCGGAAGGATCTGGTCGGTGTCGACGTCGTCGCCCGGAATCGGGACGCCCGTCCCGCTCACACCGGTGATGTGCTGTTCCGACATCAGTCGGCCGCCTCCTCGACGTCGTCTGCCGACACCGTCGTCGCTCCCTCGTCGTCGACGAAGCGACGGCAGTCGGTGAGTTCGCCCTCGACGGCCGCGGCGGCGACCATCGCCGGCGACATCAACACCGTGCGGCCCTCCTTCGAACCCTGCCGGCCGATGAAGTTCCGGTTCGAGGAGGACGCACAGACCTCGTCTCCCACCAGCGAGTCGTCGTTCATCGCCAGACACATCGAACACCCCGCCCGGCGCCACTGGAAGCCGGCCTCGATGAACGTCTCGTCGATACCCCGCTCCTCACACTGTGTCCGGACCGTCTCCGACCCCGGCACCGCGAGCGCGCGCACGCCCTCGTCGATCGTCCGGCCCGCCAGGATTTCGGCGGCCCGCTCGAAGTCCCGGACCCGGCCGTTCGTACACGTTCCGAGGAACGCGACGTCGATCTCGTAGCCCAGCATCGACTCGCCCGAGGAGAGGTCCATGTGATCGAGTGCGTCCTGTGCGGCCTCCCGCTCGATCCGTGCCTCGAAATCGTCCGGCGCGGGGACCGGCTGGGAGAGTTCGATGACCTGACCGGGGTTGATGCCCCAGGTCACGAGCGGATCCATCCCGTCGACGTCGATGGTGACGACGTCGTCGTACTCGGCGTCCGCGCCCGACTTGATCGACTCCCAGTAGGCCTTGCGCTCCTCGAAGGCCTTCCCCTCGGGGACGTACTCGCGGCCCCGCAGGTAGTCGTACGTGGTCTCGTCGGGGTTGATGTAGCCCGCGCGGGCGCCACCCTCGATGGACATGTTGCAGACCGCGAGCCGGCCCTCCATGCCCAGTTCGCGGATGGCAGGGCCGCCGTACTCGTAGACGTGGCCGACGCCGCCGTCCACGCCCAGTTCCTGGATGATCTTCATGATGATGTCCTTCGCGTAGACACCCTCGCCCAGCGAGCCCTCGACCTCGATGCGCCGGACCTTCTGTTTGTCCGCGGCGATACAGCCGGTCGCGAGGATGTCCCGTATCTGGGAGGTCCCGACACCGACGCCGATGGAACCGAACGCGCCGTGGGTGGCGGTGTGGGAGTCGCCGCAGGCGACGGTCATGCCCGGCTGCGAGAGGCCGAGTTCCGGCGCGACGACGTGTGTGATTCCCTGCTTGCCCGACTCGAAGCCGAAGAAGGTGATGCCGTTCTCGGAGACGTTCCGCTCCAGGGCAGAGAGCATCTCCTCGGCCTCCCCGTCGGTCAGGGGACGCTCCCGCTTCTCGGCCTCCGTCGGGGCGATGTGGTCGGTCGTGGCGTAGGTCCGGTCGGGGAACGCAACGTCCAGGTCGCGTTCCTCGAGCATCGCGAACGCCTGCGGGCTGGTCACCTCGTGGATCAGGTGCAGGCCGACGAACAGTTGATCCTGGCCGTTGGGGAGTTCGGTGACCTGGTGTTTCTCCCAGACCGTGTCGTAGAGCGTGTTCTCGCTCATACGGACTCGTCACGTCCTTCCCGTCCCCGCTCGAATGTGCGGTTGGTGCCCTCGTTCGGGGAGTCGTGGGTGACGTCCGCCATCGTCTCGGGGTCTTCCTCCTCTCCGGCGTCGTCCTCGACGCCCACGTCGTCTTCGACGCCGACGTCGTCCTCGAGGCCCACGTCGCGCTCGCCGCCGTCGGCGGCAACCCGCCGCCCACGCCGGAACGACTCGACGAACGGTTCGTCCGTGTGCGGGTGCGTGTGGTCGGTATCCCGTATCACCATTGTTACTCCTCCCAGGCGAACAGTTCGCGCAGGCGTTCGCCGACTTCCTCGATCTGGTGGTTCTGTTCGGCCCGGCGGTACTGCTTGTAGGCCGGCCGGTTGGCCTGGTTCTCGTTGATCCACTCGCGGGCGAACTCGCCGGTCTGGACGCCCTCCAGGATCTCCTGCATCCCCTCGCGGTCGATGACCTCATCGCCCCGCGTCAGCCCGCCGTACTCGGCCGTGTCCGAGACGGAGTTCCACATCTCCTTGTGCCCGCCCTCGTACATCAGATCGACAATCAGCTTGAGTTCGTTCAGACACTCGAAGTAGGCCATCTCCGGTGAGTAGCCGGCGTCGACGAGCGTTTCGAAGCCCGCCTTGACCATCTCCGTGACGCCGCCACAGAGAACGGCCTGCTCGCCGAAGAGGTCGGTCTCGACCTCCTCGCGGAAGGTCGTCTCGACGACGCCCGACCGGGTGCAGCCGAGGACCCGCGCGTACGCCAGCGCCTCCGCCTTGGCCTCGCCGGTGGTGTCCTGGTAGACCGCCAGCAGGCCGGGCGTACCCTCGCCGCGCTCGTAGTGGCGCCGGACGAGGTGACCCGGCGCCTTCGGCGCGACCATCGTCACGTCCACGTCGGCGGGCGGTTCGATCTGTCCGTAGTGGATGTTGAATCCGTGGGCGAACTGCAGGGTGTCGCCGGCCTCGAGTTGCTCCGCGACGTCGGCGTAGACCGCCGGCTGGACGGTGTCGGGAATGAGGAGGTTGACGATGTCGCCCTGTGCGGCCGCCTCCCGCGGGGTTGCCACGTCCAGCCCGGCCGCGCGGGCGTCCTCGCGCGACGAGGAGGACGTGCGCAGCCCCACCACAACGTCCACGCCGCTGTCCGAGAGGTTCAGCGCGTGGGCGTGGCCCTGACTGCCGTAACCCAGGACCGCGATTGTCTTGTCCTCGATGTGCGTCGTGTCCGCGTCCTCGTCGTAGTAGACCTCCGCGGTGAACTCGTCGGCGTCAGTCATCCATAGCCTCCTGTGTTTCGACCTGTGCGTCGGTGGGTGGCTTGTTGGGGTAGGTCACCTTCGCGGTCGGTTCGGCGCCGCGGGCCAGCGCCGCGTAGCCCGTCCGGACGAGTTCGCGGATGCCAAACTGCTCGTAGGCCTCGATGGCGTCGTCGATCTTCTGTTTGTCGCCCGTGAGTTCGACCGTGATCGTCCGCGAGCCAGCGTCGAGCGTCTCGCCGTTGTACATCTGCGTGATGGCGTTGACCCTGTCGGGTTCGTCGCCGTTGACCTTCAGGATGACCAGCTCGCGCTGGAGGGCGTCGGCGGCCAGTTCGCGCACCGACACCACGGGCACGAGCTTCTCGAGTTGCTTCTTGGCCTGGTCGACGCCCGGGCGGGGTTCCTCGATGACGATCGTCATCCGGGCCAGGCGGTCGTCGATGGTCGGGCCCACGGTCAGCGACTCGATGTTGAACATCCGGCGGCTGAACAGGCCCGACACCTCCGCGAGCACGCCGGGTTCGTGTTTCACCAGCGCCGAGAGGACGGTCCGCTCGGGCGGGTGCTCGGCCTCGACCTCGGGGTCGATGCGGATGCCCTGCGTGTTGCGCCGTCCCTCGGGTAGCGTTCGTTCGTCCGGACCGGGTCCGGGGAGTTCTCCTTGTGTCATAGCTGCTCCAGGTGCTGCTCGTTCAGTGCGAAGCGGGCGTTGTCGCCCCCGCTCGGAACCATCGGGTAGACGTTCTCCGAGGGATCGATGATGGCGTCGATCACCGACGGCCCGTCGTACTCGCGGGCGGCCTGGATTGTCTCCTCGACCTCGTCGTACGACTCCAGGCGCAGCCCCTGGGCGCCGTAGGCCTCTGCGAGCTTGTCGAACTCCGGGATCCAGGGGTACTCGGAGGCCATCCGGCGGCCCTCGTAGAAGCCGTCCTGCCACTGGCGGACCATCCCGACCGCCTCGTTGTTGAGGACGACGATGGTGATGTTCAGGTTCTCCCGGACCGCCACGGAGAGTTCCTGGCCCGTCATCAGGAACGAGCCGTCGCCGTCGAAGGCAACCACCTCGCGGTCGGGGGCAGCCAGCTTCGCGCCGATAGCGGCGGGGACGGCGTAGCCCATCGTCCCCAGGCCGTGGGAGGTGACCCACGTCCGGGGTTCCGTCCAGGTCCAGTACTGCCAGGCCCACATCTGGTGCTGGCCGACGCCGGCCGCGACGATGGTGTCCTCGGGCGTCACCTCGTCGTACTTTTCGACGATGTACTGGGGCTTGATCGGGTCGTCGTCGGGTGTCTCGTACGCCAGCGGGTACTCCTCTTTCCACTGGTTGCAGGTCTCGTGCCACTCCTCGCACTCGGGCGCGCCGGGCATCGCGTCGTCGAGTTGCCCCAGGACGTGCTCCGCGTCCCCCACCAGCGGGTAGTCGGCGTAGACGTTCTTGCTGATCTCGGCGGGATCGATGTCGATGTGGACGACCTCCGCGTCCGGCGCGAACGTCTCCAGGTCGCCGGTCAGCCGGTCGTCGAACCGCGTGCCGACGCCGACGAGCAGGTCGCAGTTCGAGAT
>CAZUVE010000135.1:0-7496 GCA_964623735.1 uncultured Halobacteriales archaeon | reverse complement strand
CTGGAACCACTCCTTGTACGGGTCGTCGGACATCTCGGCGGTCGGGCGCGAGGAGACCGTGTAGGTCGGCTGGACCAGCTGGTGGTCCCCGGCCCGCCAGTACATTTCGCCGCCGCCTTTCGTCTCGACGATCGGCGAGTCGACCTCGTGACCCTCCAGGGTGTCTCGCATAGCGTCGGCGTCGGCGGAGCCGGCCCGGAGGACGGCCCGGACCCCCTGGTCCACCGACACGTACCCCAGGAGGTGACGCACGTACGGGTCCATCTCGCCCCGATCTGCGACCCGCTGTTTGAACTCGTCGCCGCCGTCGGCCGCGGGACCCCAGACCTGGCCCGCGATGTCGAGAATGGAGGCCGACTCCTTGTCCAGCCCCCAGTAGACGATGTCCTCGAGCTGGTGCATCGCCAGCGTACGGTCCTGGATGCCCTTGGCGATGATCTGGTTGGTGGCCTTCCGGAGGTCGAGGCCGGCGATCAACACGCCGATCGCGGGCGCCCCGGAGGCTTTCGCCTGGTTGATGTACTGGGCGTAGTCGTCGCTGGGGAACGGCACCGCCTGCGTGTCGACGACCGTCTTGCCCTGTTCCTCGAGGAGGCCCGCGACCGCCGCCTGTGCGGTCTGGCCCCAGGTGTAGTCGGAGTACATCAGGTACCACTCGTCGGCGGCCGCGGCCATCTCCGAGCCGATGGTGGTAGCGAGCATCGAGTTCGAGGCCGAGGGCCGGAAGACGTACTGTCCACACCCCCCGCCGGTCAGGGCACTGGAGTGTGCGCCGGTCGGAAAGTACGTGACGGCGTTCTCGGAGGCCCAGCCCGCGATCTTCAGCGCGACCGCCGAGGAGACCGCCCCAATCAGGAAGTCGACCCCGTCTTCGGTCACGAGTGACCGCGCCTCGTCGAGTGCAGTCGAGGGATCCAGTTGCGAGTCGGCTGTCGTGAGGCTGATCGAGACGTCGTTCTCGGCCTCGAGGTCCTCGATTGCCAGTTCGGCGCCGGTCACAGCCGCGTTGCCGAACACCGCGAACGGCCCCGACGTCGACGTGACCATGCCGACCGAGAGGCTGTCCACGCTGGCCCCGCCGTCGGTGCTGCCCCCGCCGTCACCGTCGCCGCCGTATCCGCCGCCACCGCCACCGTCGCCGCCACCGCCACCGCCACCGTCGCCGCCACAGCCTGCGAGTCCGACCAGCCCGGCGGCCCCGGCCGCCGCGATGAACCGCCGGCGCGTGGCGGATCTCGGTGCCGGCGCTGTCGACGGGTTGGGATCGCGTCCATCCATACGTACGACAACCACTGGCGGTCTCACCATTATAAAACCTGCCATGGAGGCAGCCGCGGCGGTCCCTGCGCTGTGCCGGAGTTTATGTGTGGCGGGCCCGCCTACTCCGGTATGCACCTCGCAGACACGGCGTGGCCGGACCTCGAGGGGTACTTCGAGGAGGAGTCGCTGGCGCTGGTTCCCCTGGGATCGACAGAACAGCACGGTCCGCACCTCCCCGAGGGGACCGACCACCGGATCGCCGAGGCGCTCGCCCGCGAGGCCGCCGACCGGACGGGCTACCTCTGCACGCCGACCGTGACTGTGGGCGTGAGTTCCCACCACCGCCAGTTCCACGGGACGATGTGGGTAGACGCCCCGGCGTTCAGGCAGTACGTCGAGTCACTGACCCGGAACCTGGCCTCCCACGGGATCGACCGGGTCGTCTACGTCAACGCACACGGCGGCAACACACAACACCTCCGGGAGGTGGGCCGGCGACTGCGGGACGACGACCTGCTGTACGCACTCACCTGGATGTGGAACGACAGCATCCCCGACCTGGTCGACGCCCTCTTCGAGACGAACGGCCCCCACGGCGGGCCCAAGGAGACGGCCATGATGCTCCACATCGACCGCGACCTGGTCCGCGAGGACCGACTCGCGGAGGCCCGCGACGGCGGACTCGTGGAGTTCGACGGGACGACCGGGCGGGTCCACGGGGCCCGCACCTTCTACGACGCCATCGACAACACCGACAACGGCGTTCTCGGCGACCAGACCGACGCCACGCCCGGGAAGGGCCGGCGACTGTTCGAGGCCGCGAGCGACGAACTCGTCGACCTCTGTGAGTGGCTCGCAGACCAGGACATCGGGGAGCTACTGCCGGAGGACCACGTCTAGCGTGTGACGTTCCGGGCCTCCGACCGCTACAGGCCGAGGATGCCGTAGTCGTGGTCTGGCGTGTACCGCCGGAACGCGAGGCTGTTCGTCAGGACGGAGACACTGGAAACCGCCATCGCGCCGGCCGCGAAGACGGGCTGGAGCAGGCCGAGCGACGCCAGCGGAATGAGCGTCGTGTTGTAGCCCAGCGCCCAGACGAGGTTCTGCCTGATCTTCGCGAGTGTCGCCTCGGAGACGCGGATGGTCTTGAGCACGTCGGCGGGGTCGTCGCGCATCAGCGTCACGTCGGCTGCCTCGATGGCCACGTCGGT
The DNA here is from genome assembly GCA_964623735.1 of uncultured Halobacteriales archaeon. Taxonomy (GTDB): domain Archaea; phylum Halobacteriota; class Halobacteria; order Halobacteriales; family Haloarculaceae; genus SW-9-67-25. Next base: position 5,025 of record CAZUVE010000135.1, on the reverse strand, counting down.
ACCACTGCCGATGGCGACGCCGACGGACGCCGCCGCGAGTGCCGGCGCGTCGTTGACCCCGTCGCCGACCATCATGGCGCGCCGCCCGGCGGACTGCAGGTCGTCGATTGCGCTGGCCTTGTCGCCGGGCAGGACCTCCGCACGGACGTTGTCGGGGTCGATGCCCACCTGTTCCGCCACCGCGCGGGCCGTCCGGGGGTTGTCGCCCGTCAGCATCCAGACGTCCAGCCCGCGCTCGCGGAGCGACGCAACCGCGTCCGCGGCGGTGTTCTTGACCGTGTCGGCGTCCGCGACGACGCCGACGACCCGCCCCTCCAGGGCGACCGCCATCGCGGTCTTGCCCTCGCGCTCGAGTCGGTCCATCGCTGCCTCGGCCGGCGCGGGGTCGACGCCCTCGTCGACCAGCAGCTTCCGGTTGCCGACCAGCACCTCACCGTGGTCCATCGTCGCCCGGACCCCGTGGCCGGGGACGTTCTCGAAGGTCTCCGGCTCCGCCACCGGGACACCCCGATCGCGCGCCCCTTCGACAACAGCCTCTGCGAGAGGGTGCTCACTGTTGAACTCGGCGCTGGCGGCCAGTTCGAGAACGAACTCCTCGGTGGCGGGGTCCGCGAGGACGCCGCCGTCCGTCGCACCCTCGCCCGGCAGGCCGCCGTCCGTTTGCCCGCCGAGCGCCACGACGTCGGTCAGTTCCATCTCCCCCCGGGTGAGGGTGCCGGTCTTGTCGAAGACCACGGCGTCGACGTCCCGGACCCGCTCTATGACGTCCCCGCCCTCGAAGAGGACGCCGTTGCGGGCGCCGATGGTGGTCCCGACCATCGTGGCGGCGGGCGTCGCCAGCCCCAGCGCGCAGGGGCAGGCGATGAGGACTGCGCTGGCGAAGACGACAACCGCGAACTCCCCGACACCGACCGTCGCGGGCCCGCCGGCGGCGAGCCCCCACAGCGGAAGCGCGCCGACGAATCCGGCGAGTGCGCCGGGAAAGAGGTACCAGACCACCGCCCAGAGGACGGCGTTGGCGATGACGGCAGGGACGAAGTACGCGGAGACGCGGTCGGCGACGTTCTGGATCCCGGGCTGGCGGGCCTGTGCGCTCCGGACCCGTTCGACGATCTGCTGGATCGCCGTCTCCTCGCCCACCTTCGTCGCCTCGACCACGAGGACACCGTTCTCGTTGACGGTCGCGCCGACAACCTCGTCGCCCGGGCGCTTCTCGACGGGAACGGACTCACCCGTGATCGCGGACTCGTCGACTGCCGACTTCCCCTCGACGACGACGCCGTCGGTCGGGATCTTCTCTCCGGGGCGGACTTTCAGCCTGTCTCCGACCGCGACGTCCTCGACAGGGACCTCCTCCTCGGTCCCGTCCTCCCGGACGACTGTCGCGGTGTCGGCCTCCATCGCGAGGAGTTCGCGGATGGCCTCGCCGGCACGGCTCTTCGAGCGCGCCTCCAGGTAGTTACCCAGCGTGATGAACACGAGGATGAACGCCGCCGTGTCGAAGTACAGCCCCGTGCTGGCGATCAGTCCGAACAGGGCCGCCACGGAGTAGACGTAGGCGGTCGACGAGCCGAGCGCGATGAGGACGTCCATGTTCGCGGTCCGGTTGCGGACGACCGCCTTGTAGGAGTTGACGTAGTACTCTTTCCCGAGCAGCGCCTGCACGGGCGTCGCCAGCAGGAAGGCGATCCAGCCGTGGCCGAGACCGAGGATCCGCTCGGGCAGCAGGCCGGGGACGAGGAGTTCGGCCGCCATCATCCCGAGCAGCGGCGCGGAGAGAACGGCGCCGAACGCCGTCAACCCGAGGAGCCGGCGCCGCTCGGCGCCGCGAACCCCCTCCCGGCGCTCCTCGTCGCTGTCCTCGTCGCCGCCCGCGCGGACCGGGGTGTACCCCGCCCCCTCGATTGCCTCGTGGACGTCGTCGAGCGAGGCGTCTGCGGGGTTGTACTCGACGCGCGCCTCGTCGGTGGCGAAGTTCACCTCGACGGCGTCGACACCCTCCAGTTCGGCGACCCGCTCCTCGATTGTGGACGCGCAGTTTGCACACGTCATCCCTCGTAACTCGAGTGTCGCCGTTCGGATACCCATCTCGTGTAGTTCTACGTCTCCCTCGTTCAATGTGCTTTCCACTAATATACGAAGCCAGTACGGCCATCAGACTTTGGAAACCAAACCGGTTTTCCGGTCGACCCGTCGGGATCGAGGCGTCCGGGGAAGTCGTAGTGATTGCTGTAACTGTTTGCCATTACACCACATCAGGCCCCTTCCTGGAGGCGTTCGTACTGGTCGACGAACGCGTCCCGGCAACTCCGGCAACAGAAGTGGTAGACCTCGCCGTCGAGGCGTTCGGTCTCGCCCTCGCGGGTGACGGTGTTGCCACACTCCACGCAGGTCGGCGCGAGGTCGGCCGACCCGACACGGGGCGTCCACTCCCTGTCCGCGAGCAGGCGCACGTCGTACTCGCGGACGTCCTCGCGGGCGAGCACCGCGGAGAGTGCCCCTTCGGGGTCGTGTTCGGGGACAGTCGCGGTACAGACCAGGCGGTCGTCGACGGTCCGGAAGACGGACTCGACGGCCTCGGCAGCGGACAGCGCCTCGCGGACGGCTGCCCCCGTCCCGGGCCGCGCCGAGAGGGAGACGAGCACGGGCACCCCCTCGCGGAGCAGCGAGCGGTCGAGGTCGACGGTGAACCGGCGGATCAGGCCGAGATCCCGGAGCCGGTCGACGCGGTCGGAGACCGCGGGCGCCGAGAGGTCGACCGCCTCGGCGATGTCGCTGTAGGGCCGGCGGGCGTCCTCGACGAGCAGCCGGAGAATCTCGCGGTCGGTGTCGTCCAGGCCGCGCATACCTGGCCGAGGAGGGGCTGACGCAAGTGGGTTTCGTCGGTCACAGCGCCACCGTGTATCCGTCACGGCGAACCCGTGGGTACTTTCCTGCCCACGTCACGTGACCGGGTGTGTCGCGGGCCGACGTCCACACACTGTACTGTGACCCACCGGCGGTACAGAGTCACACCACTCACTATCACACCGCCCCGCTCTCTCCGTTGCCGCGGGTCCCGTCGGCCTCCGTCACGCGGATCGCGTCGGCGATCGCGTCCGGCAGCGAGACCGTCTCGCCGTCGGGAAGCCGCACTGTCATCATCTCGATGGGAGCCACCTCCTCGACAGCGAGGCGCGTCCCCGGCGTGACGCCCGCCTCGCTGAGGTAGGACAGTTCCTCCGGGTCGCGGTCGCGCACGCGCTGGACGACAACCTCGTCGCCCTCCTCGTGCTCGCCGAGCGTCTCGCCGCAGTCCTCGTCGACGGGCTCCAAGGCGTCGTTCGGGATCGGGTCGCCGTGCGGGTCGACCTCGGGCTCGCCCAGCTGCTCGGCGACCCGGCGCTCGAACTCCTCGCTGATGTGGTGTTCCAGCCGGTCGGCCTCGTCGTGGACCTCCGCCCAGTCGTAGCCCAGCCGCTCGGCGAGGTACGTCTCGATGAGCCGGTGGTGGCGGACCACCTCGATCGCGACTGTCTCGCCCTCCCGGGTGAGCCGCACACCCTTGTACTTCTCGCGCGCGACCAGCCCGCGCTCTGCCAGCGTCTCCATCATGCTCGTCGCAGTCGGCGGTGCCACGTCCAGCGTCTCGGCGAGGCTCGACGTCGAGACCGGCCCCTCGGTCTCCCGCTGGAGTTCGTAGATGGTCTTCAGGTAGTCTTCCATCTTCGGACTCAGCATTTCCTCCGATTAGACGCATCTAAATAGTAAATGTGTCGAAACAAATCCCGGTCAGACGTCGATTCAGACCACCACGAGCGGCCCGGCGGTGGACAGTTCGTCGGAACTATCGCGGTATACTGTGTGTGTTCCAGTCGTGGGTTTCCTCGGCAGACACGCGGAGGGCGTCGGTTCCACCACCGGCCACAGGACCGTGAGCGCGAAACTCGGGAGTTCCACCGCAAAACCCGGTCGCGGGTGGGTAGCTGACACGCGACCGATACCGACCGCGTGCTCGTCCACGCGAGAACCGACGGGGGAAGTCGCCGACTACTGTGTTGCCTGGGCTGTGGGGACGAGGGGTTCGTGCCCGTGTTTTTGTTCGCGTGACTCGGCGTAAATTTCCGTCAAGTCTATGTGTATCAACCGTCTAGTGCGGGTAGCCCTGGCTGGAGGCGGTTCACAATATCCGGCCACGAGGGACCGCCGTTCTACACCCACCCCACCCTCGTCTTTCACCCACCGAGCACCATCCGCTCCGATCACCCGGAGAGCCGACCAGGGTGACGAGCGCCCGGAGAACTGACCGAGCGACCACGCTGGGGCGAGCGTCACTCGAGGCTGACAGTCGTCGTGCCGGCGAGGCCGCGCTTCTCCGCGCCGTCGACGTTCAGCCGTGCCCCGAGCGTGTACTCGCCCGACTCGGCGGGTTCCCACTCGTTCTCGGCGACCCGGAAGTATCGGTCCCACCGCCGCCGGAACCGCTTGGTCTCACCGCGGCCGAACCGCACCCCGCGCCGGTCGTCGGCAAACGCCTCCGTAACGTGCGAGGCGTCTGTCAGACCGTCGACGTGCCACTCCCACAGTCGCGCAGACGCCGTCTCGATTACGACGGGCACTGGCAGGGTGTTTCGCATCGTCACGACGAACGGGACGGCGCCCCCCGCGACGCAATCGGGCGCCTCGACGTCGACCGACACCGCGCGGTGACACACCCACGCCGGGAGGAGCCGGCGGCTCCAGGCGGTCGCGTCGACCGACCGCATCGCCTGTGGCCGGTCCCCGCCCTCGCCGGGCGCGAAGGGGTCCTCGTCGTCCCGACGGACGGCACTGGACTCGTAGATGCGACGCATTGTCGGTCGAACGGGTGCCGGCGACAAAACGCTGCCGGGGGTCGGGTCCCGCGGACGTCGGGAGTGCTCTGCCGGCTCATACTGATTGCTGTAACTGTGTACCGGTCTGACCGCACGACTGCGTACGGTCGATCCGGTAATGACTTACAGCAATCAGTATCAGTCCTCGCGCCCGGCGTCGGTCGGGACCTCC
>CAZUVE010000134.1:0-7535 GCA_964623735.1 uncultured Halobacteriales archaeon | reverse complement strand
GCCGAGCCCGCGGGGGGCTTTCTGGCCAGATGTCACAGTCGTCTCTCTCCCTACAACACAGATTCCTGGCCGAGCCCGCGGGGCCTTTCTGGCTGGTCCAGTAGTCCGTGCGTCCACACGTCATACCAGTTCCCGAAGCACGAGCGGGGACTTTACTACCCGCCCGGACGAACGTGGCGGTAATGGACCTGACGAGCGAACAGGAACTGATTCGCGACACGGTACGGGAGTTCGTCGCCGAGGAGGTCGAGCCCCGCGTCGAGGAGAGCGACGCGGCCCAGGAGTTCCCCGAGGACGTCTGGGACGGCCTGGCGGAACTGGACCTGACCGGGCTCACGGTCCCCGAGGAGTACGGCGGGTTCGGCGCCGACACGGTGACGCTCAGCCTGGTCAACGAGGAGCTGGGCTACGGACACCTCTCGGTCGCGACCGCCCTCTCTGTCCAGCACCTGGCGACGTCCTGTCTCCGCGAGTTCGGGTCGGACAAACAGAAGCAGGCGTGGCTCCCCGACATGGCTCGCGGGCGGCCAGTGGGCGCGTTCGCGCTCTCGGAACCACACGCGGGCTCGAACCCCGCAGAGATGTCGACCGAGGCCCGCAGGGAGGGCGAGGAGTACGTCATCAACGGTCGGAAACAGTGGGTCACAAACGGCGAACGGGCGGGCGTGGTCGTTCTCTTCGCCAAGACCGACCCCCACGATCCCGGGACCGTCACGCAGTTTCTCCTCCCCACGGACACCGAGGGCGTCGAGGTCGGAACGAAGGAGGACAAACTCGGCCTGCGGGCCAGCGACACCACGACGCTCGTCCTCGACGACGCGCGCGTCCCGGCGGAGAACCGCCTCACCGAGGTCGGCAAGGGCCTCAAGGCGGCCTTCTCTGTCCTGACCGAGGGGCGGGTCGCCATCGCCAGCCAGGCCGTCGGACTGGCACAGGCCGCGCTCGACGACGCCGTCGACTACGCCAACGAGCGCGAGCAGTTCGGCGAGCCCATCATCGAACACCAGGCAATCGCACAGAAACTGGCCGACATGCGGACGAACGTCCAGGCCGCGCGCCTCCTGACCCGGGACGCCGCCCGCCGGAACGAGGACGGCGTCGACGCCGTGGCCGCGAGCATGGCGAAGTACTTCGCGGGCGAGACGGCCGTCGACGTCGCCAGCGAGGCCGTCCAGGTCCACGGCGGCTACGGGTTCACGACCGACTACGACGTCGAGCGGTACTACCGCGACGCCAAGATCACCACCATCTACGAGGGTACCTCCGAGATCCAGAAGAAGATCATCGCGCGCAGTCTCAAGGAGTGACCGGGCTTGTGCAATCTCGCCTCGCCGTCAGTCGTACTCGTAGAAGCCCCGGCCGGTCTTCTTCCCGAGGTCGCCGGCTTCGACCTTCCGCTTGAGGAGGTACGCGGGCCTGTAGCGGTCGCCCAGTTCCTCGTGGAGGGTCTCGGTGGCGTGCAGGCAGACGTCGAGGCCGATGTGGTCGGCGAGTTCGAGTGGGCCCATCGGGACGTTCGTGCCGAGTTTCATTCCGCGGTCGATGTCCGCCCTGGAGGCGACACCCTCGTCGTAGGCGCGGACCCCCTCGTTGATCCAGGGCATCAGGATCCGGTTGGAGACAAAGCCCGGCTTGTCCTCACACTCCCAGGTCTCCTTGCCGAGCGCCTCGGCGAAGCCGTGGGCGAGATCGACAACCGCCCCGGTGGTCTTCTCGCCGACGACGACTTCGACGCCGTCCATCACGGGGACCGGGTTCATGAAGTGGATCCCGACCACCTGGCCCGGCCGGCCGGTCGCGCTCGCGATTGTCGTGATCGAGAGCGTGCTCGTGTTGGTCGCCAGCACGGCCCGGTCGTCGGTGACCGTGTCCAGGTCCGCGAACACGTCCTGCTTGACGTCGATGTCCTCGACGACCGCCTCGACCACGAGGTCGCTCGGGGCGAGGTCCCCGAGGTCGGTCGTGCCCTCGATCCGACCGCGGACGGCCTCGGCGTCGGACGCCGGGAGGTCCCCCGCCTCGATTGCGCGGTCGAGGTTGCGTTCGATCGTCCCGAGACCGTCGTCGACGAACTGCCGTTCGACGTCGCGCACCACGACCCTGTAGCCGGCGGCGGCCGCGACCTGTGCGATGCCACTGCCCATCGTCCCCGCGCCGACCACGCCGACGGTGTCGACCTCGTCGAGTTCGTACGCCATCACGTGTGACCTCACCCAGACGACGCCTAAGCCTGTCGGACCGCGACGGCGCGGCGGACGTCACCGGCTCAGCTCGTAGCCGCTCTCGCGGTCCCACGTCTCGCGGACGCCCTCGTCCTGGAGTGTCCGTTTCTGCACCTTCCCGGATGGCGAGCGGGGCAGTTCCCCGCGGAGTTCGACGAACCGCGGCACCTTGAGGTAGGGAAGGTGGCGCTCGCAGTGGCGGCAGACGTCGACCGGCGTGAGGTCGGCGCCGTCGGCGGGAACGACGACCGACTTGATCTCCTCGTGGCCGCGCTCGGTGGTGACGCCGACGACCGCCGACTCGCGGACGCCAGCCAGCGCGTCGATGACGGACTCGATCTCGAGCGAGGAGATGCGCCCGGCGACGGTCCCCCGGTAGATGGAGTTGTCCCGCTTGGCCACGAAATAGAGGAAGCCGTCGGCGTCGAAGTAGCCGATGTCGCGGGTGTGGATCCACTGGTTGCGCCAGGCCTCGACGGTGTGTTCGGGGTCGTCGTAGTACCCCTGCATCATGGTGTTGGGCCGGGTGGGCCGGACGACGATCTCGCCGGTCTCGCCGGCCGGGAGCGGGCGGTCGGCGTCGTCGACGACCCGGACGTCGACGTAGGAGACGGGCGTACCGACGCTGCCCGGCCGGCGCTCGCCCGGGCGGTTGTAGGTCGCGATTGTCGCCACCTCCGTGACGCCGTAGCCCTCGAGGACAGTCACGCCGAACCGCTCCTCGAAGTTCCGGATGAGGTCCTCGTCGGTGTCGAACCCGAACCCGTGGCCGACGGCCCACGCCAGCGAGTCGACACCGCCCGCAGGGCCCTCCTCCCGGTTGTACAGCACCGACAGCATCCGGCTGAGATAGAGGAAGGCCGTCGCGTCGTAGGCGGCGATCCGGTCCCAGAACCGGTCGGGGTCGAACTGCTCGCCGAGAGCGAACTCCGCGCCCGCCAGGAGCGTTCCCATCACCCCCAATTGGAACGTGAAGATGCTGTACAGCGGCAGCGTCGTGAACACGCGGTCGTCCGGACCGAACGGCAGGACGCTCGCGGCCTCCCAGCCCGTGTTCACGTACGAGTAGTGGGGCAACAGCACGCCCTTGGGGTGCTCGGCGGCGTGGCGCTGGACGTAGGTGACAGAGGCGGTGTCGGTCTCGGAGACGTCCACATCCGGCGGGTCCTCGGTGGCGCCCGCGCGGAGTTCCTCGAAGGTCCGGTAGCCGTGGCCGGCGCCTTCGCCGACGAAGAACTCGCTGGTGACGTTCGACACCCGCCCCCGGACCGCCTCGTAGTCGGCACGGGTCCGGTCGTCGAGGAAGAGCACCTCGGCGTCGGACCCCGAGAGGACGTACGCGAGCGTGTCGCCGGTGAAGCGCGTGTCGACGGGCGCCGCGACCGCGCCGAGTTTCGCGAGCGCGAAGACCGTGTAGACGTACGCCGGGGAGTTGTACAGCGACAGACAGACGTGGTCGCCGGACTCGACACCCTCGGCCCGGAGCGCGTTGGCGACAGCGTTGGCCTCGCGGTCGAGTTCGCCGGCGGTGATTGTCCGGTCGCCGTGCCGGAGGAAAGGCTCGTCGGGCCGGCGGGCGACCCGGCGCTCGAGCGCGTCGGGGACCGTCCGGACCGGTTCGGGGGGCGAGTCGGTCACCGCTCGGTCGCCTCCAGCGACCGCTCGACCTCCTCGACAGCGTCCCGGAGCAGCGACGGAATGTCGTCCTCGAGCGTGTTCCGGCTGAAGTCCCCGGAGTAGCCGAACACGCCCAGCGCGTGGACGGTCCCGCGGACGGCGAAGGCGACACCGACCGACTGGACGCCCAGCACCGCCTCGCCCTCGCTGACGGCGTACCCCTGCTCGCGGACCGCCGCGAGTTCCGAGCGGAGCGCGTCGGGGTCGGTCGTCGTCTCCGCTGTCAGTCCGGGCAGACCGTGGTGGTCGATCACTCTGTGGAGGGACTCCCCGGGGAGCCGGGCGAGGATGGCCCTGCCAGGGGCGTGGGTGTGCAGGTACGACCGCTTGCCGACGCGGCCGTAGGTCTCCCCGGCGCCGTCGGGGACGGCCTTCTCGACGAACAGGCCGCGGCCGAACTCCTCGACGACCCACCACGCCGGCCGGGAAACGTCCGCCGCGACCGCCGGCAGTACGCCCGCGACCACCTCGTCGCCGGGAACACCGTTCCTGGCGGCCATCCCGTGGGTGAGAAACCGGAGCCCGAGCCGGTAGGCGCCGTCGGCCTGGACGACGTACCCCAGTGCCTCCAGCGTCCCGAGGTAGTTGTGGACGGTGCTCTTCGCGATGTCGAGCTGGGTGGCCAGTTCGTGGAGGGTCGCACCGTCCCGCTCCTGGATGGTGGCGACGACCCGGAAGGCGGTCCTGACCGACTGGACCTCCCGCGTCGACGACTCCGGGATCATGTCCGGCTGTTCAGCGACCAGGCGTTTATACCTGTCGTCGATAGTGAACGCTGGCCGACCCGAACCCGGTTCCGCGGCTCGCGATCTTCACACATGGTGAAAGACCGGCGCCGGAACCGGGGCTCGCGCTCGGAGAGTCAGTCCGACCGGGCACGACGTTACGAAACAGTCACTACCTGCGTCCCGCCTCCAGCATCGGTAAATCCGGGACTCCGCTCGGGGATCGGTACCGCAAAGTTCGTTCACAGATCGGTCACGAGAACGCTCGGGCGACGCGCCTGCCGGTCGAAACGTTCACACTGAGTGAACAGACGCGGAGACCCGGCACACGGCCGCTTGCCTTCTCGGCGACAGCGTGGCCGGATTCACCGGGGAGCAACAGCCGCGTCGGCGGTCGCCGTTACAAACATACGAACGTAATTGCTCGGCCGACAGACACCTCCGCCGTGGCAGCCGTCGTTTCGCATCCCGAAACTGAGTCTCCGCAGGCGACAGTTCGCGGCCGTGGCCAGAAGCGAGACGGGGCCGGATCTGGTCGCGTTCGGGCAGGCGGGTGTTTCGGAATGCGAAACGAAAACCGCGAGAGTGGTCTCCACAGCGGGGTATCACGGGACGAACCGGAACAGGCCGCCGGCCGGGAGTCCCGGGTCGGGGAGTGCGGGAGCGGTCCCGCGACCGATCAGACCGGCCTGACGCGGCTGCCGTCTGTCACATCGTCTCCCTCGACCCGTCGGGCGACCCCGATCACCGGCGGGTTTCGTCGAGGCGAACATTTATGATCCGTCGTTCGTCACCTGCTACCATGGATCAGGCGAGTGACACGGGTATCAGGGCCACGGAGCGATCGATCGAGGCGATCGAGGTGGTCAAGAACCGCGACGGCGCGCGGACGACAGAGGTTGCGGCGGAACTCGGCGTCGCCAAGAGCACCGCACACAAGCACCTCACGACCCTCCAGCGGCAGGGGTATCTCAGGAAGGACGCCGGCGAGTATCGGCTGGGACTCGAACTGCTCAACCTGGGGGAGCACGCCCGGACCCGGTGGCCGTGCTACACCCTGGTCCGCGAGGCAGTGACCGACCTCGGGGACCGTACCGACGAGGACGTCGACTTCGTCGTCGAGGAGGACGGCCGCGTGTACACGCTCTGTGAGTCCTACCACAAGTGGGAGAAATACCCCGACGCGGGGACGGGGTACCGGGTCGACCTCGGGGACTGGTACTACATGCACTCGGTCGCGTCGGGGAAAGCGATTCTCGCGACCTACGACGACGAGGAGGTGCGGGCGGTCGTCGAGAGGTGGGGGTTGCCGGAGCTGACCGGGAACACCATCACCGACATCGGGGAGCTGTTCGCGGAACTCGAGACCGTCAGCGAGCAGGGGTACGCGATCGGCGACGAGGAGTACGTCTCGGGGCTGCGGACCGCGAGTACGGCCGTTTCGCCGCCCAACGGGCCCGTCCTCGGGGCGCTGAGTGTCTCGGGACCGGCCTACCGGATGGCCGGCGCCGTCCTCCACGAGGAGATCGTCTCCGTCCTCGAGGAGGTTGTCGCGTGGCTCGAACGCCGCGTCGACGAGGAGTACCCGGACAAGTTTTATGCGACGGGAGGTGCCAGTTCATCCCAGAATGCGAGCGCAACGATCGAGCCGGAGTGACCGAGCAGCGACCGTACTCGCCGCGGCCGGCAGGCGGTGATGGCATGGAAGGGTACACGTTCAGCTTCCCGATCTGGGTGGAGTTCGGCACCGGATCGAGCGGCAGGGTGGGCGACATCGCGGACACCCAGGGCTGGGAGAAGGCACTGATCGTCACGGATCCGGGCGTCGTCGAGGCCGGACTCGTCGACGGCGTCGTCGACTCGCTGGGGTCTGCCGGGATCGCCCACGAACGCTACGACGGCGTCGAGCCGAACCCGACCGTGACGATGGTCGAGGAGGCCGTCGGGCTGATCGACGGCGAGAGCTGTGACTTCGTCGTCGCGGTCGGCGGCGGGAGCGCGATGGACGTCGGCAAGACGGCGGCCATGCTCGCGACCAACCCCGGGACAGTCGCCGACTACGAGGTGGTCACGAGCGAGGACGTGACCGCCGGGCGGATCGAGAACCACACCCTCCCGCTGGTGACGGTTCCGACGACGGCGGGGACGGGCAGCGAGGTCGACTTCTGGTCGGTCATCACCGACACCGAGCGGGAGTTCAAGATGGCGCTCGGACAGCCACCTCTCCGCCCGGGCGGGCCCTACCTCGGCGCGTCGGTGTCGCTCGTCGACCCCGCGCTGACGGCGTCACTGCCGCCCCGACAGACCGCTGCGACGGGCTTCGACGCGTTCTCGCACGCGCTGGAGAACTTCGTCTCCGCGGTCTCGCCGCCGCTTGTCGAGCCGATGGCCCTCCACGTGATGGAACTGGTCGCGGAGTATCTCCCCGAGGCCTACCACGAGGGCACCATGGAGGCCCGCGAGCACGTGATGTTCGCCGCTCACCTGGCGGGGATGGGCGAGAACCTCGCCGGCTTCGGCGCGATCCACTCCCTCGCGGAGGTGACCGGCGCCATGTACCCCGAGATCCCCCACGGCGAGGCGATCGCGATCTACACGCCCGCCGTGATGGAGTTCAACCGCCAGGAACTGCCGGGGCCGTACCGCGACGTCGCAGCCGCCCTGGGCGAGGATGTCGAGGGGCTGTCCGACGAGGCGGCCTCGCGGCGGGCGGTCGCGGCGGTCGGGGAGTTGATGGACGAACTCGACCTCCCGGCGCGCCTGCGGGACGTCGGCGTCGCCGAGGAGGACCTGCCCGGGATCGCCGAGAAGTCCATGGAGACCTCCGAGATCGGCGACAATCCCCGCGAGGCCGACGCCGAGGACCTGCTCGGGATCGCGCGAAACAGCTTCTGACCGGTCGTCACAAGGT
>CAZUVE010000133.1:0-7540 GCA_964623735.1 uncultured Halobacteriales archaeon | reverse complement strand
TGTGCGGTCGATCCGGCACTGACTTACAGCGATTCGTATCAGACGAGCGGTTCGACCAGGTCCCGGCCCGCCTCGAGCAACCGCGCGACCCGCTGTTCGCTTCCGGCCTCGGCGTAGACGCGCAGTTTCGGCTCCGTGCCCGAGGGACGCACCAGCAGCCAGGTGTCGTCTGCCAGACCGATCTTGAACCCGTCGATCCTGCTCACCTCCGCGACGGCCACGCCGGCGACTGTCTCGGGCAGGACGTCCCCGAGTCCGTCGAGTACCTCCGGCTTCCGGTCGTCCGGGCAGTCGACGCCCGCCCGGTCCTGGTGGACCTCGCCGTGGGCGGCGACCAGGTCGTCGATCCGGTCGTCGAGCGGGCGCTCGGCCTCGGCCGCGGCCGTCAGGAACGCGAGCAGGACCCCGTCCTTGTTGCGGAGGTGGGCGGTCACGCCGAAGCCGCCGCTCTCCTCGCCACCACACCGGGCGTCGTGGTCGCCCATCGCCTCGGCGACCCACTTGAACCCCACGGGCGTCTCGTGGACGTGCTGTCCGTGTGCGTCGGCGACGCGGTCGACGAGGCTGCTCGTCGGTACCGTCCGCACGACGTCGCCCACCTCCGTCTCGAGGAGGGACTCGTAGAGGACCGCGAGGTAGACGTTCGGGTCGAGAAAGCCCCGTTCTGGCGTCACCACGCCGAGGCGGTCGGCGTCGCCGTCGTTGATGAACCCCAGTGCGGCCTCCCCGCCGGTCACGCGCCCGATCAGTTCGCCGGCCCGCTCGGGGACCGGTTCGGGGGGGATGCCGCCGAACTCGACGTCGCGCGTACACCGCAGGCGGTCGACCTCGGCCCCGCCGCGCCTGAGAAGGGCGTCGGTGACCCCGCGGCCGCTGCCGTGCATCGCGTCGTAGGCCACCGGGAGGCCGTCGAGGTCGGCGTCCACGAAGCCGACCGCGTGGTCGCTGAACGGCGTCACGAGGTCGCGCTCCGCGACGCTCCCGTGCGTCCCGGCCGGGTCGGGGTCGGGATCCGCGAGGCGTACCTCGATGGCGTCCGTGACCTCCGGGAGGGCGGGCGTCCCGTCGCCCGGGATGACCTTCAGACCGCTGTGCCCCGGCGGGTTGTGCGAGGCCGTCACCATCAGCCCGCCGGCGTAGCCGCCACTGGCGATTGTCCAGGCCAGAACCGGCGATGGACAGTCCCGCTCGGCGACGGTCACGTCACGGCCGTTCGCGGCGAGGGTGCGCGCGAGTTCCTCGGCGAACCGCCGCGAGCGCTTGCGGGCGTCGTAGCCCACCGCGAGGGGGCCGTCCCGGTTCTCGTCCGACAGGTACGTCGCGACCGCCTGTCCGACCATCCGCACGCGCGGGACCGTGACCTCAGACAGCGGCGCTCGCCAGCCGTCTGTACCGAACTCGATTGCGCTGGCCCCCGTCTCGTTCATGCACACCTCTGGGCGGCGGGTCCACTAAAAACTCCCCGTCGCCTCGCGGGCCACCGGGGAGAGCCAGGAGGCGGCGTCTGCGGTACCTACTCTTCAGACTTCTCTGGCGCGCTGTCTCGCAACCTCGGCAATTCCCGCGTTAGCCGAACAACTCGGACAGGCGTAAACGTGACCGCGTTCGTCGGCGAAGACACGCGCGAACCGCTCGGAAACGTGCGCGCCGCAGTGTTCACACTCAGGCATCGTGTACGGCCGGCGTCCCTCTGCCGGCACTTGACCTTCGAGTGGAGCCTGCAATATCATTATGCCCAAAATATTTGGTATCCGCGGCGGGCCATCGTGGGGGGTTTATATTGCCGGCCATCCCTCGATGAAGATGTTCCTCTCCCCGGGGTGCCGACACTGCTCTCTCGCGCGCGAAGCCGGCAGTAGAGGGATGCGGTCGACCTGATAAACGCTTTCGAACATCCCTGTATCACCCCGAGACGAGCGACTCCTTGGCCGGGCGGTCGAGCTGTTTGATCTCGTTCTCGCGCCGCATCGCGGCCGACCGCGAGGTGTGGGGCTCGACGTGCACGAGTTCGAGCGGTGTGCGGCCGCGGGTGTACTTCGCCCCGTCGCCGGCAGCGTGTTCGGCGACGCGTCTCGGCACGTCCGTGGTGTAGCCGGTGTACAGCGTCCCGTCGCCACACCTGAGGACGTAGACGTAGTGGCCCCGCCCGTCGGGGACGTCGACGGACGCCGCCACGTCCCAGTCCTCAGCCATCCCTCCGCGGTCGGTCCGCGTTCCCTCCGTGTGCGGCGTCGAGCCCGCGCGCCACGAGGCCGGCCTGTGCTCCCGCGGTGAACCCCGCGTCGACGTTTACGACCGATAGTGTCGTACAGGACTGGAGCATCCCGAGGAGTGCCGCCTCGCCGTCGCCGCCGTAGCCGTACCCCGTGGAGACGGGCAGGCCAATGACGGGAACGTCGACCAGGCCGGCGGTCACTGTCGGGAGCGCACCCTCGCGGCCGGCGGCGACCACGAGGACGTCGTGCGCGCGAAGGTCGGTCAGGCGGTCGGTCAGGCGGGTCAGCGCGGCCACGCCGACGTCGTCGAGACGCGCGACGTCCGCGCCCATCGCGCGAGCCACGGCCGCCGCCTCGCCGGCCGGCACAGCGTCGGACGTCCCCGCGGTCACGACGGCCACGCTCGCGTCCAGGTCCGGTGGGTCGTAGTCCGGCCCGCGGGCGACGAGAACCCGCGCCCGGTCGTGGACCTGGACCGACACCGCCGGGTGGTCGCCGTCGAGACGGTCCCGGACGGCTGCCACCTGTGTGTCCTCGAGCCTCGTCGCGAGAGCCCGTCCTGTCGTCGCGACGGCCGTCGTGACCAGGTCGGCCACCTCCTCGGGGGTCTTCCCCTCGCCGAGAACCGCCTCCGGGACGCCGCGCCGGCGCTCGCGGGCGGCGTCGAACCGTCCGGCTCCCGTCGTGGCGTACCCGCGAAGCCGCGCCTCGGCGGCCTCGGGGCTCAGTTCTCCTGCCGCGACCGCCTCCAGAATGTCCCTCATGACCGTTACGTACACACCCCGGTCACTCCTGTGTGTCGGTCCCCCCGCAGATCCTCAGACACCCGTGAACGCCCGCGTGAGTGCCCGGAAACGGGAAGGCTTTTACGCTATCCATTGAAACGAGGGGCTGTATGGCAGACCTGATCGTCAAGGCAGCCGTCAAGGAAAAGCTCGATGATATGAACGTCGCGTCGGACTTCTACGGTGCGCTCGACGACGGAGTCGAAGAGCTGCTGGAGGACGCCGCCCGACGTGCAGAACAGAACGACCGCAAGACGGTCCAGCCCCGCGACCTGTAGCGGGGGACTCCTCTCCCGAGCCGGGCTCTCGCCCCATCCCTTCTCTACACGCGACGGACAGCCACGCCGTCGCCGCTTCCGACGTGAATCTCGTCGGCGATGCCGACGAACAGCCCGTGTTCGACGACGCCGGGCGTCCCCGCCAGCGTCCCGGCCAGTTCTCCGGGGTCCGTGACGGCCCCGAAGTCACAGTCGAGGACGAGGTTGCCGTTGTCGGTCACCACGGGGCCGTCCTTGCGCCGGGCCTCCCGGAGCGCCGGTTCGCCGCCACACTCCCGGACTGCCGCCGCGACGGTCGGCCGCGCGTCCGGGAGCACCGCCACCGGTACCGGCGCGTCCAGCGTCTTCGCCTCCTTGGTCGGGTCGATTACGACCAGCAGGTCACCGGCGGCCGCGTCGACGACCTTCTCGCGGGCGTGGGCTGCGCCCCCGCCCTTTATCAGGTCACTGCCGGCGACCTGGTCGGCGCCGTCGATTGCGACGTCCGGCGTCGCCTCCGCGAGACTCGTCAGCGGGACGCCAGCCTCCCGGGCGCGGTGGCGCGCCTGGTACGATGTCGGGATCCCCGCGATGTCGAGTCCGGCGTCGACGCGTTCGCCGAGTCTGCGGATCGCGTGTGCCGCTGTCGACCCGGTGCCGAGCCCGACGACCGCGCCGTTCTCGACGGTCGCCGCCGCACTCTCGCCCGCCCGCCGCTTGGCTGTCTCCGTGCCGCCGCCGTTCATGCCGGACACATCCAGCCCGGCCCGCAAAAGTCCCCCGGAAGCAAAGATACTCCCGCCACGGAACCCTCGTGAGCGTATGTCTGCGACAATCGACACGCCCGACCGGGACGAGACCTGCGAGTACTGCGGGTCGCGGATCTTCGACCACGACCCCATCTGTGTGCGCGACTGCACTGCAGGCTGTGGGTCGCCCGTGTACTTGTGCAACTACGCGTGTCTCGCCGCCCACATCGACGAGGCGAACCTGACAGCCGGGGACGCCTGCGAGTGGACGCCGGAGTAGCACCCGCGAGCCGACCGAGCCGACACACCGAAGAGGGACGCCCACGAGCGGCCGGTATGTTCGGGACAAGCGGGATCCGTGGACCGGTCGGCGAGGAGGTGACCGCAGCCCTCGCGCTCTCTGTCGGGCGGGCGCTGGGTGTCGACGCCGACAGGGCCGTCGTGGGACGGGACCCCCGCGAGAGCGGGCGGCTGCTGACCGACGCGCTGTCGGCCGGTCTGCGAGAGTCCGGGACGGACGTCCTCGACCTGGGCGTCGCCGCGACTCCGACGGTCGCCCGCGGCGTCGGGTGGGCGGGCGCCGACGCCGGCGTCGCGGTCACCGCCTCGCACAATCCGCCGGCGGACAACGGCCTGAAGCTCTGGCAACCGGGCGGCCAGGCGTTCGACGCCGACCTGCGCGACCGGATTGCCCGGCGCGTTCGCGAAGACGCCGCTGGTCTCGTCCCCTGGACACACCTCGGCGACCGCACCACCTGCGGGTTCCGGGACCGTCACCGCGAGGCACTGGTGGAGGCGGTCGACGTCCCGGACCGGCTCACCGTCGCGGTCGACCTCGGGAACGGCGCAGGGGGCGTGACTGTCGACGCGCTCTCGGCGCTCGACTGTACGGTCGAGACGCTGAACGCCCAGCCCGACGGCTCGTTCCCGGGCCGGCCGAGCGAACCGACCGCAGAGCACTGCCGCTCGCTCGCTGCCCTCGTGGCCGACACCGACGCCGACCTCGGGATCGCTCACGACGGCGACGCCGACCGGACGCGGGCGGTCACGGCCGACGGCGAGTTCCTCCCGGGGGACGTCCTCCTGGCAATCTTCGGGCGTACCGCCGCGGCCAGCGGCGACCGGGTGGCCGTACCGGTCGACACGAGCCTCGCCGTCGAGGACACCCTCGCCGCCGAGGGGATCGGAACTGTGCGAACGCCCGTCGGAGACGTGTACGTGGCCGACCGGGCGGCCGACCCCGGGGTCGCGTTCGGCGGGGAACCCAGCGGGGCCTGGATCTGGCCCGGCGAGACGCTGTGCCCGGACGGCCCGCTCGCGGCCTGCAAACTGGCCGAACTCGCCGCCGACCGACCGCTCTCCGACCGGGCGGCGGCGATCGACACGTACCCGATCCGGCGCGCGAGCGTCGAGACTGACGACAAGGCGGCGGTCATGCGGCAGGTCGAGGACCGCGTCGGCTCCCGTTACGGGGACGTCTCGACGCTCGACGGCGTACGCGTCGACCTCGGCGACGGGTGGTTCCTGCTGCGGGCCAGCGGGACGCAGCCGCTGGTCAGGATTACGGCCGAAGCCCGGGACCCGGACCGTGCCGGTTCGGTCTTCGAGGAGGCGCGCGACCTTCTCGAGAGGGCCGCCGGGGACCTGTGATACTGATTGCTGTCCGTCCCGGACCGACCAACGCAGTCGTGTGTTCGTACCGGGAAACAGTCACCACAATCGGTACGAGACACTGGCCGGCGCGTTCGACGGGACAGGGCCGAAACGCCGATGTACGCCCGAGGACGGTCAGCCGCGACGCGTCGATCGGGCCTTCCGGACGTCGGCCCCGTCACGAATCTTGTCTTCGCACTGCGGACAGACCCGCGGTTTGTCAACCCCGTTCGGTGTGAAAACCCGCGCGTAGTCAGACGTGACGAATGCACCGCAGTTCTGGCATTCCGGCATACACACCAACGATTGTTGCCACCCGTCTTAATCATTGGTGATATGGTACGAGGGCGCGCCCCGCCACAGACCCCGTGTCCCGACCCGGCAGACCCCGCAAGTGCTGCCGGCACTGTCCCATCTTCGCCCGTCGTGTCACCGGCGCGGGCCGCTGTCGGGTCGTCACACCGTTCCGGGAGGTATCACGTGTCGGTGTCCGACCGCGAGTCTCCGAAGGCAGCGGTGATCGTGCCGTTCTCGTCGAGTTCGAGCACGCCGTCGAGCAGAGTGTGGAACGTGTCGACGGTGTGGTCGTCGTGGACGCCGCCGGCGAGGTGAAAGAGGCCGACCGCGTCGTGGTCGTCGAGCAGCCCCTGGATCGCCGCGACGGCCTCGCGGACCTGCGCCTCGTCGGCGTAGTAGATCATCTCTGTGACGGAGTCGACGCTGACGCGGCGCTTGCCCTCCGTCTCCTCGAGGAACTGGCGCGTCTGGTCGACGATGGCGTCGAGGTCCTCCGGGGCGGCGTAGCGGACCCGTTCGCTCTGCCTGCGGGTGTACCCCCGCTCCACCGACAGCGTGTCGAGGATTGTCGCCTTCGCCTCGTCGATCCCGTAGTGGTCGAGTTTCTGGCGGACCTCGCGGGCCGTCGTGCGCGTCGTGACGACGAGCAGGTGGTCGGTGTCGGTCTGCAGAAAGTCCGTGTCCACGCGGTCCGTCTCGGCCGTGCTCGGGTGGACCAGGAGGATCGTGGTGCCCCCGGGGACCCGCTCCGGCGCGTTCTCGATCGCCAGCGTGTACTCCATACACCCGTGATCCCGGCTTGGAACGTCTTAACTGCCGTGATCGGTCAGTCCCGCCGCCGTGGACCCACGTAACCTTTGTAGGGTGGCGTACAATCCCGGCTATGGCGCCCGCACCGATCGTCGCTGCCCTGTGTGGCAGCCTCCGGGACGAGAGTTTCACCCGTACCGCACTCGACCACGCGCTCGACGCCGCCGGGGACCGCGGTGCCGAGACGGACCTGCTCGATCTCCGGACGTACGAGTTGCCGGTCTTCGACCCCGACAGGGGGGACGCCGGCGACGCCGACCACCTGCAGAAGCGGGTCCAGCGGGCAGACAGCGTCCTGCTCGGAACGCCGATGTACCACGGCTCCTACGCGGCGCCGCTGAAGAACGCGCTCGACTACTGCGGGTTCGACGAGTTCGAGAACACGACCGTCGGGTTGCTCGCCGTCTCCGGCGGGTCGTTCCCGATCACCGCGCTCGACCACCTCCGGTCTGTCTGCCGGGCGCTGAACGCCTGGGTTCTCCCCTACCAGGCCGCGGTCCCCAGTTCCCGGGCGCAGTTCGAGGACGACGCCTTCGTCGACGACGACCTGGCCAATCGCGTCGCCGTCCTCGGGGAGCGGGCCGTCGAGTACGCCAGCATCCAGCCCGACCCTGCCTGCTTCGAGAGCGGCGAGAACGTCGGCGCCGGGGACTGATACTGCCGGCTATAAGCCCGTGAGAAATTTCGGCCCCCCGTGGGGTTGAGTATCTTCACGTAGTTATACTGGTCGACGGAGTCCCTGATAGATATTCGCCGGGTCGTGACGCGGCGAA
>CAZUVE010000132.1:0-7592 GCA_964623735.1 uncultured Halobacteriales archaeon | reverse complement strand
TCGGAACGCTCTCGCCTCACGGGAAGGGCGGGACTCTCTCGCTGTTACAGGTAGCTCGGTACCCCTGGAACTGGCCATGAGTTCGTCGACCGGAGTCGACACCAGCGGGTTGCGGACCTCGCCGAGCGCCTCGATCCGGGGGGTCGAGAGTACCCCGACTGTCGGCGATTCGGACGCCGGCCACCCGGTAGAGAGGTCCCGGGTCTCCGCTGTCTGGTAGGAAAAGAGGTAGCTCTCGGCGACGACGTTCCCGTCGAGCGGGCCGACGGACGCCTCGCGTTCCTCTACGACCCGGTCGTGACCGACACCTTCGTACCCCAACGCCGACCTCGACTCCCCGTCAACGACGACCGGAACAGCGGCGTAGTACCGGCTCGTGAGATCCGAACACCCTGCCAGCCCGGCTGCCGTCGACGCCCCCAGCGTTTTCAGTACGGTACGTCGGTCGATTCCCAGGCCGTCCTCCGACGTCACGGCGCGTCACCATCCACGTGGTGTACCGTCGCTTGTCGACCCGGGTCCGTCAATGTCCGATCGGCCGGTCGCCGCTCCCGTGTGCGTGTGTATCTGGACAGCGTCATCGTCTCTCGGTACGACGTTCGAGCAATCGGTGGCTAATAAGTGGTCTCGCTACGTACCTAGTGTCCGGGTGGACAGCTATGCGGGCACGGACGTTCCCACCGTGACGTAGAAGAACCCGGCGACGGCGAGAAGGATGGCCCCGATACCGAGGAACAGGGCGTACTTCGAGCGTAGCCAGGGGCGGAGGTACGCCCGGGTCGGATCGTCGGGGTCGTAGCGCAGGGTGACGTGCCTGTTCCGCGGGTACCGGTCGACGAGCGCCGTCGCCCAGCGCCGCCGGGAGAGGGTCCCATCGAACGGCGACATCCCGGCGCTCTCGTACCGCGTCCCGTCGACGGTGAACTGGTAGCGGACCAGGGGGACGTACCCGGCGTCGTCACTCGCCCCGCCCGCGGCGATACCGACTTGCTCCCGGGCCTCCCACTCGGTGAGCACCTCCGACTCGACGACGACTCCCTCGACGGTGGGCCAGCGCCGTGAAGCCAGCGTCGCGACAACGTGTGGCGTCGCAAACGAGAGCACGACCAGGCCGATCCCGGCGACCCACGCGCTCATCGGGCCGACCGTCTGCCACCAGACCACCGCCAGGCCCAGTGCTGCCAGGAGGTACCTGGCCTTCATGACGTTCGGCCCGACGAAGTTCTCGACCGCTGCTGTGGTCCCCGAGGTCGGATCGCCGTCTCCGGATCCGCCCCGGTCGAGCGTGCTCGTCGACTCCGCCCCGCTCATCGCGGCCCCTCCGCGCGGGTCGGCGGTCGACCACTCCGGTTCGCGCGTCCCCTCTGACTGGCGTGCCACATCGATACCAACCGAAACCGGCCAGCGACACCTAAATCACCTCGCTACGTACGTAGCGTCGCCGCGAGGTTCGGTGTCCGTCAGGCATTTCAGCCGGTACACGAAACAGCGTGGTATGATCGGCGTCGTCGGCGGCGGAATCGCCGGGCTGGCGGCCGCCCACCGGCTCCAGCAGGAGGGCCGGGACGTGCAGGTCTTCGAGGCGAGCGAGGACCTCGGGGGGCTCGCCGCCACCTACCCGACCGCCGGCGACCGGATCGAGAAGTTCTACCACCACCTCTCCAAGTCCGAGGAGACCATCGTCGAACTCGCCGCGGACCTCGGACTGGCCGGGGACGTGGAGTGGCGCGTCGGCAGGAACGCCTACTACGTCGACGGCGTGGTCCACCCGATGGACACCGCCTGGCAGATCCTCGCGTACCCGCACCTCTCCGTCTACGACAAGTTCCGGCTGGGGATGCTCGTGCTCGGGGTCGACGTCCGCGGGGGGGTCCCCTCGCGCGGGACGTACGACGACTTCACCGACTTCGAAGACGTCCCGATCGAGGAGTTCCTGCTCGAACACACGACCCGCGGTGTCTTCGAGAACTTCTTTCGCCCCCTGCTGGAGGCGAAGTTCGGCGACCGCTGGCGGGAGGTCAGCGCCGCGTGGCTGCTCGGGCGGGTCCGCTTTCGCGGCGAGCGCGACATGCTGCGGGGGGAGATTCTGGGCTATCTCGACGGCGGGTTCGGACGCCTGCTGGACGCCCTCGTCGAGTCGGTCGGCCGCGAGAACATTACCACCGGCGCGCGGGTGACCGACCTCTCTCTCTCGGAGGGTAGCGTGGACGCGCTGACCGTCGAGACGGACACACCGGCGGGTACCGGCGACGCGGCCGCGGAGGAACCGATCGCGGACGGGGCGACCGTGACCGGGAGCCACGACGTCGAGGCAGCCGTCGTCGCGGCGATGCCCAACGTCCTGGAGGCGCTGACCGGCTACGCCTGCGAGATCGACTTCCAGGGAACGGTCTGTTCGGTCGTCAGCATGGACGAACCCCTGACAGAAACATACTGGCTCAACATCGCAGAGGACGTCCCCTTCGGCGCGCTGATCGAGCACACCAACTTCGTTCCGCCCGAGCGGTACGGCGGCGAGCACCTCCTGTACGCGGCCAGTTACATCCAGGACCCGGGCGAGGACCTCTGGACCATGGACGACGACGAGGTCGAGCAGGCGTGGCTGTCGGGGATCGAGTCGCTCTTTCCGGACTTCGACCGCGGATCGATCAACTGGATCCGGACGGCGCGCAACCCGCGGACCGCGCCGGTTTACGAGCGGGGATACCTGGAGATGGTCGTGCCCTACGACCTCTCGGAGGCGGTCGCAGAGGGCGTCTACTACGCGGGGATGGCCTCGCGGGCGCAGTACCCCGAGCGCTCGCTGAACGGCGGCATCGAGGCGGGGTACGCCTGCGCCGACCGCATCCTCGGGCGCTGACCGGCAGACCCATTAGCGCCCGCCCGCACCGGCGGATATGGGCACGGACAGCGACACAGGTGAGCGGGCGCTGATCGACGCGCTCCGTGACGCAGAGGCGGTCCGGTTCGGGGAGTTCGAACTCTCCCACGGCGGGACGAGCAACTACTACGTCGACAAGTACCGCTTCGAGACCGACCCGGACGCGCTGGCGACAATCGCGGCGGCCTTCGCCGGGCGGGTCGACGACGAGAAACTCGCCGGCGTCGCGCTCGGGGCGGTCCCGCTTGCCGCCGCCGCGAGCGTCGAGACCGGCCTCCCCTACGTCATCGTCCGCAAGAAGACCAAGGAGTACGGCACGGGCAACCGCGTCGAGGGCACCCTCGAGGAGAACGAGGAGGTGGTCGTCCTGGAGGACGTCGCGACCACCGGACAGAGCGCGGCCGAGGCCGTCCAGGCGCTCCGGGCCGCCGGTGCCGAGGTCGGTCGCGTGCTGGTCGTCGTCGACCGCGAGGAGGGCGCCCGCGAAACCCTCGCCGACGTCGGCGTCGAACTCGACTCGCTCGTGACGGCCTCGGCGCTGCTGGCCGCCGAGTAGCGGGTGTCGGGGTGGTACACACTCGCTTTCGCGGGTCTGTGACCGCCGTGCACAAAACCACCCATCTCTTTTATGTCCGACCCATACGGGCGTGGTGATGCCAGACCTCGAACTGTACGAACTCGCAGGCTGTCCCTACTGTGCGAAGGTGAAGCAGAAGCTGGACAAACTGGGACTCGAGTACGAGTCGCACATGGTTTCCCGGAGCCACGGCGAACGCGACGAAGTGGAGGCAGTCAGCGGACAGACCGGCGTCCCGGTACTGGTCGACAACGACAACGGTATCGAGGGGATGCCCGAGAGCGACGACATCGTGGCGTACCTGGAAGAGACCTACGGCGACGGCGCGGCCTGATAGTGATTACTGTAAGTCATTACCAGATTGACCGCACACCGTCATGGTCGTGCTGGTACACAGTTACAGCAATCACTCGCGGCCGCCCCAGACGCGCTTGTCCGGGATCCGGACGTGCATGTCACGCGTCACCTGGAGTTGGCAGGACAGGCGCGGGTACCCGAAGCGGGCGGCGAGGCCGTCGTGCCAGTGGTCCGGGTCGGGCGGGTCGGCGACGCGGACGCCGCAGGTCGCACAGAGGCCGCGGCCGCCGCAGTTGATCCGCCGGCCGACGGTGCTGTGCGGGGAGAACCCGGCCGCCCGGAGCGCGTCGCGGAGTACCGCGCCGTGCTCGACGGACACCTCTGCCTGCTCGCCCGTGTGCTCGACGACGACGGTGTGAGCGGTGGCACTGGCCCCGCCGTCCGGGGACGGAGGGGCGTCGGTCACGCGAGTTCGATCCGGCGGACGAACTCCATGGCCCGGATCTCGTTGATGAGGTCGCCGGGGAGTTCGCCGTCGGTGATGACGTACAGCACCGGTTCGTCGGTGAACTCGGGGTCCTCCGTGATCGTCTGCCGGATCGAGATGTCGCGGTCGGCGATGGCGGCCGTGACGGCGGCGACGATCCCCGACTCCTCGGCGTTTTGGACCGCGACCGTCAGGACCGTCAGGTCGAGAACGGGCGCGAGATCCATCAGGCTGGGGATCGCCGAGATGTTCTGGAAGATGGGCCGCAGGTCGTCGTCTGTGAGGATGGCGTCCGTGGTCGCGTCGACGACCCGGCGGTCGACCCCGACCTCGCGGGCGATGCCCGTGTCGGGTATCTCGATCCCGCCCGAGACGACCCGGCCCTCGTCGTTGACCGAGAAGCCCCGCTCCAGCAGCAGGCGGATGACCCGCTGCTGGCTCGGCGAGTCCGAGAACTTCTGCATGATCTCCTCGAACATAGTCGGAGTGTCGCGGCGCGCGGGCTTAACGATTGGGCAGAGCTGTCCGTCGAGTCCCGGCACTGTCCATCGACGCAGAGAACCGCCCGCTAGAGGTCGCCTTTCGTGCTCGGTGTGTCGGCGCGCCGTTCGTCGAGCCTGGTTGCGTCGTCGAGCGCCCGCGCCAGCGCCTTGAACAACGCCTCGGTCTCGTGGTGGGCGTTCTCGCCGTCGACGCTCGCGTGCAGCGTCAGGCCGGCGTTCGTCGCGAGCGACCGCAGGAAGTGCTGTGCCATGTGGCTGGTCATGTCGCCGACTGCCTCCTGGGAGAACTCCCCCTCGAAAGCGAAGTAGGGGCGGCCGCTCACGTCGACAACGACCTCGGCGACGGCCTCGTCGAGCGGGACGGTGCGGTCGGCGAAGCGGCGGATCCCGCGCTTCCCGCCCAGCGCGTCCGCGAGGGCCTCCCCGAGCGCGATGGCGACGTCCTCGACGGTGTGGTGGTCGTCGACAGCGAGGTCGCCGTCACACGAG
Organism: uncultured Halobacteriales archaeon; assembly: GCA_964623735.1. Classification (GTDB taxonomy): domain Archaea; phylum Halobacteriota; class Halobacteria; order Halobacteriales; family Haloarculaceae; genus SW-9-67-25. The sequence goes on along the minus strand of CAZUVE010000132.1, from coordinate 2,358 downwards.
ACCGTCAGGTCGAGGAGGGCGTGGGTCGCCAGCGAGTCGAGCATGTGATCCAGAAAGCCCACGCCGGTGTCGACGGTTGCCTCGCCGTCGCCGTCGAGGTCCAGCGTCACCTCGACGTCGGTCTCGGCGGTCTCGCGCGCGACCGCGGCGGTCCGGTCGGTCATACCTGACGTGTGGCGGCCCCGGTATTTGGCCGTTGTGCCGCGCGGTCAGGTCCCGTCACTCCCCGACTGCTCGCTGGGCCTCGGCGAGGGTGAACTCTCCCTCGTAGAGAGCGCTCCCGACGACCACGGCGGCCGCGCCCGCACGCTCCAGCGCCTGCACGTCCTCGACGCCCGCCACGCCGCCGCTTGCGACCACCGGTACGTCGACAGCGTCGACGACCTGCCGGACCGGGTCCGTGCGGACGCCCCCGAGCCGTCCCTCGACGTCGACGTCGGTGAAGAGAATCGCACCCGCGCCGAGTTCCTCGTAGCGGTCCGCGGCCGCCGCGGGGTCGAGCCCCGTCCCCTCTGTCCACCCGGAGACGACCACCTCCCCGTCCTTCGCGTCGAGGCTGACGACCACGCTCCCTGGGTGGTCGTCGCTGATCGCCGCGACGATCTCGGGGTTCTCGACCGCGGCGGTCCCGAGGATGACCCGGTCGACCCCGCGCTCGAGGAGGGCGACGGCGTCGTCGGCGGTCCGGATGCCCCCGCCCAGTTGCACGTCGACGGTCACCGCGTCGAGGACGGCGTCGATTGCGTCGGCGTTCGCGCGCTCGCCCTCGAAGGCGCCGTCGAGGTCGACCAGGTGGAGCGTCCGCGCACCCGCCTCGACCCACCGCCGGGCGGCCCCGACGGGATCGCCGTACGTCCGCCCGGTCCCGCGTTCGCCGCCGACCAGCTGGACGACCTGCCCGTCCTGCATGTCCACCGCCGGGATCACCTCGAACTCGGGAAACACGCGTAGAGTTCGGGTGGGACGTGGTGAAAGCCTGCCGGTTCGCGGGTGTCGACCGCCTGTCAGGTGGCGGGGGGAGACGGGGGTCACACGCGGGTAGTGTCCCGGATAAACAGCAAAGTCTAACCGGCAGGGGTACAAACACCTGTATGATGCCAACAGTTGAGTACCTCAACTACGATGTCGTAGATGACAAGGGATGGGACATGTACGAGGACCCGATCTTCGAGGAGGCGGCCGACGCCGGTCTCTCCGACGAGGATTACGGCGTCCTCGATGTCAACCAGGGCGAGTACATCCTCGAGGCCGCCGAGGCACAAGGTTACGACTGGCCGTTCTCGTGCCGTGCGGGCGCCTGTGCGAACTGTGCCGCTATCGTCCTCGAGGGCGAAATCAACATGGACATGCAGCAGATCCTCTCCGACGAGGAGGTCGAGGACAAGAACGTCCGTCTGACCTGTATCGGGTCGGCCGAGACGGACGAGGTTCGGATCGTCTACAACGCGAAACACCTCGACTACCTGCAGAACCGCGTCATCTGAACAACAGCGTACAACCTGCGTTAAACAAACGTACCATCTCCCGAGGTTGCGACGCCACTGATCCTCGGGAATTAACCACAATTAGGTCCTCCAATGGCTATTCTACGCCGGGATTTGAACTGCGGGCAGAACCAAGTGTCGTTCGAGCCGTGAACTGCGGTCTTTTCCCTTCTTCATAGCCAGTTCCTGCTGACGTATTCGAGGGTCACGTCGGACTGGTCGAGGTACTGCGACATCTCGTGAACGGCGTTCCCCACCTCTCGCGTAGACAGCGTCTGGTCCCGTTGAAAGAGGACACCTGCCGTGTCCTCGATGTCCAGTTCGGTGAAGAAGTCGTCGTCCTGCGTGAGGATCAGACGGTCGTGTTTGCGGGCGTACCGAGCGATCGGTCCGTCGTCGGAACCTAATCCGAGTTCGGCGACATCGTCAAGTCGTTCGACGTCGTGACCGAGTTTTCGCAGATAATCGACTGTCGCCCGCTCGACGTTCTCGTCTGCGAGGATTCGATACGCCATCAGTCGCGGACGTCGTCAGGGTCGGTGGTGAGATGCTTGTGGTCCTCGACTGCCTCCTCGCGTTGGCGTTCGACGGCGCGCATCTCTTCGGGGTGGTCGTGGTAGTACGTGAGCGCCCTGTAAACGTCGGCCACATCAATGTCGTGACGGTCGGCGACCGTCCGCGGTTCGAGGCCGCGGTCCTCGACCTGCGTTTTGATGAACTGGACGGTGATCCGTCGGCCTTCGAGGTGTGGTTCGTCGTGTAGTTCCCGCACGATTCGCCTCGTCACCTGGCTCATACAGTTCCTATGCCGGCATCGTACTTGAACATCGGGTTCGGGGTGATGATCCGGTGATCAGGATAACTGCGGTTGTTT
>CAZUVE010000131.1:0-7817 GCA_964623735.1 uncultured Halobacteriales archaeon | reverse complement strand
GGGCAGGCACAAGCGGGCGAGGGTCGCTTTTTGCCTGCCGTGTGCCACGGCCTCGTAGTGATTGTTACAAGTCAGTGCCGGATCGACCGCACGACGGCGTGCGGTCGTACTGGTACACAGTTACAGCAATCCGTATCATACGGATCGCTGTAAGTCAGTGCCGGATCGACCGCACGACGGTGTGCGGTCGTACTGGTACACAGTTACAGCAATCCGTATCAGTCGTAGTAACTGAGTCGCTCCACCACGTCCGCGAAGGCCACATTCTCCCGCACGTCGGTGATTTCGACAGAGACGCGCTCGCCCTGTTCGGTGTCGGGAACAATCACGACGAACCCGCGTTCGACACGGGTGATTCCGTCGCCCTGTTCGCCGATGTCTTCGATTTCGACGTCCCGGCGTTCGCCCTCCTGCACCGGTGGTTCCGGGAGACCCCCGTCTCGCTCTGATTCAGTCTCGCCTCGCTCGGCCTCGTCAGTCGCTGGTAACGGGAGAATCGCCACGCGGTACGTCTCCCCGCGTCGTATATCGCCGAGCTGGATTTCGTGCTCCGGGACTTCGACGACGTGGGAGTCGCCGTGCTGTTCGACCGTCGCAGAGAACAGACAGCGGAGTTGGTCTGAAATTTCCATCTGTAAGCCGTATGTCCGATACGCGACGAAGACCACTTGAGTCTGCCGTCTGCGCACTGTGTGTGAGACGGACTGCTGTCCGTCGTCGCCGGACGAATCACCGGTCGAGAGCGAGAGCAGTCCGACGACTCCGGTCAGAGGTCGGGTACGTCGTCGGGAGTGTCGAAGTCGTGGAAGTGGTCCCCCTTTTCTTTGCTGAGAATGTTGAGCGCGGCCGCCGCGCCGTCGCCCGCCGAGATGATGGCCTGCCACTCCTCGGCACGAACCATCGCTCCAGTCGCGTACACGTCCTCGACACTCGTTTCCATGGTCACGTCGACAGCGACCGTCTCCTCGTCGGTAAACGCACATCCGATGTCGTCGGCGAGGTCGCGGTCCGCGCCGGTCGCCAGCACCACGTAGTCGGCGTCGTACTCGTCGTCCGTGGTCGTGACTGTGAAGCCTCCGTCAGTTTGTGTCACGCCAGTCACTTCCTCGTCGTAACGGATGTCCGCGCCCCGGTCGGCGACCTGGCCCCGTGCAACTTCCAGAAACTCGTCGCCGCTGATGCTCCGGATCCCGAGGTAGTTGAACAGGTGGGCGGCGTGCATCCAGGTGTCATCGGTGTCGAAGGCGACAGTTTCGAGCCCGTTCTTGGCCGTAAAGAGGCCGGCAGACAGCCCTGCGGGGCCGCCGCCGACGATGAGCACATCCGACATACGGTTCGATTACGCGAGTAGCGCACAAAAACCCTGCCCGTGTTTTCTGAACCAGTCACCAGCGAGACTCCCGACCCATCTGTGGGCCGGAATGCACGAGATAGTTGTTCGCTCCCCCCGGCTCCGGAGGTCGCGAGACTCCCCGTCGTGTCCGGCCACGTCGCGGATCGCGCCCCGGAGGGCGACCACGTCGCCGCCGGTTTCGACCGGAGCGATCCCGGGTTGAGGGACGCGATCAGGTCGTCCCTGCGGGCGAGCTGGCTGCTGTCCGAGACGACAAACAGACGGCCCGTGTCGGGCGGGGACCGAACCGTCCCCGTTCGAGGTCGAGTTGCCACCCGCCGGCGTCACCGAGGCGTTCGGAGTGGCCCATCAGCTCCTCCTGTCGGGTTGCGAGTCGAAAGAGGGGAACCGCATGAAGCTGTGACACCAGGTGGATCTGGCTGCCACAGCGACAGCGGGGGTGGGTGGGATGGGGCAGGGGTGGGGGGGATCAGTGGGCGGCACGTGTGCCGCCACCTGTACGTACTATCCGGGGGAGTAAAATCCCCCTCGCACTGTTGCACAGCCAGCAACTGTGTCTTGCACCGTCGGCTGTGAGCACGCGAGCAGTATCGGCAGGCTCGTCGGCGTTCTGCCACCGGAGGGTGGGATTTCGTCCACTACGTACTACGGCTCGACCGCGAGGGCGCGGACGGCCGCGTCCCGAACCGTGACGCACTCGCTGTCCGTTATGAAGAGCAGCTCCCAGAGAAACCGGTCGGTCGTATCGATCCCCCGCGCGGCCAGGTCGCCAACGACAGCCGGAGTGTCCAGCAGTCGGACGCCGACCGGGACGTAGCTGTAGACACGGTGTTCGAAGCCCATCACCCGCTCGCCGTCGGCGAGTGCCCCCCTGAACGTACCCTTCCGGATCGCCGGAGTCGTGCACGTCCCGGCGGGTACTGCGTCCATGCAGCAAAGACGACCGGGACTCGGAACTTTTTACAGCCCACCCCGGTATCGTCGGGACGATGCGAATCCTCGTCACGGGTGGGGCAGGCTTCATCGGCGGCCACCTCGCCGAGCGGTTCGTCGCAGACGGTCACGACGTGGTCGTCCTCGACAACTTCGACCCCTTCTACGATACGCGCATCAAGGACCACACCGTCGAGGTCTGTCGCGAGCGCGCAGACGCCGGGGACGGGACCTACCGCCTCGTCGAGGGCGATGTCCGGGACACCGAGACCGTCGAGGCGGTCGTCACCGACGCCGACTACGTCTACCACCAGGCCGCCCAGGCCGGTGTCCGCCCCAGCGTCGAGAACCCCCGCAAGTACGACGCAGTGAACGTCGACGGTACACTGAACGTGCTGGACGCCGCCCGCGAGTCGGGCGTCGAGCGCGTGGTCGTGGCGTCCTCCTCGTCGGTGTACGGGAAACCGGAGTACCTGCCCTACGACGAGTCCCACCCGACGACGCCGGTCAGCCCCTACGGCGCCTCGAAACTCGCAGCCGAACGCTACGCCTGTGCCTACGGGGCGGTGTACGGTCTGTCAGTCGTCGCCCTGCGCTACTTCACCGTGTATGGCCCGCGGATGCGCCCGAACATGGCCATCTCGAATTTCGTCTCGCGGTGTCTGAACGGGGAGCCGCCGGTCGTCTACGGTGACGGTACGCAGACGCGGGATTTCACTTACATCGACGACGTCGTCGAAGCGAACGCGAAGCTGTTGGCCGACGACGCGGCCGACGGCGAGGCGCTCAACATCGGCAGCACCGACACTATCGACATCCTGACGCTGGCCGAGGAGGTCCGCGACCAGCTCGCGCCGGACCTCGACATCGCGTTCGACGACCGCCACGCGGCCGACGCCGAACACACCCACGCCGGTACGTCGAAAGCGCGCGAACTCCTCGGCTACGAGCCGACCTACACAATCCGCGAGGGTCTTGCGGCGTTCGTCGAGTGGTACCGCGAGAACCGCAAGTGGTACGAACCGCTCGTGCTATCGTCGTGATCCCCGAGTATCGACGCAGACTCTGAGAGTATGACCGAAGAACTCACCGACGCGACGGTACTCGTCACGGGCGGGGCGGGATTCATCGGCTCGCACCTCGCCGAGGCGCTCGTCGAGGACAACGACGTGCGCGCCCTCGACGACCTCTCGACGGGCCACCGGGAGTTCGTCCACACCGACACAGAGTTGATCGTAGGCGACGTGCGCGATGTGGAGGCTGTCCGCGAGGCGATGACTGGCGTCGACGTGGTGTTCCACCAGGCTGCGGTCGTGAGCGTCGACCGGTCTGTGGAGGCACCGACGGAGACCCACGCGGTCAACATCGACGGGACGCTCGCGGTCCTGGAGGCCGCCCGAGCCGAGGACGCGCGTGTGGTACTCGCCTCCAGCGCGGCGATCTACGGCGACCCCGTGTCAGTACCCGTCGACGAGAGCCACCCGACCGACCCGCTGTCGCCGTACGGCCTGGAGAAACTCGCGGTCGACCAGTACGCACGACTGTACCACGACCTCTACGGGCTGGAGACGGTCGCGCTGCGGTACTTCAACGTCTACGGGCCACGCCAGACCGGGGGAGACTACGCCGGCGTTATCAGTATCTTCCGCGAGCAGGCCCGGACCGGCGGTCCGCTGACCGTCCACGGCGACGGTACGCAGACGCGGGATTTCGTCCACGTCTCCGATATCGTGCGGGCCAACCAGCTAGCAGCGACAACCGAGGCGACTGGCGAGGCGTTCAACATCGGCACCGGCCACAGCCACTCGGTCCTCGAGTTGGCTGCCATCGTGCGGGACCTCGCCGGGGAGACGATCCCGGTCGAACACGTCGAGGCCCGCGAGGGCGACATCCAGCAGAGCCGTGCCGACATCTCGAAGGCTCGGGAGACGCTGTGCTACGAGCCCCGCTGGGACCTGCGCGAGGGCCTGGAAGGGTTGGGGCGGTGAACCGAGTTCGAAGCTACACGGGAGAGCGGTCGAACCGGGATCACTCGTCTGCGCTCTGTTCGACAGATTCCGTCGCGGCCGTGGCCTCGTCGTTGCGGCTCTCCCGGGACGCGACGGATTCGCCCGGGCCGGGGGGGCCCGTGTCCGCTTTCTCGCGTGGCTCCGGTGGCTCGAGTGCGGCAACCAGCAGTTCGTAGCCGCGGGTGTCTCGGAGGTCCGCCGTGGAGTGGTTCGATCGGGTCGCGACGGCACCGGCTCCGAACAGCGCCAGCGAGAGCGCGATTGCCCGTCCAGACAGGCTGCCAGCACCGACGCCCACGACCAGGCGCACGGCGGCGACTGCCATCACCACCACGCCGAGCGAGCGTATCGGCCGCTCACGAAACCGGTCGGCGGCGCCCGCACACAGTCGCCGGAGACCGGACGTACGCCACCAGGGAGCCAGCCTCGCGATTGTCCAGTCGAGCGCTCCGATGATCGGGCCGACGGTGTACGTCTCGCGGAGGTCGATCACGATCACCTCTGGGTCGGGTTCCCTGGTCAACCACCGGTAGAGAGACGACTGTCGCGCCCACTGCCCAATGGCCCGCCCGGCTGCGACGAGCCGCGAGGTGTCGGCGGCGCGCTGGAGGTGCGCTTCGTCTCCCTCGTCCGCCCCGGTGCCAGCAGCCGTCATGATCGTATCATCCCACCCCGCGCTCGGATTGTGTCGCATGGGGTCCCCAGTCGACTAAACGTTTGTGGAGGCAGCACGAGTCGCTTCCTCGACCGGGGGGAGACGCCGGGTCTGTTCTGGGGATTGCTGTCGCTCGTGTCGCGGCACGAAGCCGTCACTCCGGGATCTGCTCGTTACCGGACGCTGACGACGGTACCACGGAGGCTGATCGAGTCGAGGTCGAGCGTGATTGTGTCCCGCTGTCGGATCGACTCGCCCTTGAACCGGGGGCCCGACGTCGTCTCCCGGACCTGTATCTCGGCGGTGACGGTGACGTCGCGGTTGTAGGGGTGGTCGTAGACGCTGAAGTTTCCGCGGTCGCCGGTCACGACGACGGTCGTCGGTTCGACCCGCACGTCGGTCACTTCCGCGACCGTCTGGCCGTCGACCTGTTCGACCATCCCTGGTTCGATGGCCGACGCGAACTCCTCGCGGATGCCCTCGATCCGGAGGGTGACCGTCCGCGTTGCAGACGTGCCCCGCTGTTGGAGGTGGCCGACGCGTTCGATCGGGCCGGTGAGGGTGTACTCGGGCGTACGGATCGTGGTGTCCCGGCCGGACTGGACCGGCGTTGCGCCGAACTGCGGGCGGTCGCCGTGTCCGACCGTCGACAGCGAGAGCCCGACGAACGCACGCTTCCTGTCGGGGTTAGCGGTGCCGTACAGTTCGACGCGCTCGACTGTCGCGGTGGTCGCGCCCGCGACGACGGCAGCGTCGCCCTCGGCCAGCCGGTCGGCGGTCTCGATGTCGACTGTCTGCTGCAGGAGGACGTCAACGTCGCCGCGTTCCAATCCGGCGCCGACGCGTTCGATCGTGCCCGCGACCGTGTAGCCGTCGCCGGGCAGCGTGATAGACTGGCCCGCGCGGACGGGCTGACCCCCAAAGCGGGGCTCGCCTCGGATACTGTGGGTCGCGAGACTCGTCTGGAGATACACGAGCCGCCGGTCGGGATTGTCCGTCGCGTAGACCGCGACGTCGTCGATCGTGGCGACCGTCCGGCCCGCGGTTCTGATCTCGTCGCCAGTCGCCAGAGTGCGGGCCTCCGGGGCGGTCATCGTCGACCGAAGAACAACCGTGGCGTCCGCGCGGGCAAGGGCGTCACCAGTGCCGACGGCGCGGATCTGGCCCTCGACCTGATAACGGTTCGTGGCGATTGTCAGCGTCCGACCGAGTCTCGGCGGGGCGCCACTGTACGCGAGGCCGTCGTTGGTGGCCTGTCCCTCGAGCTGGGCGCGGACGACCGCCCGGATGTCGCCCCCGCGCGGGGTGAGGTGGACGTCTGTGACCGTGAGCTGTGAATTCCCGCCGGGACTGTACGTGTCTCCTTCGTTGAGTTCCTCGAGAACAAAGCCGGGCTGGGTCCCCAGGTCGAGAGTGACGTGCGTGGTCGCGGTAGGAGCATCGGTGTCGGAACCGCCAAATACGAGCGCTGCGCCCGCAACGACGACGGCGAGGGCGAGCAACACGACGAGTGCGTCCACGACGTTGACCACGCCGAGCAGTCGACCCTCGTCGTCGATCACCTCCATCCGAGCGCCTCCGGAGTCATCGTTGCCAGGGTTGTGTGGCCCCGTGTAAAGCGTTGCGGTACCTGTTCGTCCCTGGATCGTATAGGGATGTTCGAAAGTCATTACAGGATCGACCGCAAGAAGGCATGCGGTCGACCTGATAGACGCTCTCGAACATCCCTATAGGAGTACGGAGCCGGTCTCGGCTCGTCGTACTCCCCTCTGGAACGCTGTTACTCTTTTTGGCCGTAACTTTGTTCCCGGGCCGCAGGTTTTATATTTCTCATGTGAGTTAGTATCACCACATGGGTGGGTGGTGGCACCGTGCGGCCGGCATCCTCGGGACCGTTGTACTGACAACTGTAGCAGTGGCCGTGGCCAACTACCCGGCCGTCCAGCAGGCGTTCGCGCTGGTTCCCTTCCTCGGGAACCCCGCGCCGGTCGTTCTCTCGGATGGGGATCTGTGGCTGGTGATCTGGACGACACTGGCCGTGGTAGTTGCAGCGCTGTGGCCGCTCTACAAGCCCCGGCCGCGGCGGATCCTCGATACGCTCGCCCTGGCACAGAAGCGCGTCCTGCTGGCGATGATCGGGCTGGCCGCGCTGGGCTATTTCAAGTGGAGTCACCGCCTCCCGCGGAGTACGCTGATGCTCGCGACAGTCGGGTTGCTGGTGGCCCTGCCGGCGTGGTTCCTGCTCGTCCGCCGCCGGCCAGCGCAGACGGAGCGGGCGGTCATCGTCGGCGACGACCCGGCGGCGATGCAGGACATCGTGGCGGCAACCGACGCGTCGATCCTGGGGTACGTCTCGCCGCCATCGTCGTACGTCTCCGCCCGCGAAACCGGCGCCGAACAGGTCAGGGCCGCCGACGGTGGGGTGGTCGAGCGCCGCCTGGACACGTTGCCGTGTCTGGGTGGCTTGTCGCGGCTCGACGAGGTCCTCGTCGACCACGATGTCGACACGGCGCTGTTGGCGTTTGCAGAGACCGACCGCGGCGAGTTCTTCGGGGCACTGGACGCCTGTGCAGAGCACGGTGTGCAGGCGATGGTCCACCGCGACCACGCTGACGACGTGTTGACCGCCGAACAGGCAGGCGGTGACCTGCTGGAGGTCGACCTCGAACCCTGGGACTGGCAGGACTACGTCGTCAAGCGCGTCTTCGACGTGGCCTTTGCTGGCCTCGGGTTGCTCGTGCTGTCGCCCGTGATTGCGGTCATCGCCGCGGCAATCAAACTCGACAGTCCGGGACCGGTGCTGTACAGCCAGGACCGCACCGCCGAGTTCGGCGAGACCTTCGCCGTGTACAAGTTCCGGAGTATG
>CAZUVE010000130.1:0-7836 GCA_964623735.1 uncultured Halobacteriales archaeon | reverse complement strand
GCGCTTGCCGTTCTCGACCATCTCGGTCATCGTCACCATCTCCAGGTCGGGGAACCCGAACTGGCCGAGCACGGTCGAGTAGCCGGACATGTAGACGGCGTCGTGGCCGGCCATCTCCGCCAACCGGGCGTCCAGTGCGTGGTAGAGGCCCGGCGCGAACACGAACTCCTGCCCGTCCAGCTTCCGGCGCAACTCCCGAGCAGCCGGGTTGTCGATGTCCCGGACGTAGGGGTCTGTCTCCCGAACTCGACTCGCAACTTCGTCTGTGCCTGGGTCGTCTCGTGTCATGGGTTGGTGTGCGCGAACCGCCTTCGCGCTGTGCACCCGTTCCCTGACGGCGGTGACACAAAAACATTATGAACTATAATGATAATATTCTTTAATTGGTTATACTTGTATGTGTAGTATTAGGCTGTACAATTGTGTGTGAGTCTCTCCCGCGTCCGGGGACGGTATCTTCTTTTCGGCCGGACACGAGTGGTCGGGCATGGCATCCGACGCCGACGACGACCGTGCCGAGGAGAGGCGCCTGGTCGCCGGCTGGCAGGGCCGCTACTACGAGGACTTCGCGGTCGGGGACGTCTACAAGCACCCCTACGGACGGACGGTGACGGAGACGGACAACGTGTGGCTGACGAACATCACGATGAACGTCAACCCGATGCACTTCAACGAGCCCTACGCCGCGGGGACGGAGTTCGGCGAGCGGCTCGTCGACGGCCTCTTCGTCATCTCGCTGGCCGTGGGGATGAGCGTCATCGACCTGACGATGAACGCCACCGCGAACCTCGGGTACGACGAGGTGCGCCACCACGCCCCGGTCTTCCACGGCGACACCATCTTCGCCGAGAGCGAGATCGTCCACAAACGCGAGAGCGACTCGCGCGACCACGTCGGCCTCGTCACCGCCGAACTGCGCGCGTTCAACCAGGACGACGAACTGGTGCTCTCGCTGGAACGCACGTTCATGATCCTCAAACGCGCACACGCTCAGCCCTCGGCCGCCCGGCCCACGGGGTGGCCCGAGGGCGTCGGCACACAGCCCGAGGACCTCGGGTGAACGACCGCGTCCGGGTCGCACACGCACCCTCACCTCTCGAACACGCGCCGGATTCGCTCGGCGGGGTCGTCCGTCCCGGTCTCCCGCAGGCCGGCGATGGCGTCCCGGAGGGCGACCCGGTAGCTCGCGGGGCCGTGGTAGCCGCCGAACGCGCCGTCTGCGGCGGCCTCGCCAGCCAGCCCGAACGCGACGGTCCCGAGCAGGGCAGCGCGGTCGAGGGCGTCGACGCCGCCGGCCATCGTGGCGACAGTCGCGCCGAGCATGCAGCCGGTGCCGACGACCTCGCCCAGCATCGGGTGGCCGGCCCGGACCTCGTAGGCAGTCTCGGCCGTCGCGACGACGTCGGTCCCGCCGGAGGCGACGACCACAGTGTCGAACTCGCGGGCGCAGGTCACCGCGCTCCCGGCGACGTCGGCGTACTCGCCTACCGACTCGACGCCGCGCACCGCAGCGTTTCCGCCCGCGAGTGCGGTCACCTCGCCGTGGTTGCCCTTGATCGCCGCGAGGTCGAGGCCGGTCGCGAGCCGTCGGGCCACGCGGCTCCGGGTCGGCGTCGCCCCGGCTCCCACGGGATCGAGGACCACCGGCACGTTCCGGTCGTTCGCTGCCTCGCCCGCCGTGGCCATGATCTCCTCGCGGGCCGCGTCGAGGGTGCCCGTGTTGAGCAGGCAGGCCGCCGCTGCGTCGAGGACGTCCCCGAGTTCCCGCTCGTCCCGGGCCATGACCGGCAGACCGCCCCAGTGGCGGACGACCTGTGCCACGTCGTTGGTGGTGACGTCGTTGGTGAGCGCGTGGACGAGCGGCTCCGCTCCGGCGACGGCCGCGAGCCCCCCGTCGAGATCGATGTCGAGGTCGGTCACGGTGTCAGCGGTTGACCGCGGAGCGGCTTACGGGTGGCGGTAGTTCACCTGGCAGACAGGTGTGTGCCGGCGACCGCGGCCGCGAGCGGCGCGCGCCGCGGCGAGTACTGGAGGTGGGTCGGACAGTCACAGTCCGAACAGCCGAACCCGGGCACTGGCTGGCCGTCGACAGCGCGCGCGACGGCGCACTCGGCGTCGAACCCTGCTACACACCGATCCGAGGGCTTCAGAGCCTGAAACACGTCAGCCCGAACTATACGACCAACCGGCCTATCCTGTCGTATGAGCGTACGTACGTCGACTGCCGACGCGACCTGGCCTTCAGTTGCGGAGATCACTGTGCCGACGGAGCCGGCCCTCAGAGTGTGGGCGCTCGCGCTTGCGACCTACGGCGTGGGCGACGGCGTCACGACGGCCATGCTGGTCTGGGCGAGTCCGGTGCACGGCGAGGCTAACCCCATCATGGGCGCGGCCATCGACGCCTTCGGCGCCGGCGGCCTGGTCGGGCTGAAGTTCCTCGCGATTGGCGCCTGTCTCGCACTCAGTCTCTGGGGAAGCACGGACGACGATCGGTTCATGTTCTACCTGCCGCCGGTCACGCTGGTACTGGCGGGGACGGCGACGACGCTGCTCAATGCCAGCCTGCTGTGGTAGGGTCGGCCCCTACTGCCGGCTCTCTTCCTGCGTGTGATCTCGATGCCCCGTGGAGTCGTCTCGTCGCGCGACGACGACGCCTGCGACGAACAGGAGCGCCCCCGATCCGAGGAGGCCGACGGTGAGGAGTCTGCCGGACAGGAATATCCCCGCCCCGACCAGTGCAGCGGCCGCGATGTGCAGTACCGCCGTCGGATTCATACCGGGACGCGTGGACCGAGGGACAAAAGTGGCCCGAAAGCCGTCGGGAGACGGGACGTGTCCGCCACGCCGGGGTCGATGTTTCCCCCGGTCAGAGGTCGCCCGTGGCAGCCATCTCGCGGAGGTCGGCGACACGCTGACGGATCGCCTCCATCTCGTTTGACTCCTGTTTGTTGTCGACGTGGCTGTACATCAGTCCCATCCGGTGGTTCGACCGGAGTCGGTCCTCGTTGCGGTCGAGGAAGTCCCAGTAGAGGGCGTTGAACGGGCAGGCCCGCTCGCCGGTGTCTTTGGTCTTGTAGTAGTGGCAGTCCCCACAGTAGTCGGACATCCGGTCGACGTAGCTCCCGGAGGAGACGTAGGGTTTCGTCGCGAAGACGCCGTGGCCGTACTGGCCCATCTCGACGACGTTCGGCGTCGTCACCCAGTGGTAGGCGTCGACGTAGGTGGCGTGGAACCAGTCGTTGAGTTCGCCCGGTTCGACACCCCACAGCGTCGCGAAGTTGGCAAGGACCATCAGCCGCTGGATGTGGTGTGAGTAGCCCCGTTCGTGGACGTCGGCCACGGTCTCCGAGAGACAGTTCATGTCGGTCTCGCCCGTCCAGTACAGGTCCGGGAGGTCGTGTGTCGCGTCGAGCTGGTTGGCCGTCGCCAGTTCCGGCATGGCGTGTCTGTAGACGTGGCGCATGAACTCGCGCCACCCCAGGAGCTGTCGGACGACCCCCTCGACGGAGTTGAGCGGCAGATCCCGGCTCTCGTGGGCGGCCTCTATCTCCTCGATCACCTCGACGGGGTGGAGCAGGCCGAGGTTGACCGCGGCCCCGAGCAGCGCGTGGGACATCGCCCAGTCGTCGCTGCGCATCGCGTCCTGGTACGGGCCGAACTCGGGGAGTCGCTCGTCGAGAAAGTGGTCGAGTTGCCGGCGGGCCTGTTCCCGCGTCACCGGCCAGGGGAACTCGTCCATGTCGGTGCTCCCCCACGTGTCGAACCGCTCGGCGACCCACGACGCCGTCTCCCGGGTGCGGTCGCCGTACTCGTGGGCGACGACAGGCGGCGACTCCCAGTCCGGCGGCGGGAACTCCCGGTTGTCGTCGTCGTAGTTCCACTCGCCGCCGACCGGGTTCCCGTCGACCATCAGGACGTCGCTCTCGCGGCGCATCCAGCGGTAGAACTGCTCGTGTCTGAACGCCTCGGTCTCGTCGTCCGGGTCGGCGTTCGCCCACTCGTCGAACGCCTGCCGGGTACTGACGAACAACTCGTTGTCGACGAACCGGACGTCCCCGTCGGCCCCGGCGACCAGTTCGCGGAACCGCCGTTCCGATCCGTAGCTCGGCGACCGCATCGTGACGAGCGTCGCGTCGGGGTGGTCGGCGAAGAACTCCGCCAGCCCCTCGCCGAAACTCTCCGCGACGACGTAGGTCACGTCGTACCCCTCCTCCTGGAGTCGGTCGCGGAACGCGCGCATCGCCGCGAAGACGAGCGTGAGCTTGTGGTGGTGGTACGGCATCCGGTCCGCGAAGCCGTGTGCCTCGATCATGAGCACACGCCCCCCCTCCGGGGTACGGGCCACCGGACCCGACTCCGTTGTCAACTGTGTGCCGAGCACCCAACTCACGTCTCCGTCGTTCAGCGTGTACGCAGGCGGGTCGCCCACGATCGGTTGGTACATACCGCGGGTATGTGCTCGACTCGTATAGGCGGTGGCAAAACACGGCGTCCTCGCCGGGACGCGACACACATTCCACTCCCAGCACGGCCACGACGCCGACAGGACCGGTACCCGCGGCCGGGATTGCCACCCCGACGGGTGCTGTCGTGTCCACTGCCACGATCCCCGTGGCCGTCCCTGTCGTGTCGACCAGTGCTATAGGGATGTTCGAAAGTCATTACAGGATCGACCGCAAGAAGGCATGCGGTCGACCTAATAAACGCTTTCGAACATCCCTGTATCATTTCGTGAAGATATTCGACACCCCGGGTGCCGACACTACTCACGCGCAGAGCCGACAGCATCGACACGAACCGGAGGGCAGCCATTTAGGCGAGCGAACGCCCGAATGTGACAACTACCGTGCTGGTATCGCCGGCAGTACGAGACATCACGTTGCTTATGCCTGTCAGTCCCGTACAGAAAACACCAGGAAGACATGTGAACCCGCTCTCGACGCTCACTCGTCGCGGCGGTACTACACTGGTCGACAGAACGGCTGACACCATTCGCCGCGTCACGACCCGGCGAACATCTATCAGCGATTCTGTCGACCGGTGTATCCATGCCTAACTATCCTGTACAACCTACGACAGGACCTGCCATCCGACAACCTCACCACCATGACACACGAAGCAACAGTCGTTGACACGTATCAGATCACACCTCGAGTGAAAGGATTCCGCCTGCGGGTACCCGGCCACGAGTTCGACTACGAACCGGGGCAGCACACGACAATCCGGTTCGAATCCGGCAACGAACAGGTCGTCCGGCCGTACACACCGACGAACTGTCCCGGCAGCGACGAACTGGCCCTGACAATCAAACGCTACGACGACGGACTTGCCTCGGCGTACATGCACCAGAAGCGACCGGGTGACACGGTTCGGATCGGCCCCATCGAAGGGGCGCTGTCGCTCGTCGATCCGAACCGGGACGTGGCGTTTCTCGCGTCCGGCACGGGACTCACTCCGATGATGGCGATGCTCCGGCAGTACATACGCGACGGGTCTGGCCACGCGCACGTCGTTCTCGGCGAAAAGCGAGAAGAAACGATCATCCACAGAGAAACACTCAACGAACTGGCGGCGAACAATCCCAATCTCGACCTGACGTTCGTTCTCTCGGACCCCAACTGGGAATGGACCGGCCGGATCGGATACGTACAGGAACACCTGGAGGACCTGTTCGGCGAGTTCGCCGAACGGGACTTCTACGTGTGCGGGGTCCCTCCGATGGTTGTCCAGACGAAAGAGGGCCTGACGGCTCTCGGAGCACCCGACGAGCGGATTCACAGCGAGGGATGGGAGGATAGCGTCGTCGCGGACGACTGATAGTGATTGCTGTAACTGAGTCCCGGTCCGACCCGGATCGACCGTGCGACCTGGGTCGTGGAGTTGGCCGCCGGTCAGGATCCGGACACGTATACGACGCCGGCCTCGTCCTCGGCACTGTCGCCCTCCTGTGCGCCGACGACTGCGGGTGCCCGGACAAGCAGCGTATTGCGGTCAATAGCCCGTCGGCGGGCAGGCCGTCGCCGGTGGCCAGTTGTGTCGTCTCCGTGTCTGGGCATTCGCTTTCTGACCGCTCGTAGACGTATGCGGCGTCGTGGGCGCTGACGATCGCCGTGTCGCCGGCAAGCACGACGTCCTCGCAGCCGAATATCTGTGGGTTGCCCGAGGGTCCGAACACAGCGACTCGGTCAGCCCCCGTCGCGACGCGGCTGCCAGCGACACCGGTCGTGTTCGCCCGCACACCTGCCACCGATAATCCGGGACCCTGCCTCAGCGGCCGTCCTTCACCTCGTGAGGTGCCGTTGTGAACATATCAGACTGCCTGGCAAAAATATAAGAAATAAGACATAGAATACGTACGTTTGGCAACGTATGGCAGGGTATTCCTAAAGCCGACTAATAGGCCCTAATACCGCATTTTTCGCGGAAAAATCTCTCAAACTTTCACTGAGGATAAACTAATATGTCGTTACATCTCCTCAACGTGCGGTTATCTTTATGTATTCCGGCCCGACCGCGGTACGCTTCGCGGCAACGAAGTGAGGCACCCTACATGAACGGACACTCAGACGAAAACACGAACCGAATCACTCTCTCGCGACGGAAGACACTCGCTGCGCTCGGCAGTATCGGGGCCGCGTCCGCTGGGGCGGGCCTCGGCACGAGTGCATTCTTCAGCGACCAGGAACCGTTCACGAACAACAGTCTCGTCGCAGGTGAACTCGACCTCAAGATAGCGGCCACGAGCCACTACGTCGACTGGCTGCCCGCCGCAGACGGACGGGGCGAGACCGACGACGCCGGTATGCCGGGCGAGAACGAGGATCCCGACCTCGTGTTGGAGGCCGGACCGAACCAGTCCGACGCACGGCCGATCGAACTCGAGATCGATAACGCCACGGGGTTCGCAGAGGGATCCGTCGCGGAGACGGTCAACGGCGGTGCCGACGTCGACGGGAGTCTGTGTAGCGGGGACAACGACGCCGACGAGGCCATGCTCGTCGACCTCGACGACGTGAAGCCGGGCGATTTCGGTCTCCTCAGGTTCGCGTTCGAGTCCTGCACGAACCCGGCCTTTCTCTGGTTCCGCGGTAGCCTGGACAGCGCAAGCGAAAACGGCGTGACAGAACCGGAGGCGGAGGATCCCGACGAACGAGACGGGGTCGTCGAACTGCTCGACGCGGTCCGGGTCGCGGCGGTCCCCGGGGACGCTGTCGACAGCATAGCGGACAACGCCGACGACAGCAACGGCGATCCTACACTGGAGGTTGCGGGAGAAATGAGCCTTCGGGAGTTCCTCGGGGGCGGGCCGGCGATGCCCCTGGAGGGCGACACATCCGCACCAGCGGGGGGCGGCGCGGAGGGAGCACGGAACTGTTTCGCCGGCGAAACCGTCCACAGCTACACGTTCATCTGGTGGCTGCCGGTCGACCATGCGAACCAGGTCCAGACTGACTCCGCGACGTTCAGTATCGGCCTCTACGCGGAGCAGTGTCGCCACAACGACGGACAGCTCGGAAAACAGCTCTCCCTTCTCGGCCGGTACGAGTCGGGCATCTACGACGAGGGCGGCGCGGAGATTGCCTCCTACGACCCGGGCACAGAGCGGGTGTTCGTGATCAACGCCGACGCGGGACAGGCTGACGTACTCGACGTTTCGGACCCGACGAACCCGACGAAGGTCGGTGGAATCGACCCAAGCAGCGACCTCTCGGGGTTCACCGTCGGCGGCGTCAACAGCGTCGACACACAGGGCGGCACCGTGGCGCTCGCCGTGGAAGCAAATAGCTTGAGCGCCGACGGTCGGGTGGCGTTCTACGAGGCGACCGGGAGCAACTC
>CAZUVE010000129.1:0-7965 GCA_964623735.1 uncultured Halobacteriales archaeon | reverse complement strand
GTCACTCATACCACTCCAACGGGTTGCACCCGGATGAGCCTGGCACCTAGCTGATTCGGTAGCCACGCCGCGGACCGGCTGCAGTGTCCACGGGTGTCTCACGCAAAAAACCATTAAGTACCGGGGCGAAAAACCAGCAGGTATGCAACTGACCGGCGACCTCAAGTTCGACCACGAGGCGCGGCGGGACATCTACAGGTACGTCGAGTCCAACGGCGCCTCGACGCCCGAGGAGGTCAGCCGGGCGCTGAACATGGGCGAGCGCGGCTTCGGCCACCACGCGGCCATCTTAGAGCGCGACGGCGTGCTCGAGAAGGTAGACGGCCGGTTGCGGATTGCGTTCGACGCGGGCGCAGAGGAGGAGTTCCGGGCGTCGGACGTGGAGTTCACCATCAGGCAGGCCCGCGAGGAGGACCTGACAGGGCTGGTGGGGGCTATCCGCGAGGCCATCGGCGGCGGCGAGTACGTCGACGCGGAGACGGTCGCCGACGTCGTCGACACCGAGGGCGTCCTCCTCCGGCACAACGAACTCGAGTCGCGCGTCTTCTTCGTGGCGACCGTCAACGGCGACGTAATCGGGTGGGTTCACCTCAAACACTCACAGGTCGACAAGCTGAGCCACACGGCCGAACTCACCGTCGGCGTTCTCGAGGAGTACCGCGGCCGAGGGGTCGGGAGCCACCTGCTGGAGCGCGGTCTCGAGTGGGCGAGCGCACAGGGGTTCGAGAAGATCTACAACTCGGTGCCGGCGACCAACGAGGCGGCCATCGCCTTCCTCACCGATCGCGGCTGGCGGGAGGAAGCCCGCCGGGAGAACCACTACAAGCTGGACGGAGAGTACGTCGACGAGGTGATGATGGCCACCGGACTCTAGTTCGCGGCCCCGTCGGGCAGTTCCTCGTCGGCGGTCTCGAGGGGGTCGGCCACGACGCCGTCCGCTCGCCCCTCGACGCGGGCGTGGGCCGCACAGACGACCCTGTTCTCGGTCCACGGGATGTGGAGTTCGAATGTCGCCTCGCGGTCACACCCCTCCTGTGTACACTCCATACCTGCCGTTCGCGGTAGGCCCTAACAGGGGTTGCGGTCACTGTGCCCGGGTCACAGCACGGCGACGGCGACCACGGCGAGGAGGATCGAGGCGGTCAGCACCGCCTGTGCGAGCGCCGAGGCGAAAAAGCCGAGAACGTACGCGCCGGCCGCCGCCGCGCCGGACCTGGCGTCGCTCCCCCTGACGTACTCGACGGCGAAGACCGTCGCGGCGGCGCCAGCGAGCATGCCGAGCGGGCCGACCGCCGCCAGCAGGACCAGTCCGACGACGCCCGCGAGCACCGCCGAGGAAGGCGAGGCCCCGCCGACGCGGGCAGCGACCACGCCGCCCAGCCAGTCGGCGAGCAGCGCGAGAGTGCCCGTCGCCAGCAGCGCGAGGAGCACCGCCGTCCCCGGTTCCGCGAACCCGGTCCCCCACCAGTAGGCGAGGACCCCAGCCAGTGACAGGAGTGGGGCCGGCAGGCCCGGGACGAACGACCCGAGAACACCCGCCAGGAGCAACAGGAACGCCGCGGCCGACACGGGGGAGATCGCCAGCACACCCGCGGTCACTCGAACCGCCCCCGCTCCTCGTCGACGCCGTCGTCGCCGTACAGCGCCACGAGCGGGTCGATTGCCTCGCCGAGGGCGCGCATACACTCAGAGCGAACACGGAAGCCGAGTTCGTCGGCGACCTCGTCCCAGGGGCGGGCCTGGAGGGCCTTCCGGACGAGCAGGCGTTCCTGCCGGGCCGAAAGCACACCCGGCTCCGCTGGCGCGACCAGGTGCCGGAGTGCGAGTCGGCGGGCCGGGCGGGGCGCCGTGTCGAAGATGGCCGCGCCCGCGGGGAGGCCGGCCGCGATCCGCCACTCGAACGGAGAGAGGTCGACACCCGGCGTGACGTCTGTCGCCCCCAGCACCGCCCGCACCACGTCCGGGTCGAGGTGGGAGAGGGAGTCTGCGAGTGTCGCGGGGACGCGCTCGCAGAACCAGGCGGCGTGTCTGTAGTAGAGGTCCTCGCCGGCCGGCGAGAGGGGATCGAGCATGATCGCCGAGTGTTCGCCGCTTGTCTCGTTGCGCGACGTCGAGAGGTGGACCGTCCGGAAGCCGTTGGCCGCCCAGAACTCGACGAGTCTCTGCGTCGCGCCGTAGCCGACGCCGAGCCAGTCGGCGCGGTCCGCGAACTCCGCGCGGATCTCCGCGACGAGCCGCGATCCCAGGCCCCGCGACCGGACGGCGTGGTGGGTCGCAATCCGCATCACGCGGTAGCCGGCGGACACGCCGGCCCGTTCGTCGCGCAACTGTGCTGTCAGCACGTCCGGGAGCATGTTTCCACGCACGCGATCGCCCTCGTACATCCGCGCCCGGAGGCCGGCGGGCAGGTCGCCCTCGCGGGCGAGCAGTGCGACCGAGACGGCGTGCCCGTCGTGGACGAGCGCCCGCACCGTCACGTTCGGCGCGTCGAGCATGCGCGCGAGGTCGTTCGGTTCGGTCCGGTAGTGGGCGAGCACGAGCAGGCCGAACACCTCCCGGAGCAGGTGCTCGTCGTCGAGCAGGTCCGCCGAGGAGAGTCGACGGTACGACACGGTTCCGGGCGTCGCGTCCGACACGAGCGGTACGACGGCCGGCCGCGCGTCGAGACAGAGCGCCCGGAAGGCCCACACCTCCGCCGGGTCGGCCGGCGCGTACCGGATGGGATCCTCGAGGCGGACGTCCGTGACGGCGTGGCCGCTGTCCGCCAGCCGCTCGCGAAAGCGCACGGAGAACCCCCGGCCGGCACCCTCGTAGCCCCGGACCGTGGTCGAGAACGCGACAGCACCAGCCGCGAGGAACGGTTCGAGTAGGGCCACCGGGAGGGCGGCCGCCTCGTCGACGATCACGCAGTCCGGATCACCCGGAAGGTCGGCCGCGCTGGCCGGTCGCTCGTACCGGACACGCCCGGTCGGCGTGTCGATTTGGCGGGGCTCAGGGTCGGGGTCGGCGCTCTCGAGTGAATCCAGCTCCGCGAGCAGTTCCCCGGCGCGGGCGAAGACCTCCGCCGCGTTCCGGTACTCGGGGGCGGTCACGAGCACATCGCGTCCGTCGAGTGCGAGCGACGCGGCGGCGAGGCCGGCGGCGCTGGACTTGCCCCGGCCGCGGTCGGCCCTGACGACGAGCGCCTCGTCGCTCCCGCGCAACCGTTCCAGCGCCCCGAGGGCGTCGACCTGGTCCTCCGTGCGGCAGGCCTCGTAGGCCTCGGCCGGGAACTCGTGTGACCGGGGCAGCACCGGGTCGGAACGGGGGCGGCGCGGCGGCGGATCGACGAGGCCGTCCGCCTCGACGGTTCCGGCGTCGACGTCGACGACGGCCACGCCGCGGTGTGCGCGGAGCGTCCGGACGAGGTGGCGGCGGAAGTAGCCGATAACCTGGTCGCGCTCGAACGGCGGGACAGCGAGCGTGGCGTCGAAGCCGTCGCGCCTGTCCGGCCACTCGTCCAGCGGCGGCGCCAGCAGGACGAACAGGCCGCCGCCGTCGACCGCCCCGACGGTACGCCCGAGGGCGTTGGGCCGACACGCGTCGTGGCAGTCGAGGACGACCGCCTGCCGGGTCGTCCCGAGGAGCCGGTGGGCGCGTTCGGGAGCGAGGCGCTCGCAGGCGAGGGGATCCGCGCGGCCGACGTACCGGGCGTCCCCGGGCGGGATGGCAGCCGCTTCGAGGGCGTCGCTCGCTCGCTCCCGCGTGACCGCCGGTTCGCCCGCGAGTACGAGCACCCGTCGCTCGTTCGCGCGGCGGGCGTCTCCGCGGAGACGGCGAGCGAGGTCCATGGTCGCACAACGCGGTCGAGAGGCAAGGACACTCCGGTTCGTCGCTGTGTGGAGACGTGACACGCGAGTAGCTGCTTCGAAACTGCTTTACGCGGGGCTGCGCCAGTTCGGAGTACAGCCTGCGCCGGGTCAATGACGCTCCCAGCCCCCATAGGACTCCGCGAGGGCGGGGGAGTGCGAGCCCGCGCGCAGGAGGTGATCATCCATGCCAGTGTACGTTGACTTCGACGTACCGGCCGACCTCGAAGAAGACGCCCTCGAGGCGCTCGAGGTCGCCCGGGACACAGGAACAGTAAAGAAAGGGACAAACGAGACGACGAAGGCCGTCGAGCGGGGCAACGCCCGGCTCGTCCTGGTTGCCGAGGACGTCCAGCCCGAAGAGGTCGTCATGCACCTCCCGGAACTCGCCGCCGAGAAGGACGTCCCCTACGTCTTCGTGGGATCGCAGGACGAGGTCGGCCACGCCGCCGGCCTCGAAGTAGGCAGTGCCGCCGCGGCCGTCGTCGACCCCGGCGAGGCCGAGACAGACGTCCAGGACATCGCCGACAAGGTCGAGGAACTCAGCTGAGGTGGTCGAGATGAGCACGCCAAGACATTCCGGCTCGCTTCGCTTCGCGGGCTGTGACTGGTCTACTCATGCTCTCCACCGGAGGTGGTTCGCATGAGCGCAGAGGAATCCGAAGACGGCGGTTCCACGCCTGCGGAGGTCATCGAACTCGTAGGCCGGACGGGGATGCACGGCGAGGCCATGCAGGTCAAGTGCCGCATCCGCGAGGGCCAGAACAAGGGCCGCATCATCACGCGCAACGTCCTCGGGCCGGTCCGGGAGGGAGACGTCCTCCAGCTCCGCGAGACGGCCCGCGAGGCCGACACCATCGGGGGGCAATGATGCCGCGAGCGCGCGAGTGCGACTTCTGTGGCGACGACATCGAACCCGGCACGGGCACGATGTTCGTCCGCACCAACGGAGCGACAATCCACTACTGCTCCTCGAAGTGCGAGAAGAACCACGACCTCGGCCGGGAGGCCCGCAACCTCGAGTGGACCGAGGCCGGCCGCCCCGACGAGGCCGACGAGGAACCGGCGGAACCGACCGAGGCCGGCCGCCCCGACGAGGCCGACGAGGAACCGGCGGAACCGACCGAGGCGGCTCCCGACCTCGAAGCAGCCGAGGGAGAGGCGACGGTCGAGGCCGAGGAAGACAGAGCAGAAACCGGCGTCGAGGCCGAGGCCGACGAGGCGGGGTCCGGAGCGGCCGACGACAGCGAGAGCGAGAGCGAGAACGAGAACGAGAACGAGAGCGAGGAGGAGACGGAGGCAGAGGTATGAGCGAGGCCGAGCGGACGTTCGTGATGGTCAAGCCCGACGGCGTCCAGCGCGGGCTGATCGGCGAGATCGTCGGCCGGCTGGAGGACCGCGGCCTCAAGCTCGTCGGCGCGAAGTTCGTGCAGATCGACCGGGATCTGGCGGGCGACCACTACGCCGAACACGAGGACAAACCCTTCTTCGAGGACCTCGTCGAGTTCATCACTGCCGATCCGGTGATGGCGATGGTCTGGGAGGGCCAGGACGCGACCCGACAGGTCCGGACGATGATGGGCGAGACCGACCCGGCAGAGTCCGCTCCCGGCACCATCCGCGGGGACTTCGGGCTGGACCTGGGTCGGAACGTCGTCCACGGTTCCGACCACGAGGACCCCGGCGCCAACGAGCGCGAAATCGCGCTGTTCTTCGACGAGGACGAACTCCTCGAGTGGGAGCGGATCGACGAGACCTGGCTCTACGAGTGACACCCGCCCCACACCGGCCCGATTGCGACGGCGAACCCGACCGTCACGGCCAATAGTGACGACGCCAAACAGAGCGGTATGACAATACTTGTCGCGGTCTCGCGGTCCCCCAACAGGGACGACGTTCTCGGCACGGCGATCCGCCTCGGGAGGGCCTTCGGGGAGGAACTCTACATCGTGAACCTGATCGAGAACCAGAGCCCGACGGACGACCCCTGGCAGATCCGCCAGGAACTCCGCCAGCGTGTGCTCCGGGAGAACGTCGTCGCCACGATCGCGGTCGAGCCCGTCGACGACTCGCTGCTCCGGGCCGGCCCACGGCTCGGACGGGAGTTGCTCGACTTCGCGGCAGAGGACGACGTCACGCACATGGTGGTGGGCCACTCCTCGAAGGGGTTGCTCGGCGACATCACACAGGGGAACACGGCGTTCACCGTCGCCGATACCGCCCCAGTCCCCGTGACGGTCGTCCCGGAAGACGCGTCTGCTCCGGACGCAGATGCGGGTGACAGGTGACGGGTGCGGATGCGGATGCGGGTGACGGGGACGGGTGTGGGGGCGGGCAATCCCTGTCACCGGGGCCAGGGCCGCCCGAGTGAAGCGAGTG
This sequence comes from uncultured Halobacteriales archaeon, assembly GCA_964623735.1. Lineage (GTDB taxonomy): Archaea > Halobacteriota > Halobacteria > Halobacteriales > Haloarculaceae > SW-9-67-25. Next base: position 1,738 of record CAZUVE010000129.1, on the reverse strand, counting down.
ACGAGACACGCGGCCGTGGCCCGGACCCCTCCTGCCGGCCCCCGCCGTCTATATGCGCGGGGTGATCTCGTCGAGGGCCGCCGTCGACCGCCGGACGGTCACGACCGCCGACCGGCTCTCCCGCCCGGTCTCGATCGACCGGGCGTCCTCGAAGAAGGGTGCGCTCTCGAGCCAGGCCGCGATGTCGTCGCGGACGACGCCGCTCTCGTCGTCGAACGTCACGACGACCCTGTCGGTCGTCTCGCTCCCGTCGACGGTCCGCGCGATTCCCCGTGCTCGCGCGCCCTGGAACTCGCCGCGTTCGGCCCGTGTCTCCTCCGTCGGCAGGTGCGGGAAGCCGTACACGTAGGTCGCCTCCCCGAGCCGGTCGGTCAGTTCCGCCATCACCGTGTCGGCATGGACGTACCGTCGTTTCTCGCCGGTGCCGACGTCGACGAACAGGCGGACCGTCCCCAGGGGGGAGCGCCCGGTCCGGCGGGCCCGGAGGAGGCGGTCATCGTCGACTGCGACGGCCAGTTCCGCGATCCGGTGCCAGTAGAGGTCGAACCCCGCGTGGGGATCGGCCTGCACGTATCCGGCCGTCCGCAGCCGTTCGTCGATCGCGGCGCGGTCCCACTCCCCCCGGAGAGTGGTGACGTGCCGGTTGACGCCGAGCAACTCCTCGTCGATCGCGTCGAACGGGAGGCCGAAGTGGTCGTAGCCGTCGGCGGCCCACCCCCTGTACGCCTCGTAGACCGGCGGGTCGAACGTCCCGCGCTGGTCCCGGATGGCGGCGACGTCGTAGTACTCGAAGAAGTACCGCCGCCCGCCGAACAGGGCGGGCGCGGCGAGCCACTCGGTGTACCCCGCGGTCCCGGTCGCTTCCCCCGAGGAACAGCCCGCGAGCGCCGCCGTGCCGCCAGTACCGGCGAGCGCGGCCGCACGCCCGAGGAACCGGCGCCGGGTGAGCGTCCCGGTGGATGTGGAACCCGTCGGCATGGACCATGAGACGTCCCGGACGGGCTTGTGTCTGTTGTCGGTCCGGGTGGATCGTGCACGACCGGCGGCTGTGCGTTCGACCCACCGACCCGGCACCCTTACTATCCTCCGGACATTACAACGGTTCACGAGGTTTACGCCGTGGGGAGACAGCACACACGTGTCGGCAAGAGACTGCGTACACACCGTTTGCACGCGGTCGTGCCCCGCTATCCATGACAGATACCGAAACAGACGTACCCGATCCGACGCTGGAACGCACAATCGAGGAGGCGAGTAGGGTCGTCGATGACGTCGTCGGCAACGTCGAGAGGGTCATCGTCGGCCACCACGACCAGATCGAGCACATGATGACCGGCATGCTGGGCCGGGGACACGTCCTGCTGGAGGACGTCCCGGGCGTGGGGAAGACGATGCTCGCCCGTGCGGTCGCGGAATCGTTCGACGGTTCGTTCAAGCGCGTCCAGTTCACGCCCGACCTGTTGCCCTCGGACGTGACGGGTGTGAACGTCTACAACCAGAAGTCACAGGAGTTCGAGTTCCGGCCCGGCCCCATCTTCGCGAACGTCGTGCTGGGCGACGAGATAAACCGGGCGCCGCCGAAGACACAGAGCGCGCTGCTGGAGGCGATGGAAGAAGAGCAGGTCACAGTCGACGGCGAGACACACGAGATCCCCCAGCCGTTCACAGTCATCGCGACACAGAACACCGTCGAGGGCGACCGCGCCTACGACCTGCCGATGGCCGAGGTCGACCGCTT
>CAZUVE010000128.1:0-8003 GCA_964623735.1 uncultured Halobacteriales archaeon | reverse complement strand
TATATTTGTTCGTTCGAGCCAGCCATCGTTGAGGGTGACGTGAGTAATATACATAAAGCCACCGAGAAGGTCAACGGGTGAGGGAGACGTAGTTACACCAATCTCAGTACCTCACAAAGTTCGGTACTGATACCACACCGCAACCGCAAACGACTGCCGTTGATGATGAAGAGAGACGGTGAGTAGGATTTTGACCACACGATGATCGGTGCCTATTGTCGAGTCGGCGACTGATCGTCGCCGACGACGACAGCGTTGCCACTCTCGGGTAGGCTTTCCCGGTCGATATCTACCGGGTGAATCGGTCGTCAGGTGGCTTGTTCACTGGGACTTCGCGTCTCACTGACAGTGCCCGGCGTGGCACCGCCCGCCCGTCACGCGTCCTCTTTGTCCAGTCTGGCGCCAGAGCGGAGCAGCTTTCCGGAGGGGAACAGCGTCACCATCGTCAGGAAGCCAAGCGCGGCGAACTGGAGGGCACGGAGTGCAACGATGGTGTACATAGCCGTTTTGCCGCCGGCGTAGACCATCTCGGTCGACAGATACCCGGCGATAGCGACCGTGTTTTCCACGGCCAGCAAGCCGGCAAAGAGCAGCAGGCCGAGCAGCATCGGCGACCGGAACGTCCGGTAGTTGGACAGCCAGACCGAGAGCAGGACGGCCAGAAGCAACACGTTCAGGACCGCCAGCCCCACCGCGGACGTCATCCAGATGGCCATCGTGTTCTCATCGTGCGACTGCGTCGGGCATGCATTTGATTGTTGTGTTTGGACACTGCTGTTGGCCGGTCGGTCCGTCGGGGGAGTCACAGAGCGGTCGGGCCCGCCGAGGCCGGGGAAGTCGGCTGCAACGTGCCGGTCAGCGGAACTCGAACCGGCGGTCCTCGCCGACCAGCGCGTTCGTGATACCAGCACCGAGAGAGAAGGCGACACGCTGTGCGCCGCCCTGGAGCCGGTCAGCCAGACCCTGTTGTGGCTCGAAGGCCTCGACGGTCGGCTCCACTCCGATGCGCTGTTCGAGGTGGTCGAGCACATCCTCCCGCGTCCCGAGTTCGTCGACGAGGCCCTGCTCGTGGGCCTCGCGCCCGAGGTAGACGCGGGCCTCGGTCTCGCGTACCGCCTCGGGGTCGATGTCACGGCCCTCGGTGACGTTCTCGACGAACATGTCGTAGTAGCCGTCGATCAGCCCCTGGAGGTACTCCCGCTCGTGGTCCTCGAGTTTCTTCAGAGGTGTCCCGGCGTCCTTGTACTCGCCGGCGGTGAGTTGCTGGTACTCGAAACCGAGCCGGTCGGCGAACTCCTTTGCGGTGACACGGGAGCCGATGACACCGATAGAGCCGACGATACTCCCGTCGCGCGCCCAGATCTCGTCACACCCGCTCGCTATCCAGTACCCCCCGCTGGCACAGGTATCAGTCGCGTACGCGACTGTCGGCCCGTCGAACCGCTCGATTGCAAGCTGGATATCCTCGCTCGGGACGACTTCACCACCCGGCGTGTTCAGTCGCACGAGCAGGGCGTCGACGCTCGACTCCGCGTCGGCACGCTCGATCTGGTCCACGAGCGCGTCCGCGGACGTCCCAGTCGGTCCAGCACCCAGTGGGCTCGAACCCGTGTCCCGCGTGATCGGCCCCTCGACGGCGACCTCCGCGACGTTGTACGAGGGGACAACCGACCCCGCGAGTGAACCCGCAACCCGCAGGACGACTGGCGCGACGAGCAGGAGGACGACGATACCGAGCAGTTCCCGCGTCGACGCGGGGAACTCGACGAGAAGCAACCAGCCGGCGACGATACCTGCAACGGCCACGACCGCAAACAGCGCGAACCGGACGAGGGTGTTCAGTACACGCATCGGTGTTCGACCGGTTGGGCCGCGCAGTGATAAACCCCCGAACACCGGCCGGGGATCGCCCGGCAGGGGGCACGGGCAGTCCGGTGGCGCTCCCGCTGGTCAGGCCGTCCCGGTCGCCTCGCTGTCCCCACACAGGGGACAGACGTCCCGGTCCTGGACGACCTCGAACCCACAGTGAGCGCACACCGATCGTTTCTCGTCCATACCAGTCTGTCCGGCGCCATAGAGCATAACCCCCCTCGACCGTTCACCAGCCGTTTATTCCGTTTAGACCGTTTATTGGGTCGATGGACGCCCTGATAGTTTCATACTGTCGGCGATACCGTCGTGAGCAATTCCGCCACGACGGGGCGGCGAACCTGCTCACGCGAGTATAGCCGACAGTATCCGCCCGGGCCGATATCGTCCGCGTTCACCGCGCGCTCTGTTGTCTCGCTCCGATCAGCTCGAAAAGCGGTCTCCGACGGGAAAGCCGGACGGGTGGCCCGAGGAGAGCAGGACGACCCAAACGCAGACCGGGGGAAAAAAGCCAGCGGCGTCAGAGGAGGCCGGTCTTCTGGAGTTTCATCAGGTCCTCGGTGTCGAGCGTCTCGCCTTCCTTGAACTTCTGATAGATTTCCTCGGCCTCCTCGCGAGCAGCCTCCTGTTTCTCCTCGCGCTGCTCGCGCTCCTCCTGCTCTTCCTTTTTGTCGAGTTCGCGCAGGCGCTTCTGGACGCGGACAAAGTCCTCGTGGTGGCGGTCGGCTGCCTCCTGAGCCTCGACGAACTTCTCGTGCATCTCGTCGGCCTCGTCGCGGATGTCGTCGGCCTCGCGGTAGGCCTCGATCATCTTGTTGTGGTGTTTCTGGGCCTCGTCGGCGAGTTCGGTCACCTGCTGGTGGTGTTTCGAGGCCTCGGCGCGCACCTCCTCGGCCTCCTCTTTCAGGTTCTCGAGCCTGTCGTTGTGATCGAGTTTCTCCTTTTTTTCTTGGAGTTTCTCGCGCTTGTTCTCGATCCGTTCGATGAGGTCACGCTCCTCCTCGGCGCCCAGGACCTCTGTCTGCTGTTTGAACTCGAGGTCCTCGATCTCCTCCTCGAGTTGCTCGATCGATTTGCCCTCGTCGAGCTTGAGGTCGTTTTTGAGCTGCTCGACCTCGTCGAACAGTTCGTTTGCCTCCGCGTTGAGTTCGTTGCGTTTCTCCTTGTGTTCCTGGACCCGCTCGTTGAGTTCGTCGCGTTTCTCGCGGTGCTCCTGTGCCTCGTCGACCTTCTCGCGGGTCTTTGCGTTGAGTTCGTCCCGGCTGGAGGCCCGCTCGCTGGCCATCTGGTTCAGGTCGTTGCGTCGATCCCGGAGCTTGCCAGCGAGCTTGATGAGCTCGCCCTTGGAGTTGTTCTCCAGGTCGTTGTCTGTTATCGCTACGTTCTTCGAGTCGTCTATTGAGTCTGCCATAGTTGTGCCTCGATGCCATGTCCGCCGCGGCGCTGGACAGTCGTACCCGTGGTGGCTGGCTGCCGCCGATAACAAGGATTTCCTCTCATGACACGATACTGCCGGAACGCCGCAACGTTCTGGTACGTCCTTCTATTATCGATAGGTGTTTAAATATTCCGGTCCGTCGAACCCCTGTTTCCGTGTACCACACGGCCCACAGCGGCCGATTTCCGGTCACAGTTCGTGCGCGTTCCCGACAGCGTCGCCGACAGCCACCCCGTGACACACCGCGTCGGCGGTGCCGGCGCGCCACACCTCGAACATACCGGGGGCCGGCGCCGACAGTGGATCCTTTCCGGCAACGGCGCGCTTTTTACCCGCGGCCCGAAGTACGTGTATGAACGTCTTCGCCGTCGAGGGGTTGCCCGAGGTCAGGCCGGGCGACGACCTCGCCGCTCTGATCGCCGACCGGACGGATCCCCGCCCGGACGACGTCGTCTGTGTCGCCAGCACAGTCGTCTCGAAAGCCGAGGGCCGGCGGGCCGACCTCGCGGACTTCCCCGCCGGCGAGCGCGCGCGCTCGATTGCCGAGCGCGTCGGGGCCGCGGCCGACGAATCGAAAGATCCCCGCTTCGCACAGGCGGTCATCGAGGAGAGCGAGGAACTCCTCGTGGCGTTCCCGATCATGCTCGCGGTCACGCGCTTCGGACACGTGACTGTCAACGCCGGCCTCGACCGCTCGAACGTGCCCGGCGCGGACCTCCTCCTGCTCCCCGAGGATCCCGGCGCGAGCGCACGGCGACTCCACGAGGGACTGGACGCGCGCGTCATCGTCACCGACACGTCGGGACGGCCGTTCCGGTACGGCCAGCGCGGCGTCGCTCTCGGGTGGGCCGGCCTGCCGGCAGCCCGGGACTGGCGGGGCGAACACGACCGCGAGGGACGGGAGATGCACGCGACCGTCCAGGCGGTCGTCGACGAACTCTCCGCCGCCGCCAACCTCGTGACCGGCGAGGGTGCCGGCGGGACGCCCGTCGCCGTCGTCCGCGGGTGGGAGTTCGGCGACCACGCGGGCAGCGACGGCCTGTTCCGCGCAGAGGAGGACGACCTCGTGCGCGCCGCCCTCCGCGCCTGGGACGACCCCGACCCGGGAGGTGACTGGAATGCTGGGGATTGAACTCACGCCGGAACACCCCGTCCCGGAACTGGCCGAGCGCGCGGCGCGCGCGGAGGCGGCTGGCGTCGACACCGTGTTCGCCAGTCACCACTACAACAACCGCGACGAGTTCGTCGCGCTCGCAGCCATCGCCCGCGAGACGGAGTCGGTCCGCCTGGGACCGGGCATCACCAACCCCTACGAGACACACCCGGTCTCGCTGGCCTCGCGGATGGCCACCGTTGACGAGTTTGCGGGCGGCCGGGGCGTCTTCGGCGTCGGCGCCGGCGACCGCTCGACGCTCTCGAATCTGGGGTACGACCACGACCGCCCGCTTCGACGCGTCCTCGAGACGGTCCAGGTCGCCCGCCAACTGTGGGCCGGCGAGCGCGTCGACCACGACGGCACGTTCCACGCCACGGAAGCCGCCCTCAACTACGAGGCCCGCCGGATCCCGGTCTACGTCGGCGCACAGGGCCCCGACATGACGCGGATGGCCGCCAAGTACGCCGACGGCGTCCTGTTCAACGGCGCCCACCCGCGCGACATCGAGTGGGCGAGCGAGCGCGTCGCCGAGGGGCTGGCCGACCGCGGGGACCGCGGCGAGTTCGACTTCGCGGCCTACGCCAGCGTCTCGGTCGCAGCGGACGCGGAGGCGGCCCGCGAGGCTGCCCGCCCGCCGGTCGCGTTCATCACGGGGGGTGCGCCCGGGCCCGTGCTCGACAGACACGGTATCGACCGCGAGCGTGCGGGCGCGGTGGGGGAGGCCATCGCCGCGGGGGAGTTCGCGGCCGCCTTCGAGCGCGTGACGCCCGCGATGCTGGAGGCGTTCTGTATCGCAGGGACACCCGGGACCGTCGCGGACCGCCTCGGGCAACTCCTCGAGAAGGCAGACAGCGTCGTGGCGGCGTCGCCGCTGGGGCCCGGCGAGGAGGCTATCGACCTGGCTGCTCGGGCTCTCCGCCGGGCGTCGGAGTGAACAGTTCCGCGACCGCCCCGAGGACGAGGTAGCCGACGAACCCGACGGAGACGAGGACGATCAGCGTGCCGATCGCCATCAGGAGCGCGGAGACGGGGTCGTGGGCCGCCACCTCCGCGAACTCGCCGGGCAACCTGAGGACGCTCTCGAACAGTTCGCGGACGAACATACCTGCTGGTTCTCGCGCCGGCTACTTGTGTGCTTTCCTCGTCGGTCACACGGGCGGAATCCCGCCCGCCGGCCGCGCGAGGACCCGACGCCTCCAGTAGTGATCGCTGCGGGTTGCCGGATCCACCGCACGACGGCGTGGGGTCGAACCGGGACACGGGTACAGCAATCACTATAAGACGTCCGCCCTGCCCGTGTGAGTATGGAGGACGCGTCTCTCGACGACTTTCTCGACGCCGGCGGAAACTCGGAGTCCGACAGCGAGGACTCCGGGCCGAGCGACGCGGACGGATCCGGGCCCGGACACGCGAACGAGTCGACCGGTACCGGGAACCGCGCGACGGATCCGACGGGCCCCGAACCCGCGACGCCGACCCTCGAGTGGTCGCCCGCGGAGGCCGAATGCGAGTCCTGTACCACCGAGGTGCGGCGGCGCTGGAACTCGGGGACGGGGCTGGTCTGTGCGGACTGCAAGGAGTGGTAACCACTTATGTGCCGCGGGGACGACCGGCAGGTATGGACGACGCGGATACCACAGCCGTTGTACCGGAGCGCCGCGAGTGGTGGAAGGAGGCGGTGGTGTACCAGGTCTACCCGCGGAGTTTCAACGACAGCGACGGCGACGGGATCGGCGACATCCCCGGGATCGTCGAGAGAGTCGACCACCTCGACGACCTCGGGGTCGACTGCGTCTGGCTGACACCGGTCTACGAGTCCCCGCAGGTGGACAACGGCTACGACGTCTCCGACTACCGCGCCATCGACCCCCAGTACGGCGACATGGGCGACTGGGAGCGCCTCCTCGGGGAACTGCACGATCGCGGTATCAGGCTGATCATGGATCTCGTTCTCAACCACACCTCCGACCGGCACACCTGGTTCCGGCGGTCCCGGCGCGAGGAAGGGGAGTACGACGACTACTACATCTGGCGCGACGCGGCGGAGGGGTACCCGAACAACTGGGAGTCACACTTCGGCGGCCCGGCTTGGACCTACGACGAGGAACGCGGCGAGTACTACCTCCACCTGTTCGCCGCCGAACAGCCCGACCTCGACTGGGAGAACCCGCACGTCAGGGAGGACCTGTACGGGATCGTCTCGTGGTGGCTCGAGCGCGGCGTCGACGGCTTCCGGCTGGACGTGATCAACCTCGTCTCGAAGGCCGATGGCCTCCCCGACGGCGACCCCGAGCGGGACGGGCTGACGGGTTCCGAACACTTCGTCGACGGTCCCCGGATGCACGAGTACTTCTCTGAACTGGCCCGCGAGGGATACGGCGACCGGGCCGAGGAGATCATGGCGGTCGGGGAGTGTGCCGGGATCGACCCCGAGACGGCACTCGACGTGACCGGCCGGAAGTCCGACGCCCTCGATCTGACGATCTTCTTCGAGCACGTCAACCTCGACAGGCGCGAGCGGTGGGCCGGGCGGGACTGGTCGCTGACGACCCTCAAAGGGATCATGGCCCGGTGGCAGGAGGCCGTCGCGGACGGCGCGTGGGTGTGTCTCTACCACACCAGCCACGACCAGCCCCGGGGTCTCTCCCGGTTTGGCGACCCGGAGTACAGGTACGAGTCGGCGACGATGCTGGCGACCTGGCTGCACGGCCACAGGGGGACCCCCTTCGTCTACCAGGGCGAGGAGATCGGGATGAGCAACGTGGACTTCGACTCGCCGGAGGCCCTCCGGGACGTCTGGGCGCGCAACTACTGGGACAGCGAGCGCGCGGCTGGCGCCGAGTTCGACGACGTCCGCGCGGAGATCGAGCGGTTCAGCCGCGACAACGCCCGCACACCGATGCAGTGGGACGACGGCAGGAGCGCGGGCTTCACCGACGGCGAGCCCTGGATCCCCGTCGGCGACGACTACGAGACGGTCAACGTCGTCGCCGACCGGGCCCGCGAGCGGTCGGTCTTCGGGTACTATCGGGACCTGATCGCGCTCCGCGAGGACGACGTGCTCGTCTACGGCGAGTTCGACCTCTGCCTGCCCGACCACGAGGAGATTTACGCCATCCACCGCACACTCGAGGGTGCTGACCACGACCTGCTCGTTCTCTGTAACTTCGGGGACGGGGCGCCGACCTTCGAGGCGCCGGACGGACTGCCGACCGAGAGTGCGGAGGTCATCCTGTCTAATCTGGACGACCCGCCGGCCGACCCGTCCACAGTCGAGTTGCGGCCCTACGAGGCGCTCGTCTACAGACTGTAGTTAGTGTATACTGAGGCGCAATATCTTTCGAGGGCAGTATCTGCGAGGCAATTACAATGGCGTGATCTACACATAATGATCTCAGTCTCAGACACCCCACGCGAAGAACACGCGAAGTCGGTGGAGCAACCACTCCTGGACACCGAGTGCGACCAGCACCGCAACAGCAGCAATCAGTCCACCCTCAACGGACATATTGTCAGAACGTTTTGTTACGCAGGCAAAAA
>CAZUVE010000127.1:7412-8014 GCA_964623735.1 uncultured Halobacteriales archaeon | reverse complement strand
GACCATCGCCGTCGCCAGTGCGTCATACGGCTTGCTGTGAGTCAGTGCCGTATCGACCGCACGACGGCGTACGGTCGTACCGGGACACAGTTACAGCAATCAGTATCAGTCGTCGCTGTCGAGTCGCCCGTGCCGGGGATGTCGAGAGACCCGCGCCAGCGAGAGACTGGCGAGTGGCGAGCGACGTGAAAGACGACCCTTAAGTACCTCGGTCGGATACAGACGAGTACCATGACGAACGGCAAGTACGCCGCGCGCAAACTCAAGAAGGACCGCCAGAAACACCGGTGGTCCGACTCCAAGTACGCGCGCCGCGAGCGGGGACTCCGGGAGAAATCGGACCCCCTCGAGGGCGCGCCACAGGCCCGGGGAATCGTCCTCGAGAAGGTCGGCATCGAGGCGAAACAGCCCAACTCGGCGATCCGCAAGTGCGTCCGCGTACAACTCATCAAGAACGGCAAGCAGGTCACCGCCTTCTGTCCGGGGGACGGCGCCATCTCCTTCATCGACGAGCACGACGAGGTCACCATCGCCGGAATCGGCGGCGCGAAGGGCCGCGCGATGGGCGACCTCTCGGGGGTCAACTACAAGGTCGAGAAGGT
>CAZUVE010000127.1:0-7402 GCA_964623735.1 uncultured Halobacteriales archaeon | reverse complement strand
CATCGAACTGGTCCGGGGTAACGCCGAGAAGCCGGTGCGATAGTATGAGTACCGACCAGCCCGAGCCGGACGCTCCCGGCTCCGAGGACGAATCCCGCGCGCTGCTGTTTGGCACGTGGAGCGTCGACGAAATCGAGTTCCGCGACCCCTCGACGGAGCGGTACACCACCGTCACGCCCATCGCCCACACGATGGGCCGCCACGCCGACAAGCAGTTCAAGAAAAGCGAGATCAGCATCGTCGAGCGGCTCATCAACCGCCTGATGCAGACCGGCGAGAACACCGGCAAAAAACAGATGACCACGCGCGTCGTGCGAGAGGCGTTCGCGATTGTCCACGACCGGACCGACGAGAACCCCGTGCAGGTGCTCGTCCGCGCCGTGGAGAACAGCGCGCCGCGCGAGGAGACCGTCCGCCTGAAGTACGGCGGCATCTCCGTGCCGAAAGCGGTGGACATCTCGCCTCAGCGCCGCGTCGACCAGGCGCTGAAGTTCGTCGCCGAGGGCGTCCACAACGCCTCGTTCAAGTCCGAGACCGACGTCGAGGAGGCCCTCGCCCGGCAACTCGTGGGCGCGGCCAACAACGACGTCGGCACGTACGCTGTCAACCAGAAAGACGAGAAAGAACGCGTCGCGGCCGCCGCGCGGTAACTCTCTTTTCCGTTCTCCCTCGTTTAGACGGAAAGCAGCGTCGCGATTGCGACTCACCGGGGCCTCTCAGCGTGACCGACCGTGTGACGTCAGTCACTCGTCCTCGAAGTAGCGGTCGTGGTGTGCAGCACACCCGGGGTTGAACGCCGCGCCGCACGCGGGACAGATGTGGTCGGCGGCGAGGTACTCGGTGACCGTCAGCGCCGTCCCGCAGACCCCACACAGCACAGCAGGCTCGTCGAACCGGTTGCGGGGCCACGGGGTGGCGTCGTGGTCGGCGACCGCGTCGTGACAGGCGTGGCAGGGAACGAACGTCTCACAGCAGCCAGAGCGGATCGCGATCACGTCGCGCTCGCCCCCGTAGTGGGCACAGCGGGTCTCGGGACCGACGTCGACGCCGCGAACCTCGTGACTCTCGACGGTACGACGCATATCCGAGACTGGAGTTCGGTCACCTTCAGTACCCCAGTAGGGGGGACAGGAGGCCAGCCAGGAGCAACCCGACGCCGAGAAGGAGCGGGAGCACGTCGCGTTGGGTGAACCGGAGAGTGGGCAGCGTCGGATTCCACGAGAGACAGCGCGCCTGCAGCGCCAGCGCGAGCCGGTCAGCGCGGCCGAACACGCGCGCCAGCCCCGTCGTCGTGAGCAGTTGGATGCGCTCGTGGAGCGGCCGCTCGTCGCCGAGGCGGGCGGCCATGGCGTCGCGAATCGTCAGGAGGTCCCGGCGGAGAACCGGCAGGAACCTGAAGACCAGCCCGACGCCGAAGCCCAGCACACGGCCGACACGCCCCGGAACGAGCGACTGGATGGCGGCCTGTGACTCCCGGACCGGCGTCGTCCCGACGTAGGCCGCACCCACGAGCAAGACGAGCAGCACACGGTAGCTCGCCAGGAGTGGCTCGACTGCGTCCGCCGGTCGAATCCACGGCGGCCCGAGCGTGACCGCAGCGACGAGCGGTCCCAGGACCAGAAAGGGGAAGACGAACCGGTAGGACCACAGCGTGGCTCCAGGGTCGACATCGGCAGCCAGGAGGACCAGCAGGACGAGGCCGGAGAGGACGGCGAGGCCGACGGGTGTCGTGTGCGCGAACGCCGCCGCGGCGAAACCGAACTGTATCAGGAGCTTCGTCCGCGGATCGAGCCGGTGAAACAGCGACTGTCCGGGTCTGTACGCGAGCATCAGGGCGCAGGAACCTGCAGGTCCGCCAGTCGCTTCCGGGCCTCGGTCGGCGCGGCGTCGAGCGCGACGGCGCCGTCGGTCAGTGCGACCACCCTGTCGGCGAGTTCGAAGACGCGTCCGGGGTCGTGCGTGACGACTACGAGGCCGGTTCCGTCCCGTTTGAGGGCGGCGAGGTGGTCGCGGACGGACCGGCGAGCAGGCTGGTCAAGGCCGGTGAACGGTTCGTCCAGGACGAGATGCGACGGCTCCATCGCGAGCGCGCCCGCGACGGCCACGCGTTCCCGCTGGCCGCCCGACAGTTCCGCGATCCGGTCGTCACGGCGGCCCTGCATGTTCACCGCCGCGAGCGCGTCGTCCACGCGTCGGTCGATCTCCTCGTGTGCGAGTCCGAGGTTCTCGGGGCCGAACGCGACCTCGCTGCCGACGGTGGCGGCGACGAGCTGGTCGCGGGGGTTCTGGAAGACCATTCCGACCGCGGTCCGGGCCGCCACGAGGTCGTCCTGGACCGGGGTGTCGTCCACGAATACCTCGCCCGCGTCGGGCTCGAGCAAGCCGTTGAAGTGCCGGACGAGCGTCGACTTCCCCGACCCGTTGGGCCCGACCAGCAGGCAGAACTGGCCGTCGGGAATCGACAGGGAAACCCCGTCGACGGCGACGGTCTCGCCGTACCGGTAGACGAGCCCCTGCGTCTCTATCATGTAGCGACGGCGAGGTCATCGCTCCGGACGATGCCGATGGCGGCGACGATCTTGAACGCTTCCGCCGGAATGAACGCCGCAGCGCCGGCAATGAACGCCTCGACCGGCCCGAGTCCGCCGGCGATCATCAGTCCGACGACGCCCATCGCGTAGATGATTGCCGTACCGACCACCATAGCGCCCACCAGCACTGGCAGTCCGACCGCCCGGTAGTCGCGCACATCGACGCCTCTGTGGACGACAAGCCCGATGACGGCCGCGGCGATCGGATACGACAGCAGGTAGCCACCGGTCGGGCCGAGGATGACGCCCAGACCCGCCGACGCACTGGCGAACACCGGCGCCCCGACCGCCCCGGCGAGCAGGTAGAGGACCATCGACCCGGCACCCCAGACAGGACCGAGCAGAATGCCCGCGAGGAAGACCCCGAGCACCTGTAGCGTCACCGGTGCCGGCGAGAACGGATTCGGGAACGACACGAACGCGAAGGCGCCCATCAGCGCCGCGAACAGCGCCATCCGCGTGATGTCCAGGACGTACTCCCCTTCGATGATATCGACCGCGTCTGTCTGCGTTGCCATACCTCTACGTGGTTCGTAAACCGTTAAAATACAACTGGTTTACCCGTCTATCTTCGGCTGTACTCTGTATGCGCTCGACCGGCGCAGACGGACGCTCGTGACAGACCTCGATCACAGAGGTCTCGCGGCCCAGCGCGACCCGGTCGGTGTGTTCTCGGAGTGACGGTGTCAGTCTGCGGCGGGGCCGTCCCCACCGGCGTATGCACGGGTGACGTCGACGAGCGCCTTGCGGTACTCGCTCTCGTCGGGGTCGGGCGCGAGCGTCCGGAACCGGTGCTTGAACCGGGCGAGGTCGATCTCGGGGGCGTCCGCGGCGGCCGCGTGTGCGAGGTCGTAGATGCGGTGTCCGGGGTCGACGAGGTTGTGGCGTTCGACGAGTCCGAGCGCGAACGCGGCGTTGACGGCCGTGATCTCGGGGTCGGCCGCGGCGGTCAGTCGCTCCCAGGCCGGCGGGTCCCGCGGGCGGTTCGCGACCGCCGCCGCCAGGCTGGACTCGAAGAAGTCGACGAGCTTGTCCGCCGGCGCGATGTCCAGCCAGAGGTCGTCGGCGTAGATGTCCTTCATGTGGTTGGCGATCTGGTAGCAGTGGGTGAGCTTGTGCTGTTCGACGCTCCGGCCCGCGAGCGCGAGGAAGATGGCTTCCTCGGTCGACTGGGTGTGGGACGGGTGGTCGCGCTCGTGGTGGTGCATGTGGGCGTACTCGTGGAGGGCGAGTTCCCGCGCCATCGCCGAGGTGGCGGCCTGTCTGGGGATGGTGAGGCGGTGGCCGTCCCCGCCGTGGCTGACCCGCGTCCGTTCGTCGGGGTCGTCGACGACACGCACCGTCACCGGCAACTCGAGGTCGCGTTCCGTCTCGAAGAGGTCCCGGGCGCCGAGAAAGGGTGCCGCCGGCCCCGGGCCACAGACGTCGATGTCCATGTCTCGGGCACAGGTGTCGACACCGTATGACGTTTGCGGGACCGGCGTCCAGCCGCGACGGTCCCACGCGGACTGGTGTGGCTGTGTCCCGGGTCGACCGTACGCCCGTCGTGTGGCAGACCCGGCGACGGCGTGGGACAGTCCGTGTCACTGGAGGGTGACGTACGCGAGCAGGCCGACCGCGAGAAACTCCAGGGACCGCATCACGAGGACGGTCCCCCCCACCAGGGGGTCCGACGCGTAGAGCGTCTGCATGCTCAGGGAGAAGTAGACCGCGACGAGGTTCTCGGCGAGGAGGGCGCCGCTGAAGGCCACGAGACCGAGTACCATCCCCGTCCGGAACTGCCGGTAGTTGCGGGCCCAGACTGCACCCAGGGTCGCCAGGAGGGCCGCGTTGACGCCGGCCAGCAGCATCCCTCCCATCGCGAGTCCGCCCATCGCCACGCCTACCAGACTCCCGGTTGCCCAGTCATGAGGAGGCGTCGACAATCTGGTTGACCCAGCCAGTCGAACCGCTCGGGAACGAGTCCGACCGCTCCTCGGGTTGGAGAGTCCCCTCACCGTCGGTCGCCCGAGCGACCACCTCGTGGACGCCGTCGGGTTCGAACTCGTGGCGCCACTGCCGCCAGACGTCCTCGCCGGGCAGCGGCTCCGACAGTTCCGTGTCGGTCCAGGTGTCGCCGCCGTCGACCGACACCTCCACGCGCTCGACGCCGCGCGTGCCGGCGTAGGCGTGTCCCGCCAGCTCCACGTTGCCGTTGTCCAGCGTCGTGGTACTCCAGATTTTGGCGACGGTGTTGACGGGGCCGGTGCCGTGCCAGCCGCGCTGTTCCCAGTAGCCGTCCATCTCCTCGTCGAGGAGTTCGATCTCCGAGAGCCACTTGACGTTCGTCTCCCCCCAGTGTCCCGGGACGAGCACACGCACCGGGTGTCCGTGGGACTGGGGCAGCGACTGCCCGTTCATCCCCCAGGCGAGGAACGCGTCCTCGAGGGCCTCGACCGGGAACTGGACGAAGTAGTCGTCCTCCGCGCGGAGCATCGCACACCCACACTCGCCCTCGGGATCGGCTTCCTCCAGGAGTGGTTTGATCGGCGTGCCCGTCCAGACGGCGGTGTCCAGCTTGTGCCCGTTGAGGTCCTCGCCGACACACCGCAGCGTCACGAACCGCCGTTCGGTCGGCATCTCGGTCAGTTCGTCGAAGGAGACGGTCACGTCGTCGCCGACCTCGCCGGTGATTGTCATCGACCAGTCCTCGGCCGAGAGGTCCGGGTCGAACTCCGCGATGTCGACGTTGTAGAACTCCTCGAACGTGCTCACCAGCCCCGGCACGTCGCCGGCGATGTCCAGCGACTTCTCGTCGGCGTCGTCGATGAGTTCCACGACGTCCTCGTCGACCTCCACGGGCTCCTCGGGGTCGCTCCCGGCAGCCTCCTCGTCGCCGGACGCCAGGCTGCCGAACCCGACTGCAACGCCGACGAACGCCAGCGCGCTCACTCCCGAGGCCAGCGCGCGCCGCCGGGACGGGTCGTACTCGGCCCCGGCCGCCGGGACGGCACCGACCGCCGCGAACAGCGCCACCGGCAGACCGGCCCCGACCGCGAACCGCGGGTTGGCTGTGATCGCCGCAGTCACTCCCCAGGCGAGAGCCCCCGCGAGGGCGACTCCGACCACCGGTCGCTCCAGGCGACGCGCCGCCAGGAGTCCCGCGAGCGCGGTGCCGGCCAGCAGCCCAATCGCGATGGCGAACGAGAGCGCGATATGGAGCAGGTGTCCCTGTTCGCCGACAGTCTCGATCATGAAGGCCACGATCGGCCCGGGCGTCGCACGGACGACCAGCGCGTCAATCGGCGCGACGACGAACTGCCGGGTGTACCCCGCGAGCGCGTACGACCCGGCGACGCCGGTGAGTCCGGCCAGCACGGCGAAAACGAGGTCGGGCCACGAGACGACCTCGCTCTCGCGCAGGCGCTCTCTCAGCACGTCTCCTCGCAGGCGCCCACTCACGGCGCCTCTCCCCTCACTCCGTCGCCGCGCGGCGGCGTCTCTCCGCTCCGGTCGGTCGGTGTTGTGGTGGTGCTCATACGTTTATGTCCGTGTGTTCGGTAAAGAGTATTTTCCAAGATCCGTCCAAATTCAGTTCAGTTTCGGCCTGTCGGCAGGGTGGGCCGGACGGCTACTGTGGCGTGACGGTCACCCGGATCGCCTCCTCGACCGGGGGGTAGCTGAACCCGTCGTCGACGGCCTCGATCGGCCGGACAACGCCGTTCTCGTCCGGACCGGCGTCGGGGCCGCCGTTCTGTGCCTGGAGGGGTGCGCTCACGTCACCGAACCCGGGCTGTTGGTTGGGCTCGGTGCCGGCGTCCCAGAGGTCGACCTGGTCGGTGACCTCGCCGTCGACCGGGGACCCGTCCTCGAACAGCGCGATTCCGCTCTCGCCCGGCGCGAAGAACAGATCGTTGGACGGGACGAACATCGTCGCGAACGAGAGGTGCTGGTCGTGGTCGGCCGTGACCTCGAACTCGAAGGCCCCGCCGGGCGCGATGGGCGGGGCGCCGGGGACCTCCTCCATCGGGTCGTTCGGATCCGCGACGGTGTTCTCGGGGGTCCACGCGCCCGCACTGACCCCCTCCGACATCCCGTCGAGACTCTCGACGAGCGACCCGTTCTCTTCGGTCCCGCCGGGTCTCCCCGCCTCGGCGATCGCTTCCAGCCCGGGGCTGCCCTCCTCTCCCTCGGTGAAGATCGGATTGGGTCCGGTGTGGACGCCGTACGCACCGGGGGTGATCCAGACTTGCCCGCCTGTAGCGGCGTCGGCACTGTAGAAGTCGGTCGGCGCGACGTTCTCGATCCGGACGGTGAACGTCGCCGGCTCTCCCATCCCGTCGTCCATGGATTCGTCGTCCATGGATTCGTCGTCCATCGACTCGTCATCCATCGACTCATCGTCCATGGATTCGTCGTCCATCGACTCGTCATCCATCGACTCATCGTCCATGGATTCGTCGTCCATCGACTCGCCGTCGTCACTGCCGCCGCTCTGACCATCGTCGTTGCTCGAGCACCCGGCGAGACCGACTGCCGCTGTGCCACCTGCTACCTGCAGGAACCGTCGGCGCGTCGTGTCGTTGTCGAACATGCCACTCGTTCGAACGGCCGACCCCGAAATATATATTTTTCAACATTTATACAAACTCCGTCCCGAGTCGGTTCGGGTCGGGCCAAACTCCGTTCAGGTTCGGTGAAGCGGTCGGGGAGACCGTCCCCGCCGGGTAGGCACGTGGGAACCGTGCCCACGCCGGCCCCGGATCAAGGCCGGTTGGAAACACTACCCTTTTGACGCTCCTGCCGGTAGGCAGGGGTAATAATGGGTCGAC
>CAZUVE010000126.1:0-8062 GCA_964623735.1 uncultured Halobacteriales archaeon | reverse complement strand
ACACCGTCGAGGGCGACCGCGCCTACGACCTGCCGATGGCCGAGGTCGACCGCTTTCTGAAGAAACTCCACCTGGGCTACCCCGAGGAGAGCGAGGAGACAGAGATGCTCGCTCGCGTAGTTGGCAGCCACCCGATCGAGGAACTGGCGCCGGTCGCCTCGCTCGCGGACCTCCGGCACGCCCGCGACGCGGCCGCGAGCGTCACCGTCGCCGATCACGTCCGGCTGTACGCGACCGAACTCGCGACCTACACCCGCGAGAACGCACAGCTCGGTGTGAGCCCCCGGGGGACGATCTCGCTGTTGCGGGCCGCCCAGGGCCGCGCGCTGCTGGACGGTCGCGACTACGTCATCCCGGACGACATCCAGACCGAGGCCCGGCCCGTGCTCACGCACCGTATCCGGACGGCCACGGACCACACCCCCGGCGACGTCGTCGAGGAAGCGCTCGCGTCGGTCGACGTCCGGTGAGAATGCGTCCCACGAGACGCGGCTGGGCGGCGGTGGCTGTTGTCCTCGTAGCGGTCGTGCTCGCGTGGACGTTCGGCGAGCGGTCGCTGAACGCCGTCGCCGCGCCGACGCTGGCCGCGCTGGCCGCCGCCTTCGTCGCCGTGTGGCGCGCCGACCCCCCGACCGTCGCGTTCGACGACCCCCGTGCCGGGTTCCCCGGCGAGGAACGGACACTCTCTTTCCACGTCGAGGGCGATGGCCTCGCGAAGGTGAGCCAGTCGCTGCCGGCCGGGTTGACCACACGGCCCGTCGACGAGACCGTCGCGCTGCCGCGGGGGTTCGACCAGCGGGTCGCCCTCGAGGCCCGCGGCGTCTACGAGGTCGGCCCGCCGGAGGTCCGCCAGCGCGACCCGCTCGGGCTCGTCGAGCGCCGGGTCGAGGCCGACTCGACGGCCGAACTGGTCGTCTACCCACAGGTGTACGCACTGGCCGACCCCACGCTCGGGGGGATTCTCGCGGATCCGGCGACGGCCGAGCGCCAGGAGTTCGACCGCCTCCGGGAGTACGTTCCCGGCGACCCGCTCAAGAACGTCCACTGGAAATCGAGCGCGAAACGCGGCGAGTTCCTTGTCATGGAGTTCGCGCCGACAGAGCGGACAGAGACACTGAGAATCGCCGCCACCGCCGAGGCCGGGGGGGCCGACCGGATGTCTGGGGCGGCCGCGACGCTGACCGACGCCGCGCTCGAGGCTGGCCTGACAGTCGAGTTGTGGGTCCCCGACGGCCACCTGCCCCCGGGCAAAGGCGAGGTCCACCGCGAGAACGCCATGCAGCTGCTCGCGACGGCCGGCCACGGGTCCGTCGCCGACGCGGTACGCGCCGGGGCCGACGTCACGATCGAGGCGGGCCCGCGCTCGACGGCCGTCGGCTTCCCCGAGGGACAGCGGTCGTTCGAGTCGCTCGTGACCGGCCGGAAGCAACGAACCGACACGGCCGTGAACAGGGAGGCCGACCCCGACACCCGGGAGGCCGGGACGGAGGCGACAGCATGAGTGCTTCCGAGCGCACGTGGACGACGCTGGTGCCGGACGTGCACCCGATCCGGGCACTCGCGCTCCTCGCGGCCGCCGGTCTGCTGGCGTCGGTGCTGTCGGTGCTGTACAGCATCGTCCAGGTGGACGGCAACCCGACGACGCTGTTCGTCCTCGCGGGGGCGTCGGTCCTGGCGGCGACCGCCCTCGCCGGGGTCCGGGTCGTCGTCGCGTTCGCCGTGGCCGCGGTCCTGCTGTTGCTCGGGCTTCTCTGGTACGTCCTCTCGTTGCCCTACGACCCCCAGGTTGTGGCCATGTTCGGGAGCAACCTCGAACTGCTCACCGGCCAGTCCATCCTCGAGATCAAGCGTTCGGACGTGTGGGCGCTGTCCGTGGCGCCGACGCCGGTGTTCGTCGCCTGGTACCTGTCGGTCCGTGGCTGGTACAGCGCGGCGGCGCTGGTCGGCGGCGGGACCGTCGGGTACTTCGTCCTCACGGGTGACGCGACGGTCGTCCAGACGCTGCTGGGTGTGGTCAGCGCCGCCGCGCTTGTCGGTCTCGGGGACCTGGACCGCGGGGGCGCGTCGCTGACCGCCGCCGAACCTATCGCGATCGTGCTCGCGATCATGATCGTGACGCCGCTTCTGGTGTCGGTGACGCCCGCCGGGTCCGCGTCGACACTCTCGCTCGACAACGGCGGCGGCGGGGCGACCGTCGAGGCGAGCATCGTCGAGACCGACTCGCAGGTCGACATCGTCGGCGACATCTCGCTGTCGCCCGAGATCCGGTTCACTGTCACCGCCTCCGAGTCACAGTACTGGCGGACCTCGAGTTACGACAGGTACACCGGCGACGGATGGGTCCGGACGGGCGAAGCCACCTCTCCCGACGAGCGGCCGCTCCAGTCCCCGCCAGGGGAGTCCCGGCGCCTCGAGCAGACCTTCGAGGCGCAGTCGAGGGTGCGCACGATGCCCGCCGCCTGGCGTCCGGTCGAGGTGTCGGGACAGGTCGGGGACCGGACCCAGGTTACCAGCCTCGGCGGACTCGTGCCCACAGAGGAGATCAGGCTCGGCGAGCGCTACACAGTGACCAGTGCCGTCCCGGACGTGACCGCAGAGGATCTCGCGGCCGCCGGGTCCGACGACCCCGAGTCGATCGAGCAACAGTTCACCCAGTTGCCAGAGAGTACGCCCGACCGCGTGACCACACGGACGGCGAACATCACCTCGGAGGCCTCGAACCGCTACGAGACCGCACTCACGGTCGAGCGGTGGCTCGAGGAGAACAGGGAGTACTCCCTGGACGTCGACAGGCCGGACGGCAACGTCGCGGACGCGTTCCTGTTCGAGATGGAGGCCGGCTACTGTACGTACTACGCGACGACGATGGCCACGATGTTGCGGTCCCAGGGGATCCCGGCGCGGATGACCGTCGGGTACACGCCCGGCGAACCGGTCGGCGAGGAGGAGTACATCATCCGCGGGTACAACTCCCACGCCTGGGTCGAGGTCTACTTCCCCGGGCACGGCTGGATCCCGTTCGACCCGACGCCGACGGCCCCCCGCGAGAACGCCGAGCGGGAGCGCCTGACACAGGCCCGACAGGCGAACCTGACGAACGTGGACACGGGCGAGACAAACGTCACGACGCCAGCGCCGTCCGGCGACGCTGGCGCGCCCGAGAGCAGGTCCACGCCGGCCGACCCCGCGAACATCAACGCGACCGGCCAGGACGTCGTGGAGGCCATCCAGGGGCGACCGGGCGAGGTCGAGGACGCGGAGAGTTCGTCGCCGCTGCCCCCGCGCGAACAGGTCGCGCTCGGCGCCATCGTCCTGGTCGGCGCGGCCGCCAGTCTCCGCCGTAGCGGTGTCACAGAGCGGGTCTACCGCGCGGTCTGGCTGCGCGCACTCCGGCGCTCGGACCCCCGGACCGACATCGAGGACGCCTTCGAGCGGCTGCGCTACCTGCTCGAGCGGCGCCACCGCCCGCGCCGCGAGGGCGAGACTGTCAGGCAGTATCTCGATGAGATCGGCGCCAGTTCGCAGGCCAGGCGGCTGGCCACACTCCGCGAGCGCGCCCACTACGGCGGCGAGGCCACCGAAGAGATGGCCGACGAGGCGGTCGCCCTTCTCGAACAGCTCCGCGAGGAGTGACCTGTGTCCACACGACGCACGCCCGTGTCCGCTCGTGGCCACACCCTGGAACCGGCGCTCGCAACCCAACCGACACGCGTATAGGCGCGACAGCGTAGACACCGACATGAGCGAGGCACTCGACACGGAGCTGTGCCGGCGGACCTGGCAGCTACTCCAGCCGGGCGACATCGACCTCGACGGGCTCGTCGTCCACACCGACTACGGGGGTGACGGGGAGACGCGCATGCACCAGGCGACACTCGAGGTCGGCGAAATCATCGCGAGCCACGCCGGCCACGACCCGACCGGGACCTACGTCTACTCCGGCAACGACGACCCCGAGTTCGCCTCCAACCAGCACCAGGGCCTGACCCTCGACGACGACGCGTTCGTCTGGGAGTGCCAGCAACTCCTCCGGGACGGTACGTTCGACGTGGTCTTCTACTTCGAGGCAGACGCCGATACCCGGGCGATTCTGGCGGCGGCCCGGGAGCAGGGCCACGACGTGACGGCGGTCCGCGGCGACGCGGCCGACCCGACAGACGCAGTTCTGGAGTGACACCGACCGCCGGACCGGACGACAGGAACTGTCTGCCGGCAGGAGGTTTAAGCGTGTGCACAGCCCAGAGCCAACAGGTCCAAATGGTACCGCTGGTACACGATTTCAGCGACGGGACGGTGCTCGTGTTCGGCGGCGGACCGGTGGGCGCCCGGAGGGCCCACCTGTTCGCCCGCGAGGCACGCGTCGTCGTCGTGAGTCCGGCGTTTGCGGACGCCGCATTCGGCGACGCGGCACTGGTCCGTGCGGCGCCCGGGCCGGGAGAGGTGGGTGGGTGGCTCGACCGCGCCGACCCCGTTCTCACTGTCGCGGCAACCGACGATACACAGATAAACGCCGCCGTCGAACGGGAGGCGCACGAACGCGACATGCTGGTCAACCGGGCCGACGAGGCAGGCGCCCGCGAGGCCGGGAGTGTCGTCGTCCCGGCGACGGTCAGGGACGGCCCCGTGACGGTCGCCGTCACCACGGGGGGGACGAGCCCCACACTCAGCCGGCACCTCCGCGAGCGGATCGAGCCGACAGTCGAAAACGCCGGCGCGATGGCGCGCCTGACCGGGACGCTCCGGGAGGAGTTTCTCGACCGGCCGCCGGAGGAACGCCGGGCGGCTCTGCGGGCGGTCGTGGGAAGCGACGACGTTTGGAAGGCTTTAGATAGTCCGGGGACGAACCTACGGGAGACGGTAACTGACGTGATCTCGGACGTGACGGGTGATCCCACGTGACAGCCAGAGGCGGTGTCATCGCGGGCGTGAGTGTCTCGCACGTGCGCGCCTCCGTCGACCAGCTGGAGGCGGCCGATCCCGGGAGCCAGCGCAGGGCGGCCGAGCGGTTGCTCGAGCACCCGGGTATCGAGGAAGCGTTCGTCCTCAAGACGTGCAATCGGGTCGAGGCGTACGTCGTGGCGGACGACTACGCGACCGGCCGGGAGGCCCTCGGGGCGGTGACAGCCGACGTCGACGAGACAGCCGTCGTCGAGATGGACCACGAACAGAGCCTCCGGCACCTGCTGCGCGTGGCCGCCGGGCTGGAGTCGGTCGTGCTCGGCGAGGACCAGATCCTCGGGCAGGTCCGGAACGCCTACAACGACGCCCGGAGCGTCGGCGGGGTCGGCCCGCTGCTCTCCGACGGCGTCACCAAGGCTCTCCACGTCGGCGAGCGCGCCAGGTCGGAGACGGACATCAACGACGGTGTGCTCTCGCTCGGGTCCGCGGCGGTCAGGCTCGCGACCGCCGAGTTCGGCGACCCGTCGGCGGGGCTCGTCGTCGGTGCCGGCAAGATGGGGCGGCTCGCGGCCAAGTCCCTCGCCGAGGCGGTCGACCGGCTGACGGTCGCCAACCGGACAGTCCAACACGCCGAGCGCGTCGTCGACATGATCGACAGCGCCGAGGCACACGCGGTCGGGCTCGACGGGCTCGACCACGCTCTCGACCGGGCGGACGTCGTGGTCACTGCGACCGCCGGACCGGGACACGTCGTCGACACCGGGACGCTGGCCGCGGCCGGCGAGACCGTCGTGGCAGACATCGCACAGCCCCGGGACGTACCCGAGGCGGCAGACGCGCTGCCGGGTGTGACAGTCCACGACCTGGACGCTCTCGAGTCGGTGACAGCGGAGACGCGCCGCCAGCGCGAGGCCGCCGCCGAGGAGGTCGAGGCGATGGTCGACGCCGAGTTCGACCGCCTGCTCTCCCAGTACAAGCGCAAGCGGGCCGATCAGGTCATCTCCGCGATGTACGAGAGTGCCGAGCGCGTGAAGACCACCCAGGTCGGGACGGCGCTGGGCAAACTCGACCTCGACGAGGAGGAGGAGGCGGTCGTCGAGTCGATGGCCGACGCAATCGTCTCCCAGCTCCTGGCGGCGCCGACCTCCAGTCTGCGGGACGCCGCCGAGGAGGACGACTGGTCGACGATCCACACCGCACTCCAGCTGTTCGACCCGAACTTCGGCCCCGAGGAGACGCCCCCGCCCGAGTTCGTCACCGGGGCGACGCCCGGGGACATCCCCGAGGAGATGCGCGAGGACATCCCTGCCGCCGTCCTCGAGCAGATTGACGACTGATACGGATTGCTGTGAGTCAGTGCCGGATTGACCGCACGAGTGCGGTCGTACCGGTACACAGTTACAGCGATCCGTACGACCGCGGCGCGGGCCAGATACTGGCGCGATGGACCCACCCGCGTGTCGGCGGGGACCCATAGGCTTTTGAACCGGGTGTGGCAAAGAGCCTGCAAGCACATGGCCCGACGAGATACGTACTCCTCGCAGGCCGTCAGGGAGTACTGGCAGTACGTCTGGGACCGCGAGGACGCGTACAGACTCGAAGGGGCAACCGATCCGACCTACGTGCTCGGGATGTTTCCCTACACCTCGGGAACCCTCCACATGGGACACGTCCGCAACTACGCCATCACAGACGCGTACGCCCGCTACCGCCGGATGTGCGGCGACGACGTGCTCCACCCGATGGGCTGGGACGCATTCGGCCTGCCCGCGGAGAACGCCGCATACGAACGCTACACCGACCCCGAATCCTGGACCGACGCGTGCGTCGCCCAGATGCGCGAGGACATGGCCGACATGGGATTCGGGTACGACTGGTCCCGCGAGATCACGACCTGCCGGCCGGAGTACTACCGGTGGAACCAGTGGTTCTTCCGCGAGTTCTACGAGGCCGGCCTCGTCGAGTACGGCGCCGCCGAGGTCAACTGGTGTCCGGACTGCGAGACGGTACTCGCGGACGCGCAGGTGCTCGAGTCGGACGGGGAGAGTGAGCGCCCGGAGGACACTCACGACGGCGGGGCCGCCGAGGTCTGCTGGCGCTGCGAGACGCCCGTCGGCCGGCGAGAGCTCGACCAGTGGTTTCTCACGATCACCGACTACGCGGAGGACCTCCACGAGGGGCTGGACAACCTGGAGGGGTGGCCCGAGAGCGTCAGAGAGATCCAGCGCAACTGGATCGGCAGGCGCGAGGGCGCCCGCGTCTCCTTCGAGGTCGGGGAACACGGAGCCGTCGACGTCTTCACGACCCGGCTCGACACCATCTGCGGAGCGACGTACCTCGCGGTCTCGCCGGGCCACGACCTCGCCGCCGTCCTCGCCGCCGAGGACGGGAGGGTCGCACGCTACGTCGACAGGGCGCGGGGGACCGACAGCAAGGGGATGTCCGGCGTCGAGACCGGCGCGACCGCGACCAACCCCGTGACCGGCGAGGAACTGCCGGTGTACGTCGCGGCGTACGTCCTCGAGGACGTCGGCACCGGCGCGGTCATGGGCGTACCCGCACACAACGAGCGCGACCACTCCTTCGCGATGGAACACGACCTGCCCCTCCGGCGGGTGGTCGAACCGGTCGACGGCTCGGCCGACGGTCTCCCCGGGGAGCCGTACACCGACGAGGGGATGCTCGTCGACAGCGGCGCGTACGACGGCCTCGCGTCCTCGGCCGCCCGCGAACGGCTGCTCTCGGACCTCGAAGCCGCGGAACCGGACGTCACCTACCGGCTTCGGGACTGGCTCATCTCGCGGCAACGCTACTGGGGGACGCCCATCCCTGTCGTCCACTGCGAGGAGTGTGGCCCGGTGCTCGTCCCGGAGGAGGACCTCCCGGTGGAGTTGCCGGAGTTCGTCCAGACCACGGGCAACCCCCTGGAGACCATCGACTCCTTCGTCGAGACCGAGTGTCCGGAGTGTGGCCGCCCGGCCGAGCGCGAGACCGACACGATGGACACGTTCGTCGACTCGTCGTGGTACTTCCTGCGGTACCTCTCGCCCGACCTCGAGGACGCCCCCTTCGACGCGGACCGCGCCGGGGAGTGGCTCCCGGTCGACGTCTACGTCGGCGGCGAGGAACACGCCGTCCTCCACCTGCTGTACATCCGCTTTTT
>CAZUVE010000125.1:0-8063 GCA_964623735.1 uncultured Halobacteriales archaeon | reverse complement strand
TGACCGCGACAGACACGGCTCCGCTGTGTGGCGCCCACTTCGAGAGCGGCGTCCGCCGGTACAGTGCAGTCCCGGTCAACACGGAGTACCACGCCGAGATGGGCGTCCGCGTCCTGCTGTCGGCGCTCGTCCGGACCGCCGCCCGCTACGACGTCGCGGCGACACCGCTCGTGACCCACGCGACCAACCACTACGTCCGCACCTATCTCGAACTCGACCGGGGCGCCGGCGACGCGAACGCGGCCATCGACCGGCTCGGATACGTCCATCACTGCGAGCACTGTCTGCGCCGCGACACCGACCCTGGTCTCGTCGCCGACCCGCCCGGGGAGTGTCCCGCCTGCGGGCACGGTGTTCGGACCGCAGGGCCCGTGTGGCTCGGTCCGGCACACGATGACGCATTCGTCGCCGGGGTCCGCAACGCAGTCAGCGACGGGATGGGGACTGCAGACCGGGTGCGGGACCTGCTCACGACACTCGAGGCGGAACTCGCGGTCCCGACACACTACGACCAGCACCGGCTGTGCAAACGCTGGGGGCGGCCCGCGCGTGCCATGGAGGGGTTCCTGGAGGACCTCCGGGCCGCGGGACACGACGCCTCGCGGACCCACTACGGCGGGACCACGTTCAAGACGACGGCGCCGGTTCCGGAGATCAGAGCGGCGACGACCCGTTAGGCCCGGCCGCCAGTGTGGGTGAATCGCCGGACGAACGCGGAGACGGCCCGGTAGACCGGCCGCAGGAAGTAGTTGGCCATGCCGACGAGTCCGACCAGCCCGCCCAGTGCCTGGAGTTCAGCCGGCGACGCGCCGAGAAAGACCAGACAGACGGCCGCCGCGATGGTGGGCCCGGTCCACAGCAGTGTCCCGTAGTCGCCAACATCCTGGCTGGCCACGGCCGCGTCCACGTCGAGTCGGTCGCGGAAGGCAAACAACCCAACGGCGACGACGACGAGAGTAACGAGGACCGCGAGCGACGCGCCGACGCCCGCCAGACCGGCGAGGAGGAGCGCAATGCTGACGATCAACAGCACGAACGTGGCGCGGAGTGCTCTCGTGTCCCACTCCATACGGTGTGTGCGTTCCGGGTTCCTAAGGGCTTTGTGTCCGTCTCGCCGGAGTGAGTGCCGGCGTGGTATTACTTCGACTGGCTGGTGACGCCGGTCGGCGGGGCGCCGAACGCCGCCCTCGCCGGTCACGGAGACCGGCAACTACAACAGGGGGGCCCCCGAGATACCAGACGACCGATGAGCGACTCGGAGGAGGGTAGCGCGGGTGCGGACGCGGCTGCTGCCGGGGATGCCCGCGACGGGGAGGTTGGGACAATCGAACCCGAGACGGTCGACTACGAGGACTTCGCCGAGTTGCGCCGCGAGTTCGAACGGTTCGAGGACGAGATGGAGGACCGGACCGTTCGCCGCGAGGACCTCGAGGCAGACCTGCGCCAGTACGTCCGCCGGCGCGTCCGCCGCGGCCACGCCCGCGGGTGGGGGCCCTACCTCGTCCTGCTCTACGGGACCGCGATGACGCTGGGGGCCTTCTACTTCCTGACCGGCGTCTGGGCGATTCTCGCGATGCTGATCGTGTGGCTGTCGACGCTCGGACTGTACGCGCTGATGATCGTCGTCGGCATGGCGACGGCCGCGCTGGGCCTGCCGGGACGGGCGATCGAAGCCGTCAGGAAGCTCCGGCCCTAGAACTTCTCCAGATAGCGATCGATCTCCCACTCGGAGACCTCGACGAGGTACTCCTGGAACTCCTGGCGCTTTGCCTCGACGAACTTCTCGGAGACGTGCGGGCCGAGCGCGTCCATGACGACCTCGTCTTCCTCGAGTTCGTCGACGGCATTTCCGAGGTTCGAGGGCAGCGTATCGATACCGTACTCCTCGCGCTTCTGTGCGTCGAAGTCGTATATGTTCTCCCGCACCGGATCCGGGCAGTCGAGGCCGCGCTTGACGCCGTCGAGACCGGCGTGGATCATCGCCGCGAAGGCGAGGTAGGGGTTACACGACGGGTCCGGCGAGCGGAGTTCGATGCGGCTCGCGGCCGGGACTCGCGCGGCCGGCTTGCGGACCAGCGCCGACCGGTTGACGTCGCTCCAGGCGACGTAGACCGGCGCCTCGTAGCCGGGGATGAGGCGCTTGTAGCTGTTGACCGTGGGGTTCGCGACGGCCGTGATCGCGGGCGCGTGGTCGAGAATACCCGCGAGGAACTGCTTTGCCGTCTCCGAGAGGTTGAACTCGTCGTCGTCGTCGTGGAACGCGTTCTCGCCGTCCTCTGTGAACAGAGAGAGGTGTGTGTGCATCCCCGAGCCGTTGATCCGCGGAATCGGCTTGGGCATGAACGTCGCGTGGAGGTCGTGCTGGGACGCGATGGCGCGCACGACCGATCGGAACGTGGCGACGTTGTCCGCCGTCGAGAGGATGTCCTCGTACTTGAAGTCGATCTCGTGCTGGCTCTGGGCGACTTCGTGGTGACTGGCCTCGACTTCGAAGCCCATGTCCTCGAGTCCGTAGATAATGTCACCCCGGACGTCCTGTGCGAGGTCCTTGGGCGCGAGGTCGAAGTACCCGCCCTTGTCGGACCACTCCAGCGTCGCGTTCCCCCCTTCGTCTTCCTGGAAGAGGAAGAACTCGGGTTCTGGACCGGCGTTGACCGTGTACCCCATGTCCTTCGCGCGGGCGACCGCGTCTTTCAGCACCTTGCGCGGGTCGCCGACGAACGGCGCGCCGGTCGATGTATCGTGGACGTCGCTGATCATCCGGGCGCTCGTCACCTCGGGGCCGTTCCTCCAGGGGAGAACGGCGAACGTCGTCGGGTCCGGCTCCAGGCGCATATCCGACTCCTGGATGCGGACGAACCCGTTGATCGACGAGCCGTCGAAGTAGATACCTTCGGTGAACGCCTTCTCGGCCTGGTTGGCCGGGATCGAGACGTTCTTGACCGTCCCCAGGACGTCGGTAAACTGGAGCCGAATGAAGTCGACGCTCTTGTCCTCGATCTCGTCCAACACGTTCTCCTCGGCTGCAGAGATGTTTTGGCTTGTCATCTTTCGACACCTGAGTGGCTATCCTGCACCCACAAAAACCCTACTATTCTTCGCAATCCGTCCCGTGAACTCACAGAATTGCATATTCGTAAAATTCTAATGCCTCGCCGACGTTCCTCCGGTCGATGACGTACGAAAATCTGGACCGAAAGTTGGTGAATGCGCTTCTGGGCGACGGGCGTGCCAGCCTGCGGAGCCTGGCAGAGGACCTCGACGTCTCCGTGACCACGGTCTCGAACCACCTCTCCGACCTCGAGGATGACGGCATCATCCGGGGCTACACCCCGAAAGTCGACTACGACGCCCTCGGATACGACGTGACAGCCATCCTCCAGTTGAAAGTCGAGGGGAGCGGCCTCCAGGAGGTTACCGAGGAACTCACCGAGGCGCGCCAGATGGTCAGCGTCTACGAGGTTACCGGCGATCACGACATCGTCGCAGTCGGGAAGTTCACCGACACCGACGACATGAACGACGGTATCAAGACGCTGCTGAACAACCCCCAGATCAAGGAGTCCAACACCAGCGTCGTCCTCAACGCCGCCAAGGAACACGAACAGTTCGACCTCGAGGTCGACTGATACGGATTGTTGTAACTGTGTCCCGGCCCGACCGCACACCGTCGTGTCGATCCGGCAATGACTCACAACCGACCCCACGACGGTCCGCAGTCACTCGAGGGTGTAGCTGCGCATGTCGGTCCGGCGCTCGGTTTCCAGAAAGTAGCTGACCGACGCGACCTCCTCCAGCCCCCGGATGGCGTCGACGAGTTCGTCCGCCTCCTGGAGGCCGGCGACGGTCGCGACGGCGTGGACGTCGACCGTCCCGAACCCCCGACAGACCAGCCAGAAGTCGTGTTCGTCCATGCGGTCGAAAACGGTGTCGGCCGCACCCGGCGTGTCCGTGACGGTCACGTTTACCCGGACGACCTCCCAGTCGCGTCCCCGTGGCCCCGTCAGGAGGAAGATAGACGACTCCTCGAACAGTTCCGTGACACGCCGCCTGACACTCTCCGCGCTCAGCCCGCGGTCCATCTCCGCCAGCCGGTCTGCGATCTCGGCGTAGGGCATCCGCGGGTCCTGCATGAGCAACTGCAGGATCTCCCTGTCGGTTTCGTCGATCTCCTCGGAACCCATGTGCTCCCCGTCTCGGCCATCGCAAATAAATGCCGGACCGGGAGAGCCCCGCGAACCGCACCCTGGACCCCGGATCGGTGTGTGTGCCGCGCGGTCGGGGGCGTCCAGCCGACCACCCGGACTCTCGTAGCTGTCGTCCGCGTTACTCCAGCAGCCCCATGTCCTCGGCCACCAGGTCGGCCAGTTCGTCGGCCAGTTCCGGGTCGACCTGCGCACACTCCTCGCCGCTGTGTTGGGTCTCGTTGTGGCGGTCGATGGTCTCGGCAACCTCCGACAGCGGGACGCGGGTCTCCGTGCCACACTCCGGACAGCGGACCGGGACATCGGGGTCGTCACTACTCATCGACTGTCGGTTACGGCCGCCCGCCGAAAACGGTCCCGGTTCGTCTGCGACCCCCCGGCGCGGCCCGTGACCGCCGGCGGTCGGTCCGCTGTCCCCGGACCGTGGAACCCCCCACCTGCGAGTGGGCGGCGGTCTGATTCCCTCGAAGGACGGGACCTACAGCCAGTCGCAGAAGGAGCCCTCGATGAGTGTCCCGGACTGGTTGTCGACGTACGCTGCCTGCGTCCCCCAGATTGCCTCGGTGAGCGGGACGCCCGCCTCGACCGCGGACCGGACGCGCTCGTGTTTCCAGCGGGCCGGTGTGGTCTGGCGGTCGAGCCGTTCCCGGAGCGGGCGGATGTACTCGTGGGCCTGCTCTGCCGAGAGGCCCCGTCCCTCCAGGCCGTCGCGGGCGTACTCGAACAACTCGTTGCAGATGACGTCGATGTCGGTCGTCTCGGCGCCGTCGGTGGTGAGCCACGCGATGTCGGCCCGGAGACCGTCGCGAGCGGCGGCGTAGAAGTTGTCCTCGGCAGTCTCCCAGTCCAGCCCGCGGACGGGGTGTTCGAACCGCGGGAGACTCTCCATGAGGCCGGCGAAGACCGCCTCGAAGGCCACGCAGTCACGGATGGTCGGCTGGGCGGGCAGCGGGCGGAACTCGATGCGGGCGTTGGCCTCCGAACGGGTCGCGCCGTCGAAGACGGGGCGCACCCACCGCCAGTAGCTGCCGTGCTTGTGCTGGAAGTGCGCGAACTCGTCGTCGAAGCGGTCCGCCGGCGACACGTCCATGGGGACGATGCACGTGTCGGCCGCGATGTCGTCGATGGCGTCCTCGACGGTCCCGAAGTCCGGCGGGAAACACACCTTCGGCGGCTCCTCGTGGCCCTCTGGCGGGTTCAGCACCGACTCGAAGACGCCGACGCGGTGTTCCATGTGGGCGTCGTCGAGGACCTCGTCGTCGGGTGCGTCGTCGTAGAGGTCTGGCGGAAAGAACGGCGAGTTGACCCCGAGCGCGAGCAGCGGGCCGGCGACCCGGAGCGCGTACCTGAAGTACTCGGGCAGGTCCGGCGCGTGGGGCACCTGGTAGTGGGGCTGGATTGAGGTGATGAGGCTCTCGGGCATCACCGTCTCGGCCTGCAGGGAGACGTGTGGCGCGTCGAACTCGTTCCGGGAGGGGTAGTCGGTGTTGGCCATCGCGTGGTAGCGGACGGTGTCGCTCATGTTCGTCGCGATTCTGACTCCGTCCTCCTCGACGTAGTCGGTGAGGTACTCGGTGGCCGTCTCGCCGGTCGGCGGGACGGTCCACATCCCGTCGGTGACCAGCTGGATGTTCTCGGCGTTGGTCTTCTCCTGGGCCGGCGCGAAGTGGGCCTGGATCTCTTTCTCCTGTGCGACCAGCCCGTACCGGGTCAGCGGGTCGGGACCGGTCTGCATCTCCGCGTTGTGCAACCCCAGTTCCTTCTCGAATCCGATGAGTTCCAGTAGCTGGCGCGAGGTCCGCCGCAGCCCGCCGGCCCGCGAGTCCACGCTGTACAGCTCGAGTTCCAGGCCCACCAGCGCCTGCGTGTTGTCGAAGGTCCCGGCCTCGACTTCCGTCTTCAGGTCCTCCGCCTCAGCCATGGCCGCCGCCCGGAACCCCTCGGCGTCCGCCGCCAGCGCCTCGTGGACCGCCGCCGCGAGTTCGGAGGCCGACATGCGACTCCGTTTGAAACCCAACGGTTTCAAAGGTGCGCTCCCGGTCAGCCGGCTACGCCCGCGGGTGGCTGCACTTGCACACGTGCCGGACTCCGAGCGCGACGCGCCGAAAGTATTGTGACGGTCGCCGCCACACGTGCAGCCATGTCTCACGATGTCACGATCGTCGGGGGCGGCGTCGCGGGCCGATCGGCGGGTATCTTCACCGCACGGCACGGCCTCGAGACGGTTATCGCCGACACGGGCAGCCCGCTCCTCCGGCGCAACGCCCACCTCGAGAACTACCCCGGCTTCCCCGCGGGTGTCGACGCCCGCCTGCTGCTCGACATGATGCGCGACCAGGCCGAGCGCGCGGGCTGTACATACCGCGAGTGCGAGGTCACCCGCGTCGACCGCGACGGCGGGGGATTCCACGTCGAGACCGCAACGGGCGAGGAGTGGGTCTCCGAGTACGTGGTCGCCGCCACGAAGAACACCACCGACTACCTGGAGGGGCTGGACGGCGTCGGGATTGTCTCGCGCGGCAAGAAGTTCGTCGATACCGAAGAGGGCGGCCGGACTGGCGTCGACGGCCTCTACGCGGCGGGCCGCCTCGCGGAGAAACCCCACCAGACGGTCGTGGCCGCGGGCCACGGCGCGGAGGTCGCGGTGGCGCTGCTGGAGGACGACGACGGCCCCTTCTACCACGACTGGGTTGCGCCGACGGGCTATTTCACCGGCCGGGACCGCGACGTTCCGCCGGGCTGTGAGGAGATCGACGGGGAGGAGCACCGCCGCCGGGAGGAGGAGTCGCTCGAAGCGATGCGCGAGTACTTCACACGACCGCACCCGGACTCCCCCGAACAACACCCGAGTGTGGCCGAGGAGGAGTGACCGCAGACCCGGTCCGTGGTAGTACGACTCGCGCCAGTCATTTAGGCGGGTGTCGCCTCCTACCCGTATGGATTACGACGCCGCTCTCGACCGGGCATACGCGGAGTTGCCCGACAGGACAAGCGACGAGACCGCCCGCCTCTCGATCCCCGATCCCGCCGGGGAGACCGACGGCGACTTCACGCGCCTGACGAACGTCGGCGCCATCGCCGACGCGGTGGGGCGCGAACCCGACCACCTCCACAGCGCGATCCAGCGCGCCCTCGGGACCAGCGGCCAGTTCGACGGCGACCGTGCCCGCTACAACGGCTCGTTCGACGCCGCGGATTTCGAGGGCGCGATCGACGACTACGTCGCGGAGTTTGTCACCTGTTCGGAGTGTGGCCTCCCCGACACTGTCCTCGCACAGGAGGACGGCATCGAGATGCTCCGGTGTCAGGCCTGTGGGGCCTTCCGCCCGGTCCAGAAGCGGTCCGCCCCCACCACGCACACCCAGGAGACCGTCGAGGAGGGCGAGACCTACCAGCTCCAGATCACCGGCACCGGCCGCAAGGGCGACGGTGTCGCCGAGAAGGGCAAGTACACAATCTTCGTCCCCGGCGCCCGCGAGGGACAGACTGTCAACGCTCTCATCGAGAGTACCACCGGCGACCTCGCGTTCGCCCGACTGGTGTAGCTTCCGCAGTTGCTCGGGTGACTTCCGGCAGAGACGTCACGACCGCCGCGAGAGACGAGAGAGCATTCGGCCACTCTCTGTGAACCGGTGATGGAGTCGACGCGACGACCGCGACCACCCAGAGAGCCCCCGGCCGCAGGTCAGGGATGGGAGTCGTCGACGTCAAACTCACGGGCCGCACGGCTCCTCACGTCTGTTCGTCGCGCTCACTATGGGGCTGGGATTCGAACCCCGAACAAATACCCACGGTTTTGCCGCGAGCGGTGCGCGCAGCCCACCCGAGCCGAAAATGGTTGACGGGCACGGTGGGATT
>CAZUVE010000124.1:0-8166 GCA_964623735.1 uncultured Halobacteriales archaeon | reverse complement strand
CGCCCCGCCCGGGCTTGTCCATGTAGATCCGGACGAGGCCGAGTTCGTCCCAGAGGCGCTCGCGGAGCGCGTCCAGACCCTTCTCCCGTTCGGCACTCACGAAGACGGCGTCGTCCGGGTCGAGTCCGTGCTCGCGGAGGGCCGCCTCCACCGTGGCGAGGTACTCGCGGTCGATGAGGTCGACCTTGTTGACGACCGCCAGCGAGGGGAGATACACCCGGTTGTCGGCGACGCCGTCGACGAGGCGGTCGATGTCGACCTGCTCGCCGATGGTCACGCCCGCGTTGACGTAGCCCTGCTCGCGGAGCACCCCCTCGATCGTCTCCTCGTCGAGGTCGAGGTCGACGCTCGCCGTCACGGAGATACCGTCCTTGTGTTTCTTGCGCACGCTCACGCGGGGGGGTTCGGTGTCGAGGCGGATGCCGTTCGCGTACAGTTCGTCGTGGAGGCGCTCGTAGTGGTCGATCTCGAACACCGAGACCAGGAAGACGACGAGGTCGGCGGTCCGGACAACCGACAGCACCTCCTGGCCGCCGCCGCGGCCGTCCGCCGCCCCCTCGATGAGGCCGGGCACGTCCAGCAACTGGATGTTCGCGCCGCGGTACTGGAGCATCCCGGGGTTGACATCCAGCGTCGTGAAGTCGTACTCCCCGGTCTCGCTGTCGGCGTTGGTGAGGGCGTTCAGCAGCGTCGACTTCCCCACGCTGGGGAACCCGACCAGCGCCACGGTCGCGTCGCCGTGTTTCTCGACGGCGTACCCGGGCCCACCCCCCGAGGAGGACTGCTTCTTGTCGAGTTCCTCTTTCTTTTCGGCGAGTTTGGCCTTCAGTCTCCCGATGTGGGCCTCCGTCGCCTTGTTGTAGGGGGTCTCGGCGATCTCCTCCTCGATCTCCGTTATCTCCTCTTCGAGCCCCATTACCCGACTGTCGGCCGTCCGGCCACATTAGGGCTTTCGTCCCGTCCGGCCGCGGCGGGAATCCGACACACTAATACAGCGAGCCGAGAAATGATAAATCATGGCAGATGTGGCCCGCCTGCGTGACAGCACGCAGATCCTCCTGCCGACCGGTGCCCTCGAAGGCCTCCGGAGCGATCTCGAGGAAGAGTTCGTGGTGACCGTCTTCCGGGAGGACGGGCGGGTGCGCATCATCGGCAGTCCTGTCGAGATCAAGGGCGCAAGCGATTTCCTCGCCCGCAACGGCATCGCCGTGGCCTGACAGTGATAGGCCGTGTGCGGGCGTCACGGACAGCGGCCGAAAAGCAACTCTTAAACTCGCCCGAGTGGACGTCCAAGTATGGCTGACACCATCGAGGTACTCGTCCCGGGCGGGCAGGCCGATCCCGGGCCGCCGCTGGGTCCGGAACTCGGGCCGACGCCCGTCGACGTCCAGGCGGTCGTCGGAGAGATCAACGACCAGACGGCTGCCTTCGACGGCACCGAGGTCCCGATCACGATCACCTACGAGGACGACGGCTCCTTCGGAATCGAGGTGGGCGTCCCGCCGACGGCGGAACTCGTCAAGGACGAGGCCGGCTTCGACACCGGGAGCGGCAGGCCCCGCGAGGAGTTCGTCGCCGACCTGTCGGTCGATCAGATCAGGCAGATCGCCGAACAGAAACACCCGGACCTCCTCTCCTACGACCTGAAGAACGCCGCCAAGGAGATCGTCGGCACCTGCACCTCGCTGGGCGTGACAATCGATGGCGAGGATCCCCGTTCGTTCAAAGAGCGGATCGACGCCGGCGAGTACGACGACGTGCTCGCGGAGGCGTAGGGGCGTCCGGGCGCGTTCGACGCGTTTAAATGTCGCGTCGGCATTGACCCGAACGAGACAGGCACAGCCTGTTTCACTGACCCGTAGGAGCCACAGGCGCACTACGGAGGTGAACGATGGCAGATCAAGAAATAGAGCAAGCAGTAACTCGTGCACTCGACGAGGCCCCGCCGCGGAACTTCCGCGAGACGGTCGACCTCGCGATCAACCTGCGCGATCTAAACCTGAACGATCCGTCGAACCGCGTGGACGAGAGCATCGTACTTCCGGAGGGGACGGGACAGGACACGTCCATCGTCGTCTTCGCGGAGGGTGAAACCGCCGTCCGCGCACAGGAGGTGGCCGACGACGTCCTCGACAGCGACGATCTCGCCGACCTCGGGGACGACGACGACGCCGCAAAGGACCTCGCCGGGGAGACAGACTTCTTCATCGCCGAGGAGAACATGATGCAGAACATCGGCCGCTACCTGGGGACCGTCCTCGGTCCGCGGGGGAAGATGCCCGACCCGCTCTCGCCCGACGACGACGTCGTCGAGGTGGTCGAGCGGCTGAAGAACTCCGTCCAGTTGCGGAGCGGCGACCGGCGCACCTTCCACACCCGTGTCGGCGCCGAAGACATGTCCGCCGAGGAGATCGCCGACAACATCGACGTCATCCTCCGGCGACTCCAGGCTGACCTGGAGAAGGGACCGATGAACATCGACGACGTCTACGTGAAGACGACGATGGGCCCGGCCGTGGAGGTGGTCTGAGATGAGTACGGAGCGCAGGACCGAGACGATCCCGGAGTGGAAACGCGAGGAAGTCGGGGAGATCAGGTCGTTCATCGGGCGGTACGACAGCGTCGGCGTCGTGGACATCACCGGCATCCCGAGCCGGCAACTGCAGGATATGCGCCGTGACCTCTACGGCACGGCCGAGTTGCGTGTCTCGCGCAACACGCTGCTGGTGCGCGCGCTCGAAGACGCCGGCGGAGGGCTCGAGGATCTGGTCGGCCACGTGGACGGCCAGGTCGGGCTCATCGGTACCGACGCGAACCCCTTCGGCCTCTACCGGCAACTGGAAGCCTCGAAGACGTCGGCGCCGATCAACGCCGGCGAGGTCGCCCCCGACGACATCGTCGTCCCAGAGGGCGACACCGGCATCGATCCCGGGCCGTTCGTGGGCGACCTCCAGAATGTCGGCGCCAGCGCCCGCATCGAGAGCGGCTCGATCACGGTGCTCGAGGACTCGACCGTGCTGGAAGCCGGCGGCGAGGTCTCCCGCGACCTCGCGAACGTCCTCTCGGAGCTGGGCATCGAACCCAAGCAGGTCGGGCTGGACCTGCAGGCCGTCCACGCCGACGGTGTGCTGTTCGAGGCCGACGAGCTCGGGATCGACGTCGAGGAGTACCGCGCGGACGTCTCGGCCGGCGCCGCCCGGGCGCGGACCCTCGCGATCACCGCGAGCTACCCGACCGCGGCGACGCTCCCGTCCCTGCTCGCGAAGGCCAGCGGCGAGGGCAAGAGCCTCGCCCTCCAGGCGAGCGTCGAGGACCCCGAGGTCGTGCCCGACCTCGTGAGCAGGGCAGACACACAGGTCCGCGCGCTCGCGGCGCGGATCGACGACGAGGAGGCCCTGCCCGAGGAACTGCAGGGCGTCGAAACACCGGCCCCGGACGCCGAACCCGACGAGGGCGACGCCGAGGCCGACGCCAGGGAGGATGCCGAGGAAGACGCGGACGGATCGGACGACGACCAACCTGCCGAGGAGGCTGCCGGCGACGACGACGATGACGCTGCCGGCGACGCACTCGGCGACATGTTTGGAGACTAACCATGGAGTACGTGTACGCAGCACTCATCCTGAACGAATCGGGCGCAGAGATCAACGAAACGAACCTGACGGACGTCCTGGAGGCGGCCGGCGTCGACGTGGAGGAGTCCCGCGTCAAGGCGCTGGTCGCGGCACTCGAGGACGTCGACATCGACGAGGCCGTCGAGGAGGCGACGGCGGTGCCGGCCACGACCGGCGGCGCCGCGGCCCCCGCGGCCGACGAGGAGGACACCGAGGCCGACGCCGAGGAAGACACAGAGGCAGAAGCAGAAGCAGAGGACGACGACGAGGAAGACGAGGACGACGACGCCGCCGGCGAGGGTCTCGGCGAACTCTTCGGCTGACCGCTTCGCACACGCGGACGTTTCGTCGGCGGGATACGGCGAGTGGCGAGGTTACGCCGCGAGCGACAGTTCCGAACCGTCGTCCCGGCTGTGAGCGGCTGCAACGGGGGACACAGCGGTCCGGGGCCAACAGTCCCGTTACCGGGTGACGTTCGCGTAACGGAAACCACTATGAGCACGGCCGGGCAACGTAAGGGCATGACGAAGCGCCACGTGACCCTGCCCCCGGCCGCGGAGGAGGGCCTCGGGGAGTTTCTGGAGGAAGTCGATCGCAGGCTCGCAAGCGACGAGGACACCTGCGACGTGGTCGAGGACGTGCTCGTCGACCTGCACGGAGACCGCGAGGCCTACGAGCGCTGGCAGGCCGGCGGGGACGTCTCGCCGGCAGAGCGGGTCCGCCTCCAGGGGTACAACCCCTGCAACACGACACTCGAGAGCGAGTACTACGCCGAGGTCGAGTCCATGGAGTCGGAGTTCGAACGCTCGAAGTACCTCCAGTGGCTCTGGCGGCAGTTCGACGCGACACCCATGGCGGACAACATCGCCTTCGCACTGCGCTTCCGTCAGATGCTCGCAACCCACCTCTTCGATGAGTGTGGCGACAACTGCCGGTTCTTCAAGGGGATCACGTTCACCTACGGGCACAACATCTCCGTGGGTAACAACGTCGTCGTCCACGACGACGTCCACCTCGACGACCGCGGCAGGCTGACAATCGGGAACCGCGTCTCCATCTCCGACGACGCACACCTCTACAGCCACGACCACGACGTCGTCGACCAGACCGGGATCACCAACTACCACACAGTCGTCGAGAACGACGTCCGGATCACCTACGACTCGATGGTCCGGGCCGGCGTGCGCGTCGGACGGAACGCCATCCTCGCCGCGAAGTCGATCGCGGGCAAGGACATCCCCGCCCACCACATCGCCGCGGGTACGCCCGCGAAGTCGATCGCGATCAAGGAGGGCTGGGAGTCGGTCGCGGACCCACTCGAGGACGCCAACGTCGACCGCCGGGAGCAACGCCGCGTCGGGTACGACATCCCGGAGGATCTCGACACGTTCGACGAGTTCGGGCGCGACCTCGTGCCGCCGGACCCCTGAGATAGGGTCGGTTGTAAGCCACTTCCGGATCGACCGTACGCCGTCGTGCGGTCGGTTCGGCAACGACGTGCGGAGATCCGTGTGACTGCCGGCGCCCGGGCCGAATGACACAAGTAGGACGGTATCGTACCACACGCTATGGAGCGGCTGGTCTGGCTGGCCGCCGGTCTGGTGGGGCTCGTACTGCTCCAGGCGGTGCTGTACCGGTACCTCCGGCAGGACAACTCCTCGTCCGAACGGCCGACGGCTGGGGCCGGCGCCCGGACCGACGCGTCCCACGACAGCGGGACCCGGCCGGGCGAGAGCGGGGTCGACGCCAGCCCGGGTTCCCGGCCGGAGGAACACACCGCGGACAGGATCCGCTGCAGACACTGTGGCACACCCAACGAGGGCGACGCCGTCTACACGTACTGCCGGCAGTGCGGACAGCAACTCCAGTGACCGGCTTTTTGTCGGTTGCGACCACAGGTGCGAGTGTGCGAGCCATCGCGATCAACGTCGGCGCCAACACGAACGAGCCGGGCTTTCGAGGGCCGGTTCACCCCGACGGCCGGTTCGAGTTCGTCCCGATTCCCGAGTCCGAACCCGTCGAGAGCGCACCCACCTACGGCGACCTCGCCCCCCACCTCGAGGTGTCGATCCCCGGCGGACTGCGGGACACACCGGTCCACCTCGACCCGGAGTTCCCCGAGTACCCCTGCTGTGAGCGGTACACCTACGGCGACGAACACGGCGTCAAGGCGGGTCCTCTGTCCGAACTGTCCGCCGGTGACTACGTCTTCTTCTACGCGACACTCTCCGTACTCGACAGGGACGGGACGGGGGACGCGAGCGCGACACCACCGTCCTGGCTCCCCCCGGAGTGGGGGGCGTTCCTCGTCGGTCACTTCCGGCTGGCGCGTGACCCCGTGACCGGCGAGGAGTACCGGGAACTCCCGCCGGCCCGGCGGGAGCCGTTCGCGAACAACGCTCACGTCAGGCGGGACCCGGTGGACGCGCGGGTGTTCCTGCTCGGCGATCCCGGGGGGTCGTGTCTCTACGAGCGGTGTGTCCCACTGAGCCGACCCGAGGGCGGGACCGAGGCCACCGGCATAGTGACGGACCTCTCGTCGGACTCCGGGCGTGGGCCGTGGTGGCGGCGGCCGCTCCGGTTCGACCACGAGAGCGCGCGCTTGCTGCTCGCGTTCGTCGACGCGGCACGGAGCGGCCTCGCAGGGTGATACCGTCGGCTCCGAGCGCGCGAGCACTGTCGGTATCCCGGGTGGGGAACATCGTCACGTAGCTACAGCCGACAGTCTGACTGTCCTCGCGGTACAGCGGTCGGTTCTCCGTGGAAGACGTCCCGCGAGAAACAGCCAGGTGTCAGAACGAAATCTGGTCGTGACCGATCTCGCCGGGGCAGGTGGCGTCGCGGTCGCTGTACCCCTTGCGGCCGATTGCCTCCTCGCCGAGGACGCTGTACGTGGAGTAGCGGGCGTCCTCTTCGGTCTGGAACTGCTCGTTGGGGAGCGTCTCCAGCACCTCGTCCAGGGTCACGTCCCCGTTGGGCAGTTCCAGCTCGACGTCGCCCTGGTCGGCCAGGAACTCCTCGGTCGTGCTCGGGAACGTGTGTGTGGCGAACGGCTCGTCTTCGGTTCGTGCGAACCTCATACGCACAAACGTACACGGTTCCTAATAAATCTTAACTATTGATAGTGGGTAATTGGCCAAGGAGTCTCTAGTGTGTATAATGACCGTGAGACACGTAGGCACGCAGACCCCCACACGGGTGTGAGGCGGTCGAAACCCGAACGGTACGGATAGCTGCGGGTTGCCGGATCGACCGCACAGGTGCAGACGACACGGGGACAGCAATCCGTATGAGGGCGGGACACGACTGGTACACATGGTCGCTGCGGACCTGCACGTACACACGACGAACTCGGACGGAACGCTGACACTGGAGACGCTGCCGGGGGCAGCGCAGGAGGCAGGCGTCGGAGCCGTCGCAGTCACCGACCACGACCGCCTCCACCCGGACCTGCGGGCACCGGTTACCGATGTCGGTGGCGTGACGGTGATCCACGGACTGGAACTGCGCGTCGACTCGCCGGCCGGCCGGATCGACCTGCTGGGCTACGGCACAGAGCGGACCGGCCCGCTCGCGGCCGAACTCGACCGGCTCCAGGCCGACCGGATCGAGCGGGCGCGGGCCATCGTCGACTGCGTCGAGAGCCGCCTCGGCGTCGACCTCGAGGTGGCGTTCGAGCCCGGCGTCGGCCGTCCGCACGTCGCCCGCGCCATCGCCGACAGCCCTGCTGACGCCGGCTACGGGGAGGCCTTCGCGGAGTACATCGGCGACGACTGTCCCTGCTACGTGTCCCGTGCCGTCCCGGGGTTCGACCGCGGGCGGGAGCTGCTGGCCGGGGCCTGCGGGCTCGTCGCGCTCGCCCACCCGCTCCGGTACGACGACCCCGGGGCGGCACTCGACCTCGCCGCGGAACTCGACGGCGTCGAGCGGCACTACCCCTACGGACGGGCGGTCGACCCCGGACCGGTCGAACAGGCCATCGAGCGCCACGACCTGGTCCCGACGGGCGGGAGCGACGCCCACGACGACCGGCTCGGACGCGCCGGCCTCGGCGAGGAGGGGTACCGGCGCGTGCGGGCCCGGGTCGGGTGACCTGCACGGGCTGCCGACTCCGCAGGCTTAAATGCCGGTTCGATTCTACCCTGGAGTATGCAGTGTCACTACTGCGATCTGGGTGCTGACGTCACCGTCGAAAAGGACGGGGTCCAGGTGGGTGTCTGCGAGGACCACTTCCGCGAGCAACTGGCGGATCTCGCCGAGTCGGAGTGGCTCGAGCGTATCGAGGGGGAACTCGACATCGACCGCGCGGAGTGATCCCCTCCCCTCCCCTCCCCTCCCCTCCTCGCCGGGTCGACGGAGTCGGTCAGACTCGCCTCCCGGGCGGGACCCCGACTGACGCGGATTGCTGTAAGTCACTACCGGATCCACCGCACGACCGCGTACGGTCGGACCGGTACACAGTTACAGCAATCCGCATGAAAGGGGCCTGACCGACGGCCTACCCGCCGTAGACACTCTCGACCCGTTCTGAGAGCGCCTCGACGGGGAGATA
>CAZUVE010000123.1:0-8342 GCA_964623735.1 uncultured Halobacteriales archaeon | reverse complement strand
TGGAGCCGACAGTATCATACGGATCGCTGTACGTCAGTGCCGGATCGACCGCACACTCGTGCGGTCGTACTGAGACACAGTTACAGCAATCCGTATCAGCTCCCGGCGGCCAGCAGTTCGCGGGCCACCCGTTCGGTCGCGTCCAGGAGGAGTCCGGGAACGTCCTGCTGGAAGGTCTTGCCCCGCAGCCGTTCTGCGGGGCCGCTGACGCCGAGCGATCCCCGGAGAGTCCCCTCGACGACGACCGGTGCAGCCACGGCCCGCACGTCCGGGTGGTACTCCCCCGAGTCGAAGGCGATGCCCTCGTCCCTGATCCGGGCGAGTTCCCCGCCGAGGTCGCCGTCGACCCCGCCCTCCCGGTAGGCGAGCAACACTTTCCCGTGTGCGCTGGCCTCCATCGGGAGCGTCTCGCCCGGCCCGACCTCCGGAACGCCCTCGCCGGGCTCGCCCTCGACGTGGATCACGACCGCTCTGGACTCCTCGTGGACGACGACCTCGACGCGCTCGCCGGTCGCGTCGGCCAGACCGGGAACCACGCCGCGTGCGGCCTCCCACAGTTCCGTCGCCGACCGGGCGGCACACGCCGGGTACAGAAACCGCAGGCCGATTCTGTACCGGCCGTGCCGTTTGGTCGCGTACCCCAGTTCGTGGAGCGTCGCGAGGTGGTTGTGGACCGTCCCCGGCGTGTACTCGAGGTCGGCGGCCAGCTCCGTCGCTGTCGCGTCCCCGCGTTCCACCAACGCCTCCAGAATCTCGAACGCCGTCCGCGTCGACTTGATCGGATTGGTGGCTGGCGACACGGTACGACGGAATCGTCCGGAGGAAAAAAATTTAGCGATACAAAACGCTCCTACCACTCCGCG
The DNA here is from genome assembly GCA_964623735.1 of uncultured Halobacteriales archaeon. Classification (GTDB taxonomy): domain Archaea; phylum Halobacteriota; class Halobacteria; order Halobacteriales; family Haloarculaceae; genus SW-9-67-25. Next base: position 7,479 of record CAZUVE010000123.1, on the reverse strand, counting down.
ACGCTGCCGTCCTCGTCGTGCCACAGCACCGACTGCCAGTCGACGTTCTCGGTGGCCCGGTCCCGGACAATCGACTCGTCGACGGAGACGCCGAGCCCGGGCTCGGTCGGGACCGACACGTAGCCGTCGTCGTACGCGAACACCTCCGGGTTCGAGAGGTGGTCGAGTGAGTCGCTGTCGGCCCCGCGGTGGACGTCGAGGCTCTGTTCCTGCAGGAAGAAGTTCTGGGTGCAGGCGTCGAGCTGGAGACACGCCGCGAACGCGATCGGCCCCGTGGCCACCTTCGGGAGAACCTCGACGTCGTGGGCGGCCGCCATCGTCGCGATCTTGCGCAGCTCCGTGATCCCGCCCACGTGGGAAACGTCCGGCTGGACGAAGTCGGCGCTGTCGAGGACGTGCTTGAACTCCCAGCGGGAGAACATCCGCTGGCCGGTTGCGACCGGCGTGTCGAACGCCGGCACCAGGTCGGGAAGCAGTTCGTTGTGTTCCGGGAGCACCGGCTCCTCCAGAAACAGCGGGTGGTGAGCCGACAGCGCCGACTCGAGGCGTTTTATTCTCGCACGGCCGACCCGACCCCGGCAGTCGACGGCGACCGACAGTTCGTTGCCGACGGCGTCACGGACGGCCGCCAGCCGCTCGCGGGCAACCTCGGCGAGGTCGGCCTGCCGGGAGACGTTCTTCTCGGAGACCATCATCTTGGCCGCCGAGTAGCCCACGTCCCGGACCCGCCGGGCGTCCGCAGCGAGATCCTCCGGCGTCCGGCCGTGAATCCAGGTGTACACCCGGATCCTGTCGCGCGCACGACCCCCGAGCAGTTCGTGGACCGGCGCGCCCAGCTGCCGGCCCTTGATGTCCCACAGAGCCTGATCGATGCCCGCGAGGGCACTCATCAATACCGGGCCGCCACGGATGTGGCCGCCGCGGTACATCCGCTGCCACTGGCGCTCGATGGCGTGGGGGTCCTCACCGATCAGGTAGTCCTCGACCAGCTCCCCGACCGCGGTCCGGACCGTCTGTGTGCGCCCCTCGATGATGGGCTCCCCCCAGCCGACGGTCCCGTCGCTCGTTGTTAGCTTCAGGAACAACCACCGCGGCGGAACGGCGTACGTCTCGTAGTCCGTGACGTGCATACGAGACGGTGCGGCGCACGGGTATTCGCTCTTGCGGTGCGAAGGATTGATTAGACCCCCTGCCCTCGAACCAGAGCGTGTCAGACAACTCGATACCGGAAGCTCGCAAGACTGTGAGCCGACTCGGACGGGAGATGCTTGCCCAGGGGTTGACACTCGGCACGGGCGGGAACGTCAGCGTCGCAGTCGAGGACGGAGTCGCGATCAGCCCGTCGGGGATGGCCTACGACGACATCCAGCCCACAGACGTCCCCATCGTCGACCTCGACGGCGGTGTCCTCGACGGGACGCGCGACCCGTCCAGCGAGACCGCGATGCACACCGGCGTCCACCGCGCCCGGGAGGACGTCGGCGCCGTCGTGCACACCCACTCGCCGTACGCGAGCACGTTCGCGAGCCTGGCCCGACCGATCCCGGCCTCGCACTACCTGATCGCCTTCGTCGGCGACCGGATCCCGGTGGCCGGCTACGCGACCTACGGGACACAGGAGCTGGCCAACCTCGCGCTCGAGGCGCTCGGCGACGAGTACAACGCCTGTCTCCTGCAGAACCACGGTGTGCTCGCGGTCGGCGCGGACGGGCAGGGCGCGTTCGAGGTCGCGCTGATGGTCGAGTACTGCGCGCGCGTCCACTACCAGGCGCTCTCGATCGGCGAGCCGACCCGCGTCCCCGAAGAGGAGATCGACCGCCTCGAGTCGAAGTTCGCGGACTACGGACAGAGCGGGTAGCTACTCCGGGTGTCCCCGGCGGGCCTCGACTCCTCGCGACCCGCCGTCCGGACGGTCGACCGGACGCCACGGTGGCCGTGGTGGGCGGCGACGAGGCCACTGGCCGCCGAGAACCCCACCAGAGCGTGTTATAGGGAAGGTTGAAGGCCCCCGGGGACCGTCGTGTGGGTATGTCGACGGAGACACCGACAATCGGGATAACGATGGGTGACCCGGCGGGTATCGGCCCGGAGATAACGCTGAAGACAGTCGCCGACAGAACGGTACGCGAGGCGGCCCGACCGGTCGTCCTCGGGGACCTCGACCACCTCGACTCGCTCGCGGACCGCCACGGGATCGGCGTCGAACTGGCCCCGGTAGAGAACGCCGACGAGGCGACCGGGGACGGGACCGTCCCGGTTCTCGACTTCGACAACGTCGGCTCGTTCGAGTACGGCGAACTCGACGCCGAGAACGGGCGCGTGAGCCTCGACTACGTCGACCGGAGCATCGAACTGGCCGTCGAGGGGACCGTCGACGGCCTCGCGAACGCCCCCATCCACAAGAAGGCGATCAGCCTCGCAGGCAGCGAGTACGCCGGCCACACCGACATGATGGTCGACTGGACCGACACCGACCGGTACACCGGGCTGGTCACCGACGGCGAGTTGCGCGTCACGCACGTCAGCCTCCACGTGCCCGTCGCGTCGGCCGTCGAGCAGGTCTCGACCGAGTCGGTCCTCGAGACCGTCCGAGTCACGGACGAACTGCTGCCCGAAGCGGGGGTCGACGATCCGTCGATCGGGGTCCTGGGGCTGAACCCCCACGCCGGCGACGGGGGGGTTATCGGCGATCTCGACGACGAGGAGATCCGTCCTGCCGTCGAACAGGCCCGCGCGGAGGGCATCGACGCCAGCGGCCCCCTGCCGCCCGACAGCGCGTTCAACCGCGGCCTCGACGACGAGTTCGACTGCATAGTCGCGATGTACCACGACCAGGGTCACATCCCCGTGTTCGTCAACAGCCACGTCGAGGGCGGCGGCGTCGCCGCGACCGCGTTCACCCTCGGGCTGCCGTTCGTGCGCACGACCACTCTCCACGGGACGGCGTACGACATCGCCGGCGAGGGCGTCGCGGTCCCCGACAGTCTGGTCGCCAGTGTCACGAACGCCGCACGGGCAATCCGCGCTCGCCGCTGAGACTGATTGGTGTATCCGTACTGTCGGCTGTAAGGCTTTTGAGAATTTCGCCACCCCGGGGTGTCGAATGTCTTCACGGAGGTATAGCCGACAGTATGAATACGGCAACCGGTCGTATGCACCGCGGTACATGTTTGTTTGGTACATAGTAGACGCTACTCTATTGTTCTTATACGACTGAATTCGATAACACAATGTTAATTCGTCCATTGATATAAAATAACTATATTAATTATATTTTTTATGTTTCGGATCCGGGTCAGGTCGAAAGCGTTCCAGAAGCGACGCGAGTTGCTGCACCTGAGATTACAGGTGTACGGTTGTAACAGGAAGCGGTGTCCTGTCGGCCCGTGCATCGTCTCTGTCGCCGAGATATTATTTGCATATTTATAAGAAAATTTTAGTAATATAAATCAGATACAAAAACTATTCCCATTATTTACGATAAACAGCACGGGAAATTCTACGGGGTGTCGCGGCCGTCAGCGCATACTCCCCGGACGCGGCGACCTATAATTTTCGATTTTATGTTGTATGGATATTTGTGATATAAACACGAACGTCGAGAGAGCGTGGCCGGCCAGGCTGTCCACACGAGGGATCGGGTCGGTTGTAAGCCATTTCCGTACCGACCGCACGACAGTACGAGGCGGCGACCGCGAACCGGTCCTCGGGCGGTTTCCGACCCGGCTCGTGTGACGTGATCGACCCTGCGAGGCCGTTCGGTGCCGCGGAACGACGACCCCCGACGTGGCCTTGCAGGGGTGTGTTGCTCGAAATCTCACTGTCCCGGGGTGGCAGTGACCCAAAGACACTTTAGAAGTAGGGCGTATATCGGAACGATGCTCCCGGAAGAGCGGCGGAGCGAGGTCGTGAACCTGATCAACGAGCGACACGGGTGCTCGGTGGAGGAACTCGCCGCGTCGCTGGACGTCTCGGAGGCGACCATTCGCCGGGACCTGCGGGAACTGGAGGAGAAGAACCTGATCCGTCGCACGCACGGCGGGGCCATGCCGGCCGTCGACCAGCCGAGACCCTACGACAGGCGGGCGGTCCGCAACCGCGAGGGCAAGGAAGCCATCGCACAGCGGGCGGCGACCGAGGTCCACCGGGACCAGATCGTCTGTTTCGACTCGGGAACCACGACGATGCCGATTGTCGACCACGTCCCGGACGACCGGGACGTCGTGGCCGTGACCAACGGCGCGCTGAACGCGCTCAAACTCGTCGAGAGCGAGTTTCAGGTCTACCTCGTCGGTGGGATGTTCTGGTCCGACGACAACGGCCTGGCCGGGTCCTGGGCGGAGGAACGGATCGAGAACATGAACTTCGACCTCCTCTTTCTCTCCCCCGGAGGGGTCGACAGCGAGGGCCTGACGACGCGGAACCCGAGACAGAGCGGCGTCAGGAGGCGGATGATAGAGAGTTCGCGCCGCGTCGTGCTGGTTGCGGACCGCAACAAGTTCAACGAGGACCACTTCGTCAAGTTCGCCGACCCGGGGGACGTCGACGTGTTGATGACCGACGGGACGGTCCCGGAGGACATCCGCGAGTCCTTCGAGGCCGCGGACGTGAACCTCGTCGAGAACCTCGGCGACGTGTGACGGAGCCTCCGCCGCGACCACGGAGTCTCGACACCGCCATCCCCGACAGGGAGTTCCACAGTAGCTGTCGGCAGTATTTTTAATACAGCGTGGTCGGTACTAATCTGTGACTGGTCTACCAGTCAGAGTGTTGATGACTACCGACGCACCTCTCGCGGACAAGGTATCGGTTGTAACGGGCGCCGGTGGAACGATCGGCGGGGCGATCGCAAAGGAGTTGGCGACTGTGGGGAGTGACATCGTACTCGCTGTACACAACGACGAGGAGGTCTCCGGTGAGATCGAAGCCATGGGTCGACGCGCCCACACGGTCCAGTGTGACGTGAGCGACGCCGACGATGTACGTTCGGTTGTCGACGAGACAATCGAGGAGTTCGGCCGGATCGATATCGTCGTGAACAGCGCTGCAGCCCTGACTGTGGGCAGGATGGCGGATCTCGAGGAGAGTGACTGGGACACGGTCATGGGCGTCAACGCCAAGGGCACGTTTCTCGTCTCGAAGTACACCATCCCACACCTCAAGAAGACCGAAGGGACGATCATCAACGTGTCATCGATCTCCGGGGAGATTGCTGCTCCCGACCACAGCCACTACGGCGCCTCGAAACACGCACAACTCGGATTGACCCGGTCGGCGGCGATGGAACTCGCGGACGACAACGTGACGGTCAATGCGCTCTGTCCGGGGATCGTCGAGTCGCAACTGTGGACGGACATCATGGCGCCCCACAAGACCGAGTCGTACGGGGAGACTGTCGAACGGGTGATCCCACTGGGCCGCGACCAGACGCCCGCAGAGATGGGCGAAGCCGCCGTCTTCCTGGCGACAAACGAAAACATGACCGGACAGGCGCTGACAATCGACGGCGGCATCATCCAAGACGTCGTGTGACCCGGGTCACTCCCCCAGACGATCCGCGCTCTCCCACCCCCGGACGACACTGGCCCGGTCCGCCCACGGCTCTCGGAGGGACTCCCGCAGGTCCCTGTACACCGGGTAGAGGTCGTCGTACCGCTCGACCCGCTCCGGTTGCGGCGTGTACCGGTCCTCGACGCCGGTCATCGCGTCGACGGCCGTCTCGAGGTCGGGATGGGTTCCCGTCGCCGCCGCCGCCATCGCCGCGATCCCCCGGGCGCCCAGTTCCTCCCCCGCGGGAACCGTGACGGTCGCGTCGAGACAGTCGGCAAAGAGCTGACACCAGAACGACGACCGCGTTCCCCCACCGCTGGTCGCCACGCGGTCGGCCCCGCCGGGCAGGTGCTCTGCACAGTCCCGGAGTGCGAGCCCCACTCCCTCGTAGACTGCCCGCAACAGGTGTGCCCGGGAGTGGGAGGAGTCCAGACCCACGAACCCCGCACGCGCGGTCGGGTCGACGAAGGGTGCTTTCTCGCCGGCGTCGCTGAGATAGGGGTGGTAGACGAGCCCCTCGCTCCCGGCGGGAACCGACGCCGCCTCCGACTCGACTGTCGCAAAGTCCGCGTTGTCGGTCAGCGTCTCCCGGGCCCAGTCGAGGTTCGGCGTCCCGGTCATCGCGCCCATCGCGCGCAACCCCATACCGTCGATACCGAGTCGCAGCGTGTACCCGACCGACGGTCGTTCGATCCGCGGCTCCTCGAGCAGCCGCTGGATCTGCAGGGTCGTGCCGACGACCGCGGACGTGTCCCCGGGACGGACAACACCGCTCCCGAAAGCAGAGGCGGCGACGTCGAAGGTCCCGGCGATCACCGGGGTTCCGGCGGGCAGGCCGGTCGCGTCGCTCGCGTCGCCGGTCACGCCGTCGACAATCTCCAGCGGGGTGCAGATGGGCGGTTCGAGCGACGACAGCCCCGGGACCGACACGCCGTCGGGCAACCGGTCGGCGAACACCCCGGCGGCCGGGTCGTAGTGGCCGATCGACACCGCCGTCGGATCCGAGACGACCCGGCCGGCGAGGCGGGAGACGAGCCAGTCCTTGCAGCTCACAACCGCGTCGATCCGGTCGAGACGCCCGGGATCGTTCTCGGCGATCCACCGGAGGATCGGGAGTGACTGTCCCGGAAAGACGCCGTAGCCGAACCGGTCGAACAGCCGTTCGTAGACCCCGCTCTCGCGCCAGGCGTCGACAATCCCGGCGGCCCGGCTGTCGGTCCAGATGATCGCTCTCCCGACCGGATTGCCGTCCTCGTCGACGAACCAGCAGCCCCCGCCCTGGCCGGTGACGCCGACCGCCAGCACCTCGGTCTCGGCCGGCAGGCCGGCCAGAACCCCGCGGATCGTCTCGCAGGTCCGCTCCCAGGTGCCGGGCATGTCCTGCTCGCTGTACCCCGGGGCGGGACGTTCGACCGGGTTGTCCCGCGTGCTCCGGGCCAGTTGACGCCCGTCGGGCGTGTACGCGACCGACTTGATCGCCGTCGTCCCGGCGTCCACGCCGACGACAACTGGTACCATGGCGGCCAACCACGGGAGGGGCCCACAAGAATCCACCGCCCGCACGTATCGGAGAGGCTATATTTTCCGGTATCTTTATGTTCACACCGTCAAAAGGGGCGAGGAACTGGCACAAAAATTGCCGCGCGCGGCGTGCCAGCAGGTGCACATTCATGACACGGAAACACAGAGGGACGTTCGACCGCCGGCGGTTCCTCCAGGCGGCTGGAGCGGCCGGCGTGATCGGCATCGCAGGTTGTCAGACAGGCGGCGACGGTTCGGACGGTTCGGACGGTACGGACGACATGGAGGGCAGCGACGGTGGACTCCCGACGGCAGAGGAGGCCATCCCGAGATGGGGCGAACGGCTGAACGAACACGCCCGCGAGGCCGGCATCGACTGGAAGCAGTTCGAGGGCGAATCGCTGATGT
>CAZUVE010000122.1:0-8350 GCA_964623735.1 uncultured Halobacteriales archaeon | reverse complement strand
CCGCCGTCGCCGCCGTCGCCGCCGTCGCCGCCGTCGCCGCCGTCGCCGCCGTCGCCGCCGCCACACCCGGCAAGGCCGATCATCCCGGCCGCGCCGAGCCCTTTCAGAACGTTGCGCCTGTCGAGGGTATTATTACGTTGCGTCATTGTTGTCCTGTTGTCTCTGTTGATCGTCGTCCGGAGACTGAGTGTGATCCCGGAAACCGCTCGCACGGGACGGGCTGTGTGCGTTTCTGTGGCTCTGCACGGCCGCCAGTCGGCCGGGCGACCCGTCCAGTCTCCTCGTGATACATCCAGCAGACAACAACAGTGATGTGGTCCTAATAAGGGTACCGTCTAACTATCACAATAGATTGTGTCCCGGACCAGACACCCGTGCCGCCGGTTACCCACAACGTGGAGAGGACGGCGTCATATCGGGATGTTCGAAAGCGTTTATCAGGTCGACCGCATATCTACTTGCGGTCGATCCTGTAATGACTTTCGAACATCCCTCTCTACGGATTGCTGTAACTGTGTCCCGGTCCGACCGTACGCAGTCGTGCGGTGGATCCAGTAGTGGCTTACAGCAATCCGTATAACCTACAGCAGTCCGTACGTCAGCAGCGGGTGTCGGTGTGTGGGACAGACCGTCGCGTGCCCCGCACTCGCGGTGTCGTGGACAGTGTGACCACGAAGATATTAGTGTGCAGTCGGCAAAGTTTCGGCTATGAAGGACATACTCCTGGGCATCGACGAGAGCGAGCAGCGGGCGATTGCCCTGGCCGAGGCGGTGACGAACCTCTTCGAGGCCGGCGACGTCCGGGCGCACCTGCTGCACGACTTCCTGGAGAACCCGGAGGGGGCGTCGGTCATCCAGGTCGCTGCGGTGACCCGGGCCGCGGAGATTCTCGAGGACCACGGCATCGAGGTCGAGTACCACGAGGGCAGCGGGAACCCGGCCGACTCCATCATCGAGACAGCGGAGGAACTGGACGCCGAGGCGGTCTGTGTCGCCGGGCGCAAGCGCTCCCCGACGGGCAAGATGCTGTTCGGCAGTGTCTCACAGGAGGTCATCCTCGGAACCGAACGCCCCGTGTTCGTCTGTAGCGCGGCCGAGGACGACTGACCCCCCGGGGCGCCGACGCCCGGCCCGGTCGTTTCTGCTCTCGCCGAAATTCCGAAACACGGTCGGCGCCGCCCGGCGGACAGGCGAGCCGGGCGGAGGACCGTACGCCGTCGTGTGGTCGGCCCGAACAGACCCACGGCAGGCAGCCAGTATCAGTCGGCCTGCACTTTCTGCTGGATATCGGAGACGACGTCGGGGTTGCGCAGCGTGCTGGTGTCGCCGAGTTCGTCCTCGTTGGCGATATCCTCGAGCAGGCGGCGCATGATCTTGCCCGACCGGGTCTTCGGGAGTTCGTGTGTGAACACGACCGCCTCGGGTCTGGCGATGGGGCCGATTGCGTCTTCGACGGCCTCGACAATCTCCGAGCGCAACGCCTCGTCGTCGTCCTGGCCCTCCTCTGTGATGACGTAGGCGTAGACAGCCTCGCCTTTCATCTCGTGGTCGCCGCCGACCACGGCGGCCTCTGCGACGCCCTCGACGCCGACGATGGCCGACTCGATCTCCATCGTCCCGAGGCGGTGACCGGAGACGTTGAGCACGTCGTCGACCCGTCCCAGAATCGTGATGTATCCCTCCTCGTCGATCTTGGCGCCGTCCTCCGGGAAGTACACCCACTGGTCGCGCTCGGGAACGGAGTACTCGTCCCAGTACTCGTCGATGAACCGCTCGTCGTTCTTGTACAGCGTCCGCAACATGCCCGGCCAGGGCCTGTTGACCACGAGATAGCCCGCGCGGCCGGCGCCGACCGGGTCGCCGCTGTTGTCGACGACGTCGGCGCTGACCCCCGGCAGCGGCGGACCCGCAGACCCCGGCTGCATCGTCTTGATCGCCGGCAGCGTCGTGACCATCATGCCCCCGGTCTCGGTCTGCCACCAGGTGTCCACAATCGGGCACTCCTCGTTGCCGATGTGCTTGTAGTACCACTTCCAGGCCCGGGGATTGATTGGCTCGCCGACCGTCCCCAGCAGCCGCAGCGAGGAGAGGTCGTGCTTTGCGGGATGCTCCTCGCCCCACTTCATGAACGCGCGGATCGCCGTCGGTGCGGTGTACAGCTGTGTGACGTCGTAGTCGTCGACAATCTGCCAGAGGCGATCCTTGTCGGGGTAGTCCGGCGTCCCCTCGTACATCACGCTCGTGGTTCCGAGGGCGAGCGGGCCGTAGACGATGTAGGAGTGGCCGGTGATCCACCCGATGTCCGCCGAACACCAGTAGGTGTCACCGGGTTCGATGTCCAGCACTGCGTGGGAGGTCCAGGCCACGTAGGAGAGGTAGCCGCCGGTGGTGTGTTTGACGCCCTTCGGCTTGCCCGTGGTGCCGGAGGTGTACATGAGAAAGAGCATATCCTCGGCGTCGCGGGTAACGGGGTCGACCTCGGCGCCCGCCTGGTCGGCGACAAGGGCGTCGTAGTCGTGGTGGCCCTCCGGGAGGTCGTGGTCGAGTTCGTCGCCCAGCCGGTCGACGACGACCGTCGTGACGTCCTGCTGGGCGCCGGCGAGGCCCTCGTTGGCCTTCTCGATGTGGTCGAGCGGGTCGCCGCGGCGGTAGTAGCCGTCGCAGGTCACGAGGTACTCGGAGTCGGCGGCGTTCATCCGCGTCGCCAGGGCGTCCGCGGAGAACCCGGCGAAGACGACCGAGTGCGGGGCCCCGACGCGGGCACAGGCCAGCATCGCGACCGGGAGCTCCGGGATCATCGGCATGTACATCGTGACGACGTCGTCGGCCTCGACGCCGAGCCCCCGCAGCGCGGCGGCGAACTCGTTGACCTCGCGGTGGAGTTCCTCGTAGGTGTAGGTCCGCGTCTCGCCGAGTTCGCCGACCCACTCGATGGCCACCTCGTCGCCGCGCTCGTCGAGGTGTCTGTCCAGGCAGTTCGCCGAGGCGTTGAGCTTCCCGTCTACGAACCACTCGTAGAACGGCTCCTCGCTGTCGTCGAGGACGCGGTCCCACTCGTCTTCCCAGTCGAGCAGGTTCGCCGCGCGCTCCCACGCCTCGGGCCAGTTCTCCTCGAACTCCTCGTAGATCTCCGGGTCCGCGACGTTCGCCTGCTCGACGAACGACTCCGGCGGCTCGAACGTCTCCTGTTCCTCGAGCCGTGCCTCCAGTTCGACGTCGAGTTCCTCGTCGGACATTGCACACAGAGAGTGACACAATTACCTATTAAGAACGCCACCTAGCTATCATAAACCCCGCGAGCCCGGGATCGACCCGGGAGAGACACCCGGACGTGATTGCTGTAAGTCAGTGCCGGACCGACCGCAAGAAGGCATGCGGTCGACCTGATAAACGCTTTCGAACATCCCTATATGAGGCCGATAGTCTCACCCGGAAGGGTCGTCCTCGGCGAAGAGCGTGGAGAGCACCTTCTGCTGTGCCCGCCGGAGGTGGTTGTGGAGGGTCGGCGAGGACACCTCCATCGACTCGGCGAGTTCCTCGGCGGTCGAGCCGCGGGGCCACTCGAAGTACCCCGCGTGGTACGCGGCGCGGAGAACCGACTCCTGTTTCCCGGTCAGCCGCTGTTCGACGGACTCGCGAAAGCCGGTGGGCGTCTGTTCGGTCGGAGTCACCTCCCGCTTGCTCCGGAGCTCGACCGACTCGAACTGTCCCTCGAGCGACTCGACGAGCCCCCGGATGTCCGCGTTCGGAGCGAACTCCGCAACGAGGCGTGCCCGTCCGCCCTCGGCGTGGATCCCCGACACCGACCCGCCGCGCTCTGTCAGCGGGAGCGCCGGGGAGTTCCCCTCGACGACAATCTCCAGGAGCCCCCCCTCGTCGTAGCTCCGGATGAGGCGGGCGTCCCCCAGCCCCTCGGCTCCGGCCGTCCACTCCAGGATGCGCTCTGCCGGCGCGCCCGTGACCGCGACGAAACAGAGCAGCGAGTGCGCGTCGGCTGCGACGATTCCCTCGAGGTCGAGCGCACAGCCCAGCGACGACGAGAGGTCGACGAGGACGCCGTCGTCGCCGTACTGGAAGGTGAGCGTCACCACGGTGTCGCCGAAGAGGAGCTGGCGCCGTTCGGTCGCCGTGACGGTCAGACCGACCCGCCGCCCCAGGTTCGAGAGGAGCGTCCGCTCGGGGTCGTCGAATGCCCCCCGGTCGTCTGCGCGCACGACCAGAACCCCGTAGGTGGCCTCGCCGTGAACCAGCGGAACGGCCGCCAGCAGCCCGCGTTCGGTCGCCGTCGGCCGGGGCCGGTCGGGCGCGACCAGCACCCGCCCCGTCCGGAGGGCCTGCCGGACGATCGTCGTGTTGCTGCTCCCCTCGAACCGGTCGGGGTCTTTGCCGGCGTGTCTGCGGGCGACCACCCGCTCCCGGCGGCGCTCCTCTTCCATCACCCACGCCGCGGCGTACACGCTGTCCTCGACGAGCGCGCGGCAGGCGGCCCGCTCGATGTCCTCGCGGGAGCCGGCGGTCGAGAGCGCCTCCTCGACCCGGTCCAGCGTGGCGACGACGCCCCGCAGCCGGCCGGTCTCGCCGGTGTCGCCCTCGTGGGTCACCTGTTCGAAGGTCGCCACCACCTCGTCCCGCGTCGGTGGTGCCCCGTCAGGGAGGAGGGTATCGACGCTCTCCCATCCGCCGATTGCCGTCACGACCCTGGGGTCGACACCGTGTTCGACCAGCAGGGTCCGGGCGAAGAACCGCCGCAGCGCCGACGGGGTCACCGTCGACAGCGTCGGCCGACCGGTCCACTCCGCGGCCCGTTCGCCGACCCCCCGGACCAGCATCTGGATCCGGCGCGGGGTCACGTCGACGACCGGCTCGTCCGTGTCGACCGTGTTGCTCCTGACGTACTGCCAGAAGTCGTGGGCGACCCGCGCGGGGAGAAACGCCTCCCGGTCCCCCCCGTTGCGCTCCCTGACTGTCAGGAAGTACGGCGTCGAGCCCTGGCTCCCGTGGCTGGTCACGTCACCGGGTCTGAGGCGAGCCACCTCCCCCGCCCGCAGCCCCGCCTCCCCGCAGAGGCGCACGAGCAGCTCCTCGCGGTGGGTGTCGGTCGACCGCCTGAGCTGTTCGTACTCCCGCTCCGTGAGCCGGACCCGGCCCGACGCCTCACTCATGTTTCGGCCTGTACGCAGCATACGAAACGACGCACTTAGTCTTTCCTCGTCGTGGCAGCCCCGGTCCCCGTGCAGTCCCCTCCCCGTGGCCGCTCGGAGCGCCGGGGTCGTCTGTGGTGGTTCCCGCGGCTGCCCGCGGTGTCGGCCCGGTTGGTTCGATCTGTGGTCGCCCCTTCGAGACGGGGGTGTTACGCGCCGTCGACAGTGGACTCGATCTCCCCGACGACCTCCGGGTTCCGGAGGGCGCTCAGGTCGCCGAGTTCGTCCTCGTTGGCGATGTCTTCGAGCAGGCGGCGCATGATCTTGCCCGACCGGGTCTTGGGCATCTCCGGCGTGAACACGACCGCCTCGGGTCTGGCGATGGGGCCGATGGCAGCCTCGACAGCACTGGCGGCCTCCGCGCGCAGCGCGTCGTCGCCCTCGTGTCCGTCCTCGGTGCTCACGTACGCGTGGACCCCCTTCCCGCGGACCTCGTGGCCGCCGCTAACGACGGCGGCCTCGGCGATCCCCTCGACGCTGGCGATAGCCGACTCGATCTCCATCGTCCCGAAGCGGTGGCCGGAGACGGTGATGACGTCGTCGACCCGCCCCAGAATCGTGATGTAGCCCTCCTCGTCGACAAACGCGCCGTCCTCGGTGTGGTAGGCCCACTCCGAACGGGGCTGTGTGGGGTTCTCGCCGGCCCGTGCCGCCCAGCGCTGGCCCTCGCACAGTTCCCGGGGCATCCCCGGCCAGGGTCTGTCGACCACGAGATAGCCCGCGCGGCCGGCGCCGACCTCGCCGTCGTCGACGACGTCGGCGCCGACCCCCGGCAGCGGCGGACCCGCCGATCCCGGCTGCATCGTCTTGATCGCCGGCAGCGTCGAGACGAGGATACCACCGGTCTCGGTCTGCCACCAGGTGTCCACAATCGGGCACTCCCCGCCGCCGACGTGCTCGTAGTACCACTCCCAGGCCCGGGGGTTGATTGGCTCGCCGACCGTCCCCAGCAGCCGCAGCGAGGAGAGGTCGTGCCTCGCGGGGTACTCCTCGCCCCACTTCATGAACGCGCGGATCGCCGTCGGCGCGGTGTAGAACACGTCGACGGCGTTGCGCTCGATGATCTCCCACAGCCTGGTCTTGCCCGGGTGGTCGGGTTCGCCCTCGTACAGCACGCTCGTGGTCCCGAGGGCGAGCGGGCCGTAGACGACGTAGGAGTGGCCGGTGATCCACCCGATGTCAGCCGAACACCAGTAGGTGTCCTCCGGCTTGACATCCAGCACCGCGTGTGCGGTCCAGGCCACGTAGGAGAGGTAGCCGCCGGTGGTGTGGGTCACCTTCTTTGGTGTGCCCGTGGTCCCGGAGGTGTAGATGACGAACAGTTCGTCGGTCGAGGCGCGCGCGACCGGGTCGACGCGCTCGCCCCGACTGGCCGCGACGAGGGCGTCGTAGTCGTGGTCGTCGCCGCCGAGCGAGCAGTCGTGGCCCTCCAGGCGGTCGACGACCACCGACGTCACGTCCCCGTCGACGGTGATGCCGGCGGTTTCGGCCTTGTTCTTCAGCCACACCGCGTCGCCGCGGCGGTAGTAGCCGTCGCAGGTCACGAGGTACTCGGAGTCGGCGGCGTTCATCCGCGTCGCCAGGGCGTCGGCTGCGAGGCCCGCGTACACCACGGAGTGTGGCGCCCCGAGACGGGCACAGGCCAGCATCGCGACCGGGAGCTCCGGGATCATCGGCATGTACATGGTGACGACATCGCCCTCCTCGACTCCCAGCCCTCGCAGCGCGGCGGCAAACTCGTTGACCTCGTGGAACAGCTCGAGGTAGGTGTACGTCCGCGACCCGCCGTCCCGGCCCTCCCAGGCCAGCGCGAGCTGGTTCTTGCGCTCGTCCAGGTGGCGGTCGACACAGTTGTGGCAGGCGTTCAGCCGTCCGCCGTCGAACCAGCTGAACCCCGCCTCGTCGGCGAGGGCGCTGTCGTACTGCCGGTCCCACTCGAGCAGGTCGGCGGCCCGCTCCCAGGCCCCCGGCCAGTGCTCCGCGAACTCCCGGTAGACCGCCGGGTCCGCGACGTTCGCCTGCTCGACGAACGACTCCGGCGGCTCGAGACGGTCGCTCGCCGGCCGGTGAGCGCCCAGCCCCGACTGGTTCGCGTCTGGCATCTTTGTCGTATGACACCTGGATGGGTCCCTGTCATAAACCTTCTTGTGGCCACCGGCGGTAGCCCCGGCGTATGACACGCCCTACGAGCAGAGGTGCGGGGTCGTGACCCGCCGTGCGAAGATTGTCTGTACGCTCGGCCCCGCGTCGGACGACAGGGCGACCATCGCGGACCTCGCGGATGCGGGCATGTCGGTCGCCCGCCTGAACGCCAGCCACGGGACCCCGTCGAAGCGGCGGGCGCTGATCGAGACGATCCGGGACGTCGACGCCGAGACCGACCGCCCGCTGGCCGTGCTCCACGACCTCCCGGGACCGGAGGTCCGGACGGCCGACGTCGAGGAACCCGTCCTGCTGCAGGCCGGCGATCCGGTAGAGTTCGTCCCCGGCGACGGTGCCGACGACAGCCGCGTCGGCCTCACCCGATCGATCGCCGGGGCCGGGCCGGGCGACGCGGTGTTGCTCGACGACGGCCGCCTGGAGGCGACGGTGACCGCCGTCGAGGGGGACACCGTCACCGCCCGGATCGAGACAGGCGGGGCGCTGGCGGGCAGGGCCGGCGTCAACGTGCCGGGCGTCGACCTGGGCCTGCCCGCGGTGACCGGGACAGACCGGGCGGAACTCGACCTGGCAGCCGAGAAGCAGGCGGACTTCGTGGCGGCCAGTTTCGTCAGGTCCGGCGAGGACGTCTTCGAGATCAACGCCGAACTCGAGGACCGCGGGGCCGACATCCCCATTGTCGCGAAAATCGAGCGCGCCGACGCCGTCGAGAACCTGACGGCCATCGTCGACGCGGCCGACGGCGTCATGGTGGCCCGGGGCGACCTCGGCGTCGAGTGCCCCCTCGAGGACGTCCCCATCATCCAGAAGCGCATCATCCGGACCTGCCACCGCGCGGGCGTCCCCGTGATCACTGCCACGGAGATGCTCGACTCGATGGTCCACGAGCGCCGGCCCACCCGCGCCGAGACCTCCGACGTCGCCAACGCCATCCTCGACGGGACCGACGCGGTCATGCTCTCGGGGGAGACGGCGGTGGGCGACCACCC
>CAZUVE010000121.1:0-8547 GCA_964623735.1 uncultured Halobacteriales archaeon | reverse complement strand
CGGCGTGGGCGTTGTGCTGGTGGATGGACTCGTCGTTGGACTGTTTCATCGTGACAACTGCCTCGTCGGGGAGGTGCGGGAACGCCTCGACGACGCCCTCGGCCATCGCGCGGACACAGTCCTCGACGAACTTCGCGTCGGCGTGGGCCTCGAAGGTCATGTGATCCTCGTCGGGGCGCTTGGCGAAGTTGTAGATGCGTGCGCTCATCGCGTCGCGTGCCACCTCGATCACGTCCCGGAGGTCGACCTCCGGCGGGCCGGGGCTCTCGATAGTGAGGGTGGCGTGGCCCCGCTGGGAGTGGCCGGCCTGGGGAACCTCGGCGAGGAACTCGTCGATGATCTGGTTCTCGACGCCCAGCCCACGGAGCGCCTCGCGGGCCCGAGAGGCGGACATCCCCTGCGAGCAGGGACAGACGGTCATCCCGGTCACGCGGGCACCGATCTCCTCCAGGGTACCCTCCGCTGTCGCTGTGGCGGAGGCGATGATGTCTGCCGTGCTCTGGGTCTGCATCTCCGAGGCGGGTGTCCGCTCGCGGATGACGTACTCGGCTTCCATCCGGACCTCTGCTCTGGTCGTGTAGTCGTGTTTCTCCAGAAGTCGCTCGGCAGCGTCGCCACAGACGTCCTGCACGCGGTCGGTCGCCCCGCTGACCGCCGCCTCCAGGGTCTCGTCGATGACCTCCATGTTCCGGCTCATGTCCGCACCTTTCCGCCAGGAGGGGAGGTCGACGTACACTTCGAACTCGGCCATCAGTACCACGGGTCGCTCGCCCGCCTGGTCGACCTTGACCAGTTTCTCGACGCCGGTTACGCCGACCCGGTTGAGACCGACGGCCACGTCCGGACGGGACGCCTGCACGTCCGGCAATTGCTGACTCATCGAAGTTCAGTAGGGAAGAACGGCGGTTAGTGCTTTCGATACGGACGTTTCGAGAATCGCACGACGAGACGGTAGCGGACCGCCGGGATCAGTCGTCGATGGCGTCGGCCGGGGTGTCGCCGAGGTCGCGAAAGGCGGCCTCGAAGTCGTCGTCGTCGAAGTTCGTCATCGTGGTGTCCAGTTCCTCGCCGAGCCGGTCCATCCGCTCCTCCAGGGTGGCGAACGCCTCGCTGTCTGCGAGGTCCGTGTCGGGTTTGTTGGCCAGCAGCGTGGCGTGTTTGGCCGTCAGCGCGTAGTACTTCTGGAGTTTCTGCTCGTACTCGGAGGTCGTGAGCAGGCGCTCGATGGTGTCGACGAGGTCCTCCCGCGAGACGGGCTTGATCACGTAGTCGTCGAACGGCATCTCGATGATGTCGAAGTCGGGGTCGACGGCCGTCACCATCGCGACACGGCAGTCCAGTTCCCGCTCGCGGATCCGTTCGAGCACCTCGTCGCCGGAGACACCCGGCATCCGCCGGTCGAGCAACACCACGTCGACGGCGTCGTCGAGCCTGTCGAGGGCGTCCTGGCCGCTGTACGCCGTCGAGACGGTGTACTCGCTGGAGAGTTGCGCCGCGTAGGCGTCAGCAACGTCCGATTCGTCGTCGACAACTAGCACCGTCGCAGGCTCGGAGCCGTTCATACCAACATACTTAGACACTGGTGGAACAAAAAGCGTTCCGGGTGGCGCGCGCCAAACGTTCGAGTGGGTGGGCACGTTAGCAAGCGACGTGGCGGTCTGTCCAGCGCGCGAGACCGACCTCTCCGGCTGGGGTTCCGGGTAACCGTCCCGGCCCGGCCCGAGCAGCTTCGACCACGGCCGACCGGTCCGAGTCGGCCGGACCGGGACCGAGAGCACGGCAAGTCTCTGGTCGAGCGCGAACCTTTAGACCCTGCTGCCCCTACCGACCGGCGTGAACACGGCCGAGAACGACCGCGACCGGCCGGGACACCCGGACGACCCCGAGCGGTGGCGCCACGAGTTCGCCCGCGTCAACGGGGTCAACCTCCACTACGTGACAGTCGACCCGGACCCTGCGGCGGTCGACCATCCCACTGGCGACGCGCCGCTGGTCGTGCTCCTGCACGGTTTCCCCGAGTTCTGGTACGCCTGGCGCCACCACCTCGACTCGGTCGCCGACGCGGGCTACCAGGTGGTCGCGCCGGACATGCGCGGGTACAACCGGTCGTCGGCCCCCGACGGCGTCGACAGCTACCGCCCGACGGAACTGGTCGGCGACGTCCGCGGGCTGATCGAGCACCTGGGGTACGCCCGTGCGGCCGTCGTCGGCCACGACTGGGGCGGCGCAGTCGCCTGGGAGACGGCCATCCGGGAGCCCGAGACGGTGAGTCAGCTCGCCGTGCTGAACGCCCCCCACCCCGGGGCGTACCGCCGGGCGTTACTGCGCTCGCCCGGGCAGCTAGTGCGGTCGTGGTACGTGTTCGCCTTCCAGGTGCCGTGGCTTCCCGAACGGATCCTCCGGACAGACGACTACCGTGCCGTCGGCGGGATGCTCGACGACACGGCCCGGCCCGAGGCGTTCACCGACGCGGACGTCCGCCGGTACAAGAACGCGATGGCTCGCTCGGCGTCGCTGTCGGGACCTGTCAACTACTACCGCGCAGCCGCCCGGGAGGCCGTACGGCGCCAGTTCCGGTCGGTGGTGCCGGGAGCAGGGATCCGTGACGCGACCGTCGGGGTTCCGACGCTCGTGATCTGGGGCGAGCGCGACCGGGCGCTCTCGACGTCCCTGCTCGACGGGCTAGAGGAGTGGGTCTCCGACCTCCGGGTCGAGCGGCTTCCCGCGGCCAGCCACTGGGTGCAGGCCGACGAACCCGGCCGGGTGGCGGACCTGCTGGTGGAGTTTCTGGCGGCGTAACGGTCGAGACACCCCGGTCGTGCGGTCGGCTACAGGCGCGCGAGCAGTGTCGGTACCCCGGGATGCCGGGCGTCGTCACGCAGGTACAGCCGCCAGTATCAGTTCCCGCCAGTCGCGCGTGTCGTGGACGGCGAGGTCGTCCTCGGGGCCGCCCCCTCGCGCCGGCAGCCGCGGTCACCGCCGGAACGAGACGGGAATCCGCTCCTGTTCGGCCGCGTAGTAGGCCTCGGTGAGTTCCGCCTGGTCGTCGTAGGTCTTCCGGGGAATCGACCGGCTGCGCACCGGGAGCGTGACCGGCGACGTGTCGAACGGGTACGGGTCGACGCGGACTGTCGTTTCGCCGACCGGCTCGAGCGCGAGGTCGGTGTCGGCGGACGGCCCTGTGGGGACGGGGCCGATCGTGTCGGCCGACGGGGACGTGTCGAGACAGCAGTACAGCGAGAGGCGGTCCCAGGCCTGCAGGAGCTTGTAGTGGTGCCAGGCCGGGGACCCAGCGCTGTCGGCGTGGCCCGTCTCGTGTACCGTGGCCAGCAGGTCCGCGGTCGCGTCCCCGACCAGGTCGCCGTACCGCTCGGACTCCCTGAGCGCGCCGACGAGGTCGCGCTGTCGTCGCTCCTGGTCTGCGATGAACGCCGCGTACTCGTCGGCGAACGAGGGAAGGGAGGGCTGGGTGCCGTAGCGCCGGCGGCGCACACCCGAACCGTGCATCGAGACCAGCAGTCCGGCGTACGGATCGATCCCGACCGCGTTCTGGATCCCGCGCTCGTAGAAGTCCGTCCAGTCGGGGGCGTCGACCTCGAGCAGGTTGACCGGGCTGCCGTCGCGGAGTTCTGGCGCGAGATCCCACTCCCACCAGCCGTTGTCGTGCGTGTACGCGGCGGTGGTGGCTGCGACCCGGGGCCGGGCGACGTCGAACGTGTCGTTACCCCAGTGGTCGGCGATCCGGCCGACCTGGTTGGCGTGTTCGGTCTGGGCGACAACGCGGTAGTGGTCCGGACCGTCGGCGACGAGCATACCACACACACCGACGGCGGGACAAAAAAACGTGCGCTGTCCGACGGCTGGACGGGAGCGCCGGACGCCGACGGTCGCCGGTACAGTTATTCCGGTTCCGGCAGACTGACCCGGTATGCGTACGATCCGGTACCACGAGACGGGAGGCCCGGAGACTCTCGCGATCGAAGCGGTGGACCGTCCCGACCCCGGCTGTTCGGACGTCCTCGTCGAGGTCCGGGCAGCGAGTGTCAACCCTGTGGACGTGAGCTTCCGGGAGGGCGAGTATCCGACCGACCTGCCCGCGACCGCGGGGATGGACGTCGCGGGGGTTGTCGCGGCCACCGGCGCGGACGTCACCGCCGTCGAGGCCGGCGACCGGGTGTGTGCGACCGGCGTCGGCGGGGCGTACGCCGACTATGCGCTCGCGCCGGCCGGCAACGTGGCTGTGCTTCCCGACGCGGTGTCGTTCGCGGAGGGTGCCGCGGTCGGCCTCGCGGGCGTCACGGCCTGGCAGGCGGTCGTCCACTACGGATCGCCGACGCCGACCGAGACGGTCCTGCTCCACGGGGGTAGCGGCGGCGTCGGCCACGTCGGCGTGCAACTCGCCGCGCTCGCCGGCGCGCAGGTCGTCGCCACCGCGGGGGCCGAGGACCGGCGCGAGCGGGTGCGCGAACTGGGTGCGGACGCGGCCCTCGACTACGACCGAGACGACCTCGGGACCGCCGTCCGGGAGGTCGGGACTCCCGACCTGGTCGTCGACCACCGCCCGGAGACGTACTTCGAACTCGACATCGACCTGCTGTCGGCCGGGGGGACGCTCGTCCTCATCGAGGGGGAGTTCCCCGAGACGGGGTCCGCCGTCCGCTCCCGGATAAAAGACCTCACGATCCAGGCCGCGAGCGGGCTGAACGCCGCCGACGTCGGGGCGGTGCTCGGTGACCTCGTCGGGCTGGTGGCTGCCGGCCGGCTGACCGTCGAAGTCGCGCGCACCTATCCCCTCGAGGAGGCCGCCGAGGCGCAACGCGCCGTCGTGGAGGACAGGTACGTCGGCAAGCTGGTGGTCGACCTGGAGGCCTGAGTGCCGGAATCGCGCACGGGAGATCCTCGGGAGGGGACAGCACGGCGAGCCGGTGTTGCAGGCGGAGAGACACTGCTCACGGATTGATTTAGGGAGGGCACGAACAGTCGGTTACGATGTCACGAGCCAAACTCTTCGTCCTCGTCGGCGGCCGGTATCCGGGCGCGAGCACCCGCTACGACCCCCGCGGCCGCCGCACGAGGCGCCGATAGACCGGCCCGATTGAGAGACGCAGGTTCCTCGGCCTGGCCGGCGCAGCCACCGTGTCGCTCGCCGACTGCTCGGCGGCCCCGGCCAGTTCGTCGTCGCGGACGTGACAGCTGATAGTGATTGGTGCAAGTCGTTGCCGGATCCACCGCACGAGGGCGGTCGTACCGGTACACAGTTACAGCAATCACTACGAGAGCGGGGTGAACCTGGCCGGGCGGACGGGATCGTCCCCGAGAGCCCCGTCACCTGCAACTGCGAGCCGTAGTAGTGCCGGACCGGTTCGCCGGCGAACCAGAAGTCCTCGCCGGGAGTGCCGGGGCCCGGGCGGTGGCCCTCGCGAGGCCCAAGTGGAGAAAGCGCTCCCCACCGGCGGAGACGACGACGGCCGCGACCAGGAGACACACGGCTACCTGGAGAGGGACCAATCCCACGTCCGGGGGTCGCTCCCGGTCGAGAGAGAAGTCCTGCGGAGCGGCGCGTGTGCGTCCTGTTGCTCCGCGCACACACTTAAGTAAACCGTCGCGTCTCCGAGCGCGAAACGGTGCGAGGCGCTATTATCTTTCGCCGGGCGAACACCGAGTCGGAATGGTATCTAAGAGCCCTCCAACATTCACGCGACGACAGCAGGTCGTCGCAGCCGCCCTGGCAGCGGTCGTCGTCGGCGCTGCCTTCGCGCCGATGGTCTACGGGGCGAGCGCCGGCCCCGACGGCGTTGTCGCCGTCGTGACGATCGAAGGGCCGGTAGTCGGATCGACCGCGGACAACGTCGAGGACGAACTCCGCGAGATACGAGCAAACGAGTCGGTCAAGGCAGTGGTACTGAAGATCGACACGCCCGGGGGAGCGCCCGCCGCAAGCGAACGGATGTACACCTCCATCCAGCGGACCAGCGAGGAGATGCCGGTGATCGCCAGCGTCCAGGGGGTCAGCGCCTCCGGCGGCTACTACGCGATGTTGCCCGCCGACGAGATCTACGTGCTCCCGACGTCGATCACCGGAAGCGTCGGGCTCGCTGCGCGGGCACCACAGGCCGGCCCGCCCGTTGAGGGACCGAGCGGCCCCGACAAGCGGGGCGCCAACCCCATCGAGCGGTGGGCCACGCAGGAGACCCTCGCCGACGTGTTCATCCAGACCGTCATGGAACAGCGCGGCGACCGCATCGAACTCTCACGCGAGGAAGTCTCCGAGGCCGACGTCTACCTCGGCGTCAGGGCCGTCGAGAACGGCTTCGCAGACGAGATCGGTGACCTCGACGCCGCCATCGCCGAGGCCGCCGACCGCGCCGGCGTCGACGACTATGCCGTCGAGGAGCGGGACACCAGCGCCCGCTTTTTCCCCTTCCTGTTCAGGACCGACGAGAACGTGGTCGTCGTCTACGACGAGAGTCCCGGCTACGGCGAGGTCGAAACCCTCGAGTACGCGATGGTCTACGAGGAAGAGGTCCCGCACATCGACACTGTCGACCGGTTCACGCGCCCGGAGGTCGAGAGTCTGACCAACCAGTCGGCCGCGACGGCCGGGGGTGACCAGTCGTGAGACAGGCACTGGCACTCGGTGCGACCTTCGCGGTGGTGCTCGCGTTCGTACTCGGTGGGGCCGCGCTCGCCCCGGCTGTCACGGGCGAGACCCGCCAGTCCATGCCGGACATCCAGAACCCACAGTACGCCGACGAGGACCTGCTCGCCGACGGGACGCCCGGACAGGCCGACGTGACGATGGACGCAGACGCGACCAACCAGACGATCGTGATCGATCCCGGAATCGATCCCGAGCCCCGGCGGCCCGGCCCCCGTGGGTTCCTGCTGGGCCTGCTCGGTCCGGACACGACCGAACGGGAGGTTCTGCCGCTGGTCGACGTACTCATCGAGAACGGGCACAACGTCCGCGTCTACACGCCGCCCGGGGACCGGGAACGACCGTCGGGTCCGTCCCGGCCGGGCACAGAGGGCGAGAGCCTCTCGCCGCTGGGCGAGGAACTGGCTGACGCCGACGCGTTCGTGACCTTCCGGACCGACTACAGCGACGAGGAACTGGCCGATCTCAGGACGTTCACAGAGGAAGACGGCCGCGTGGTCCTCGCCCGCGAACCGGGCGACACGTTCGAACAACCGGGCGGGCTCGCGTCCAAGTCCGCGCTCGGCGTGTCGATCGAGCCCGGGTACGTGTACAACCTCGAGGAGAACGATCTGAACTACCAGCGGATCTTCGCGGAACCCGCCGGGGAGTCGGCGGTGGCCGCGGGCGTCGACCGTGCGGTGTTCCCGACGGCCTCGCCGGTCGACACGGCCGGCGCCAGCGACAGCGAACTCGTCCCGACCGAAGGGTCCGAGCTGTCGACCACTCGCGCCGAGACGACCGCGCCGGTACTGATCCAGCGCGGTGACGTCGTCGTGATCGGTGACACCGACTTCCTCGTGCCGGAGAACGCACAGCGGGCGGACAACGACGTCCTGATCGGCAACCTCGCGGACTTCCTCGTCACGAACGACCGCGAGCCCGGCCGGCAGGCACCGAACCCGCCCGAAGACGAAGGAAGCGAGAGGCCACAGCCCCCGACCCGGCCCGGCGGTCCGGGTGGTCCGGGCAACCAAACCGACCGCCCGCCGGCCCCCACGCCACAGGAAGGATAACCCCCAGCCGTTCTCCCTCCCGGAGATCCGGGCGTGAGACGGACTGCCGTGACTCGTCGTCGAACAAACTGCGCGACGGCGTGTGGCCGTACCGGGACACAGGGACGGCAATCCGTATCGATGGGGTGGTCACGCCACACCGGACAGGTGTAGCACACTCGGTCTCGCCGCGAGTCGCTGTTCGGTACGCAGCAGTTGCACTACCGTCGTGTACGGGACAGTTTCATTACTGATACCTGTGCGCAACTGTTTTTTGTAGTCACCGGAAAAAAACGGCTGTGGACGGAGATCAGATACGGGTTATCCACGTCGACGACGATCCGAGTCTCCTCGACCTGACTGCCGAGCTTCTCGAGGGCGAAGACGACCGGTTCGTCCTCGAAACGGCCACCAGCGCCGACGATGGACTCGACCAGATCAGGGATCGACCGCCCGACTGTCTCGTCTCAGATTACGATATATCGGGCAAGAACGGCATCGAGTTTCTGCGAACCGTGCGCGAGGAGTATCCCGAGCTTCCGTTCATTCTGTTCACAGGCAAAGGCAGCGAGACTGTCGCCAGCGACGCCATCTCCGCCGGTGTCACCGATTATCTCACTTTCGACACCCGGAGATCTTCGGACGATCAATTTTTCGTCTGTCGATTATACCGATTACTGTGTGAAAATAAAAATTTCTATATTTCGTATATTGCCGTCAGATGCCGAATGCGATGAATCGGGCGAAAATACAACCAAGAGCCCTTCTCAGCAGCATCTTCGTTCGCTCGATCATTCCATGTGAAACGACGATTCGATCGTCTCGACCGGTTCACAGGAAATGTTGATGAAACAA
>CAZUVE010000120.1:0-8590 GCA_964623735.1 uncultured Halobacteriales archaeon | reverse complement strand
TACATCCGCGAGACCTGCCGGCGGATCGTCGAGGAACACGGCGGCAACGTGCCCGACACGATGGCCAACCTCACGGACCTGCCGGGCGTGGGACGCAAGACGGCGAACGTCGTCCTCCAGCACGGCCACGACGTCGTCGAGGGGATCGTCGTCGACACGCACGTCCAGCGCCTCTCGAAGCGCCTCGGTCTCACAGACCACGACCGGCCCGGGCAGATCGAGGAGGACCTCACCGGGATCGTCCCCGGGTCGGAGTGGCAGCAGTTCACGCACCTGCTCATCAGCCACGGCCGGGCGGTCTGTTCGGCCCGCAATCCCGACTGTGGCGGGTGTCTCCTCGAGGACATCTGCCCGTCCTCGAAACTGGATTGCGATGTCGACCTCGCGAGCGGCGAACCCTGGGAGTGAATCCCCCGCGGCCGGCCCGCCGGCCCCCGGACGTGTCGTCCCGCTGTACTGTCGGCCACACTCCCGGAGACCTGGCTCACCTCGCGCGGTATTCGACGGTTGTACCACATAATAAAACCGGTACAATTTTGGTACAGCCAACTGTTACCGTATAACGCATCATGGCGGATTACACACTCCAGACAGAGGAAGGGCGACGCGAGGCGCTCCGGCGGATGCTCCTGATCCGCGAGTCCGAACAGAACGCGAAAGACGAGTTCGCGGACGGCAACATCCCGGGGTTCGTCCACCTCTACATCGGCGAGGAGGCGGTCGGTGTCGGGGCGTGTGCCGCCCTCGACCCCGACGACTACGTCGCGAGCACACACAGGGGGCACGGCCACTGCATCGCGAAGGGGCTCGACCCCAAGCTGATGTGGGCCGAGCTGTTCGGCAAGGGCGACGGGTACTGCAACGGCAAGGGCGGGTCGATGCACATCGCCGACCTCGAGGCCAACATGCTCGGCGCGAACGGCATCGTCGGGGCTGGCCCCGGCCTCGCCACGGGCGCCGCGCTGACCATCGACTACGAGGGGACCGACAACCGGATCGCGCTGTCGTTTTTCGGTGACGGCGCCGTCGCACAGGGGCAGGTACACGAGGCTATCAACCTGGCGGCCACCTGGGACCTGCCAGCGGTCTTCCTCGTCGAGAACAACCAGTACGGCGAGGGGACGCCGGTCGAGCAACAGCACAACGTCGACAACCTGAGCGACACCGCCGGCGCGTACGACATCCCGGGCGTCACCGTCGACGGGATGGACGTCACCGCGGTCAACGAGGCCGTCGCCGAGGCGCGCGAGCGCGCGGTCAACGGCGAGGGACCGACGCTCATCGAGGCCAACACCTACCGGTACATGGGACACTACGAGGGCGACGAACAGGTCTACCGCGACCAGGAGGAGGTCGAGCGCATGCGCGAGCGCGACCCGATCAACTCGTTCAGGGACCGGCTCGTCGACCGCGGCGAACTCACCCCGGAGGAGTTCGAGGAGATGCAGGCCGAGATCGAGGAGGAGATCGCGGACGCAGTCGCCTACGCTGAGGACGCAGACCCCCCCAGCCCCGGGGACGCATACGAGGACATGTTCGCCGACACCCCGCCGGAGATCGAACAGTTCGCGACACACGCGGTGCCCGACGGCGGGCGCGGGGGTGATCGGCGATGACTGCACAGGCCGAACTCGACCAGCGGCCGACCGAGAGGATGACCGTCCGCGAGGCCATCCGGGAGGCGCTCCGCGAGGAGATGTCCCAGGACGAGGACGTCTACGTCATGGGCGAGGACGTCGGCGTGATGGGCGGCGTCCTCGAGGTGACGGGCGACCTCTACGAGGAGTTCGGTCCGGAGCGGGTCCGGGACACGCCAATCGCCGAGGCCGGGTTCATCAGTGCAGCGACCGGCGCGGCCGCGACCGGTACCCGGCCCGTCGTCGAGATCATGTTCTCCGACTTCATGGGCGTCTGCATGGAACAGGTGATGAACCAGATGGCGAAGATGCGCTACATGTTCGGGGGGAAAACGGAGATGCCCGTGACCGTCCGCACGACGGAGGGCGGCGGCATGGGAGCGGCCAGCCAGCACTCCGGGACCGTCCACACCTGGCTCTCGCACTTTCCCGGTCTCAAGGCCGTCACTCCCGGGACAGCGGCGAGCGCGAAGGGTCTCACGAAGGCGGCCATCCGCTCTGACGACCCCGTGTTCATCTTCGAGAACAAGATGATCTACGAGCAGGAGGGCGAGGTACCGACCGACGAGGACTTCACCGTCCCGCTGGGCGAGGCCAGTGTCGAGCGCGAGGGCGAGGACGTCACCGTCGTCGCCACCCAGCGTCTCGTCGGCGAGTCGCTCCAGGTCGCAGAGGACCTGGAGAACGACGTGAGCGTCGAGGTGATCGATCCCCGCTCGCTGTACCCGCTGGACACGGACGCGATTGTCGACAGCGTCGGGAAGACCGGCCGCCTCGTGGTGGCTGACGAGAGCCCGCTGTCGTACGGTGTCCACGCCGAGGTCGCGACCCGCGCCATGGAGAACGCGTTCTACAGTCTCGACGCGCCCGTCCAGCGGGTCGGGACGCCGGACACGCACATGCCGTTCAGCCCGACGCTCGAGCAGGAGGTACTCCCGGACGGCGAGGGGATCCGCTCGGCCATCGAGCGGATCGCCTGACGTGGCCCGTGTCGGACTCGTCGCGAACCCCGCCGCCGGCCGGGACATCCGCCGGCTCACCGGCGGCGCGAGTGTCGTCGACAACCGCGCCAAGCGCCGCGTCGCGGAGTGTGTCGCCAACGGCCTGACCGCCGTCGACGACCCGCCCGCCCTCGCGGTCATGCCCGACAAGGCCGGCATCGCGCGCCACACCGTCGAGGAGGCACCGCCGGGTGTCGACGCCGAGGTCCTCGACGTGGACAGGGAGGACTCCGCGGCGGATTCGCGGCGCGCGGCGGCCCGCTTTCGCGAGTCGGCCGACGCCGTGGTCGTCCTCGGCGGGGACGGCACCACCCGCGACGTCGCCCTCGAGGCCGGCGACGTTCCCCTGGTCGGCGTCTCGACCGGGACGAACAACGTCGTCCCCGCACCCGTCGACGGGACGGTGGCCGGCGCCTGTGCGGCCGTGGTCGCGGCCGGGCTCGTGGACGCCGGTGCGGTCACCCGCCGCCACGGACTGGTCGAGGCGACCGTCGCGGGCGAGGACACGTCGCTGACCGGGCTGGCGGCCATCGAGGTGACAGACACGCCTTTCGTCGGTACGCGCGCCGTCGTCGATCCGTCAGACCTGGTCGGCGGGGTCGTCTCGCGGGCCCACCCCTCGGAGATCGGTCTGCCCTCGGTCGCGGGCTGTCTCGCGCCCGTCGCCCCCGACGACCCCGGCGGTGCGGTGGTCCGGCTGTCCGCTCCGGACGCCGCCATGCGGACTGTCAACGGGCTCGTGGCGCCCGGCCTGACGACAGCGGTCGGGATCGAAGAACACCGGCGCCTCGGCTGGGACGACACCGCCGTCTTCGAGGTGGCCGACGGCGTGATCGGCGCCGACGGCGAGCGCGCGGTCGAACTCGTCGACGGAACCGTGGAGATCGCTCCGGCCGCGGACGGCCCCCGGCTCGTCGACCCCCGGCGCGCGCTCGACGCTGCCGGCGAGGCCGGCGTACTGGTCCGGGGCACCGCCCCTGCCGACGGCTGATAGTGTGTCGGGTGGACGTTCCAGTAACGAACGACAGCCCGTCTCGCACTGTCGGCGATATCCACGTAGAGACACCCAGCACCCCGGGGTGCCGACAGTATCACGCGCTTGTAGCCGACCCTATCACTCCCCGCCGCGGTACGATCCGAGGACCAGTTCGGGCGCGCTCTCGGCGTGGTCGAAAAACGACGAGAGGAACCCGCGGGCGTCGTCGGCGTCGAGCGCGCGGGTGTCGTACGTGAGGCTCGCGGTCACGAGCGGCCGGAGGTCGACGCCGTCGCCGGACGGGACAGCCCGCTGGCCGGTCGGATCCACCTCCAGGGCTGCGACGGCGGGTTCGTTGACGAGCAGTCCCGACGACTCCGCCTCCCCGGCGTTCGCGAGTGTGAACGTCGGCACCGCCTTGCCGTCCCCCTCGAGTTCCTGGCGCGCCTCGACCAGTTCCGTGACCGACAGCTCCCCGGCGCCCGGGATCACGCCGGCGGTCGGGTCGCCCGCGACGTCGACCGCGAGCGCGAGGTTCCGCGACTCCTGTAGCTGGTGTGTGTCCCCGGCGTAGGTCGCGTTGATTTCAGGGTGGTTCGTGAGTGTCACCGAGGCAACGACTGCTAGCACGTCTGTCATCGTCACCCGCTCCTCGAAGGCGCTCCGTACCGCCTCTGTCGTCTCGAACAGTGCCGTCGCCGCCGGTCCGTCCGCGACGGCCGTGGCGCGACCGTACCGGTACGACGTTTCGTCCTCGGGCACGATCCGTCTGATCGCTCCCGCCTCGGGGCCTCCTGGCGCCGCCTCGGTCGCCTCGTCCTCGCCGGCCGCGCCGGTCCCCGCCTGTGCCGCTGCCTCGACGTCGTCGGCGGTGATCGCGCCACTCGGCCCGGTTCCCTCGACGGCCGTCAGGTCGACGCCCAGTTCCTCGGCGCGCTTCTCCGCCCGGGGCGAGGCTCTCACGTCCGCTGGCTCTGTCCCAGCCTCGCCCGCGGCCCCGCCACTCTCGGCGGCGGCCTCGACGTCGTCGGCGGTGATCGCACCGCCCGGGCCGCTGCCCTCGACGGTCGTCAGGTCGACGCCCAGTTCCTCCGCACGCTTCTCCGCCCGGGGCGAGGCTCTCACGTCCGCGCCGGTGCCCGCACTGCCCCCGGCAGTTCCGCTGCCCCCGCTCGCGTCCGCGTCGGCTGTGGCGCCTCCGCCGGTCGCGGTCGCGGGTTCGGCCTCCTCCGGTGCTTCCGTTTCGAGGTCTGCCTCGGCCTCCGCCTCGAGGTCGGAGATATCGGCGTCGGGCGCCGCGACGATGCCCATCGGCGTGCTCGGCGGGACAGTGTCGTCTGCCGCCAGGTACACCCGGCGGAGGACGCCGTCCTCCCGGGCCTCGACCTCGCCGACGCTCTTCTCGGATTCGACCTCGGCGATCTGGTCGCCCTCGGTGACTTCATCTCCCTCGTCGAAGGTCAACTCCAGGACAGTTCCCTCCTCCATCTCGAGGCCGAGTTTTGGCATTCTGACGACGTATCCCATAGTAGCTGTATCCACCGGCGGCGGTCACAAAAAGGTCCGCGTTCCGGCCACTCACGTCGCAGACTGGATCGCGGCGCCGATCTCCCCGACAGCCTCCCGTGCCCTGTCGAGTTCGGGATCCGAGAGCATCGTCAGGAACCCGTGGATCATGTCGTCGTACTGGACGTGCCGTGTCGGCACACCGGCCTCCGAGAGCCGGTCGGCGAGCGCGGCACCCTCGTCGCGCAGCGGGTCGAACCCGCAGGTCAGCACCAGTGAGGACGGCATCCCGGCCAGCCGGTCGGCCCGCAGCGGCGACGCGTACGGGTGGCGGCCGTCGGCCTCGCTCCGGAGGTAGCCGTCCCAGAACCGCTGCATGTCCGCCCGCGTGAGGAAGTACCCCTGGGCGTTCTCCCGGTAGGAGTCGGTCCCGAAGGAGTGGTTCGTCGGCGGGTACGCCAGCACCTGGTAGTCGATCCCGGGGCCGTCCCTGTCGCGTGCGAGCAGCCCGACGGCCGCCGCGAGTGTCGCGCCGGCGCTGTCCCCGCAGGTCACGAGCGTTCCGGGGTCGGCGCCCAGGCGTTCGGCGTTCGCGGCAACCCACCGGGTCGCGGCGTAACAGTCCTCGACGGCCGCCGGGAACCGGTGTTCCGGGGCGAGCCGGTAGTCGACGGCGGTCACGACCGCCCCCGCCTCGGCGGCGAGCGCCCGACAGAGCGCGTCGTGGGTGTCCAGTCCCCCGAGCATCCACCCACCCCCGTGGTAGAACACGACGGCCGGTAACTCCCCGTCGACGTCGGGCGTGTACGTCCGGAGCCTGATCTCCCCGTCGGGACCGTCGACCACCCGGTCACGGACGTCTTCGGCGCCGTCCTGCGGCCGGTCGGGCACGCAGATGTTCCGGTACGTCTCCCTGGCCTCCGCCAGCGACAGCCGGTGCAGCGGCGGGACCCCCTGCTCGGAGAGGTCGTAGAGAAACTCCTCGACTTGCTGGTTGAGCGACGCCGTCATGGGCCGCAGTAGCACCCCCTGCCAATTAATACTCCGGACTCCCGGAACGTGATCCGGACGTCCCGGAGCGGCTCCGCGAGCGGGACCGACACCTGCGAGCCGGTGTACTCGGAGACGTAAACGTCGACGATGGTCTCCAGTGATAGCCTGGCCTCCCGGCCAGTGGAGGCGTTCTCGGCCCCGTCGAGGACCTCGAGGATGTGGCCGACCGCGTGGCTCGCGCGGAACGTCTCCTCCCCGATGTGCTCCGTGTCGTGCGTCCCGAGGATACCCATGCCCGCGTACCACCGGTGCCGATGATACCCGCACTGTACGTCGCGTGTTCATAGGGTCGGTTGTACCGTCTTTCCGGTCCGACCGCACGCCGTCGTGCGGTCGATTCGGGAATGGCTTACGACCGACCCTCTCACTCGTAAGTGTACAGGGTGCCACTCCGGCGCGACTCGATGAAGTCCCAGTCGTACTCGACGCCCAGTCCCGGCCCGTCAGGAACTTCGACGTATCCGTCGTCGAGGGCCTCGAGTTCGTCGTCGTATCCGCCCGCGTAGACGGGCGGCTCGGGCGTCCGACAGTCCGGGTGAACCAGCGCCATCTCGTAGTAGTTGGTGTTGCGTGTCGCCGCGACACAGTGGCGCTGTGCCGGCCCGGGGGCGTGGAACTCCACGTCGAGGCCGAACCCCTCCGCGACCCTGGCGCGCTTCATTGCGCCCGTGATCCCGCCGTCGTACTCGGGATCGGCACGGACGAAATCTGTGGCTCCCGACGCCACGAAGTCCGTCGCCGGTTCGAGCCCCCGGACGTGCTCGGTCTGAAGAAGCGGGGTCTCCAGGCGCTCGCGCAGCCGCGAGTGGGCGTGCTGGGAGATACCCCCGTCGCGGTAGGGATCCTCGTACCAGAAGAAGCCGTGTTCGTCGCAGGCCCGTCCCACCTTTAGAGCGTCCCCGAAGGTCTCGTACTCGCAGGCGGGGTCGAGCATCAGGTCCATCTCGTCGCCGACGCGCTCGCCGACGGCGTGGACCGTCTCTATCTCGCGGTCGATGTCCCGCGCCGGGTCGCTGCCGCCCCAGCCGTGGATTTTGAACCCCGGATACCCCATCTCGTGACACTCCGCGGCGAAGTCGGCGTAGGCCGACGGGGAGTCGAGGCCGCCGCTCTCGTCGCCGTGGTAGGTCGACGCGTAGGCCGGCACCCGGGTCCGGTATATCCCGAGCAACTCGGCGACCGAGGCGCCGTAGTGCTTGCCCGCGAGATCCCACAGCGCGATGTCCAGCGGGCCGATTCCCATCCGGTCGTACTTCCGGAGGGCGCGCTTCAGTTCGCTCCAGTGGCGCTCCCGCGCGAGGGCGTCCCTCCCGACGAGGTAGTCCGCGATGGTGTTGAGCTGTGCGGCACCCGGCGAGTTGCCCCCGACGTACTCGCCGGTGACGCCGGCGTCCGTGTGTACCCTGACCGCGAACAGGGCGCGCTCGGTTGTCGTCCCCGGCTCGTAGACCAGGTTGAACCCGTGTCCGTCGGTCCCCACGTCCTCGATCCCGTACGTGAACTCGAAGTTCTCGATTCTCGTGACGATCGGTGGCATACCTCTACACTCTCGAGACGGCTACTAAAATCCCGTACCGAGCGAGGGCGGCCTCCTAGCCCCACTCACTCGGCCTGTGGACGCACGAGCAGTCGCACCTGCGACCCGTCGCGGTTCCGGTAGGGAATGGGCGTACAGATGACGTCGTAGCGACCGGGCTCGACCGCGGCGAGGTTGGCTACGCCCTCAACGATGAGGATGTCCTCAGGCAACAGCGTGTAGTGGACGTCGTGTTCCTCGAGGGTCGCGCCCGGCTTGTCGGCCGATAGGGCGTCGATGGCGAAACACGCGATGTCCCGTTCGATCATGTACTCGGCGGCGCCCGCCTCCGGGTAGACGAAGTTGGCGAGGTACTCGTCGGTGTCGGCCGGCGCCATGCCGCAGTCCCAGATGAGGTACTCGCCGGCCGAGAGGTCGTACGCCTCCGCCTGCCCGGCCAGTTCTTCGCGGGAGACGCCTTCGCCGGGTTCCTTGTGCGAGAAGTCACAGATGACGCCCTCCGCAACCATCTCGTCGACCGTAATCTCCTCGATGGTGCGGTACTCGTCTCTGGGCACGAAGTGCGTCGGGGCGTCCATGTGCGTCCCACAGTGGGTTTCGAGGTGGAGGATCGTCGAGTTATAGCCGTCCTCGTCGTGCGTGGCGTAGTCCTCGAACTCCGGTTTCGGGTGCAACGGCGGCAGTGTCGGGCTGTCCTCGGCGAGCGTCTGGGTGAGGTCGATCCACTCGCTCATGCCCGCCCGTACTCCCAGCGGTGACTAATGCTTGCGGGAAGGGGTGTTTGGTGGACGTGAGACGATGCGGCGACTGTGACCGGCATGAAAGCCCCCGGCCGCTCGACCGGTTGCGCCTGGCGAGAGCATGCTCTCGCTGGCCCTCA
>CAZUVE010000119.1:0-8604 GCA_964623735.1 uncultured Halobacteriales archaeon | reverse complement strand
TCGAGTCCGTCGACGAGTTCGCCCGCCACCGTGCGGTGGCGCTCCCAGCGCTCCTTGAGGGTCTCCTCGGCAACCATCCGCAGCGACTCCCGGAGCCCGTAGAGTGACGATGTCGGGGGAGTGTGGTGGTACGAGGGATCCTCGCCCCAGTACTCCATCACGCCCGCAAGGTCGAGATACCAGGACGCGGGGTCGGTCTCGCGGTGCAGGATCTTCTCACGGGCCCGGTCGTTGACGGTCAGCGGCGTCACGCCGGGCGTACAGGAGAGACACTTCTGTGGGCTCCCGTACGCGGCGTCGACGCCCCAGTCGTCGACCCGGACCTCGACGCCCGAGAGCGAGGTGACACAGTCCATGATGGTGTAGGCGTCGTGCTCGCGGGCGATGCCGGTGAGTTCGGGGACGTCGGGCTGGCGGATGCCCGTCGTGGTGTCCGCGTGGCAGAACCCGAACACGTCGATGTCGTGCTCGGCGAAGGCCGCCTCGACGTCGCCAGGGTCCACCGGAGCCGTCGCCGGAACGTCGAGCGGGGCCACCTCGCCGCCGACGCGGCGGGCCATCTGTGCCATCCGGTCGCCCCAGTATCCGTTTGTCCGGACGAGCATCGTGTCGCCGGGTTCCACGAGATTGCCGATTGCGGTCTCCATCGCGGCGGTGCCGGTGCCGCTGGTGGCCAGTGTCCACTCGTTGTCGGTCTGGAAGGTGTACCGGAGTAGTTCCTGAACGTCGTCCAGCACGTCGAGAAAGTCCGGGTCCATGTACCCCAGCGCCGGGGCAGACATCGCCTGACGGACGCGTGGCGAGATCATGCTGGGTCCGGGCCCCATCAGGATGCGTGACGGAACGTCGAGTTGACCGGTCTCGGACGGGTCTTTCATGACAATCTGAACAAACTGCCAGGTAAAAACGCCCCCGCTCCCGGCAACATATCACGCCACAGTGCGATAATTCGATGGCGACACGGAGGCCGGACGCGAAATCGGAGAATCCCACGCTTTCGAACATCCCTACATCAACCGTTCCGTCGACCAGTATACGAGCAGTGTCGATGTCGATGTATTCCGTGCCACGGACGTTTCGCTCGCGAGAACCTGCAGTCTGTTCGACCGACGACACCACTACAGCAGTCGGCAGGGTTCGGGTGGAACGTCGACCGGGAGCCGGACTGTTTCGAGGCGACTCCGAGTCCGTCGGTGGGTGTGGCGGTGTCCGCAGTGGACGATTGTCGACAGTCGAGAATTCGGGCACAGTATAAACGACCACGCACCCAACGTCCAACCAGTTCCCCAGATGTACAACAACATACTGATTCCGACCGACGGCAGCGAACACGCGGGTCGAGCGGCCGAACACGCGCTGGTTCTCGCCGACGCGTTCGACGTGACCGTCCACGTGATCACCGTCGTTGACCTGCAGGCCGAGACCGGCCCCTTCGACGCGGGCGGCGTGAGCGAGGAGTTCGTCGCCCGCCTCAGAGAGCAAGGCCGGGAAGCTACCGAGGAGATCGCGACGACGGTGGAGACGTCCGAACGCCTGCGTACAGCAGTTATCGAGGGGCGTCCGTCCGGGGCGATCCTCGACTACGCGGACGAGCGCGGGGTAGAACTGGTTGCGATGGGCACCCACGGTCGGACGGGTGTGAGCCGCTACGTCTGGGGAAGTGTCAGCGAACGCGTCGTCCGGAAGAGCGACGTCCCGGTGCTCACCGTTCGCGCGACCGAGCGAAGTCGGGTCGACGACGGCTACGACGACGTTCTGCTACCGACTGACGGGAGCGAGGCGGCGGCCACCGCCGTCGACCACGGACTCGCTATCGCGGAGGCGACGGGAGCACGCGTCCACTCCATCCACGTGGTCGACGTCGGCGGCGCGGCCAGCACCACCCGGCCGGCGGGATTGCTGACCGGACTCGAATCGGAGGGCGAACGCGTAACCGAGCAGATCGCGACGCGAGCACGAGCGAGCGGTCTCGACGCCGTCCCGGTCGTTCGGAGAGGCTCTCCCGCGGAGGACATCCTGGCGTACGTAGACGACAACGACATCGACATAGTTACGATGGGAACGCAGGGTCGAACGGGCCTCGACAGGTATCTCCTGGGAAGTACGACCGAACGGGTGGTCAGACGTGCCGAGATACCCGTTGTGGCGGTCAACAGCAGGGAGGAGGGACGGCGAGAACCGGGGTGAGAAAGCGCGTCAGCGGAGTACAGCCGGCAGTATCAGGCCAGCCAGGCTGTGACGGTCGCAGTCACGAGGACGAGGAGCCACCACCCGAGAAGGCCGACAACGGCGACCACAGATCCCGGACCATCCGGAACCGACGCGCCCGTCGGTGCGAGGCTCAGCCGGAAGACGAGGCCTCTGAACGCGCTGTTGATACTGTCGGCTCTCCGCGCGTGAGCAGTATCGGCACCCCGGGGTGCCGAACATCTTCACGTAGTTATAGCCGACAGTACGAGTACCGACAGGTCTCCGAACGACCGCGAGACGTCGCTGGCCGTGACGACTGCCCGATCCGTCCGCTCGACGTCGGCGGCCACTGCCGGGTGCTCGGCAGTCACGGATCGGTCTCCGAGCGGTCACGCTGGCGGTTGTCCGGACTGTCCCGCAGGTTGTTTACGTGGAGTCCCGTACAGACTGCTGTCACTGTTTCCCGGTATGACCGCACGAGTGGTGCGTTCGCTCGCGGTCCGTCGCCCGCGATTGTTCCCAATAATTGAGAACATTGTCGCGGTTATATTTCTTCACACGTGGAAGAGACAACTGTGATGTACAGAGCACTCGTTCCCGTCGATACGGACGAGAACCGAGCGATGCACCAGGCGAAGCACGTCGCCAGCCTCCCCAACGCCGCCGAGGAAGTCGAAGCGACAGTGCTGTACGTGGCCTCGCCCGAGGAGTTCAGACGGGCCGACGGAGTGGAGTTCTCGGAGATAGATTCCGCTGTTGAAGCCGCCGAGTATCTACAGGGGAAGGTACTCTCGGTCGATCGGGCTGTCGACGACGGCGGTGTCTCCGGACAGATCGTCAGAACGGCAAACGAGACTGGTGTCGACGAGATCGTCATGGGTGGACGAAACCGATCGGGGGTCACGCAGATACTTCTGGGGAGCACCGTCCAGGACGTGGTGCTCTCCACGGAACGGCCGGTCACGGTGACTGGAGACGGAATGATCCTCGGAGAGTCGATCCAGCGACTGCTCGTTCCCGTGGATACTGACGAGCGCCGGGCGCGGAACCAGGCGGAGTACGTGGCCGGACTCCCCGGAGCTGTCGAAGACATCGAGGTGACGGTTCTGTACGTCTTCCCGCATCTGGACTACGCGGGCGCCCCGGAACACGAGTTCGCCGAAGTCGAGGCGGCCGTCGGAGCGGCCGACTACCTCGAACAGCAGGGGTGTTCCGTCGAACGCGTCGCCGTCGGGGGAGAGGTTGTGCAGAGAGTCCTCGAATACGTCGACGAACTCGACGCCGACGGTCTCGTGACAGGCGGGCGGAAACGGTCGGGCGTCCAGAAAGTGCTCCTGGGAAGCACCGCACAGGACATCCTCCTCTCGGCGGAGCGTCCGGTCACCATCACCGGATAGGTCATCTCCGTCTCTCGTACTGTCGGCTGTTCTTTCGTGATAGGATCGTGCGTAATTCGTTACCGCCGGGCTGTCACGAGCATCTCGTTTCGATTAGCCTCGGTCGTCCCGGTCGAACCTGCACAGAGCCCCGAGCGCACGTCGTGGTCGTTCTGTGGTCGGTCCCGCGGGACCAAGGGAGAGACCAGACGGGGTGTTGTGACGAGCTTTCATTGTTCACTGGCGAGTAGGTGTCCGTATGTCGGAGATAATCGGGGAGGCAATGGACGAACACGAGATCGGCCAGTTCCTGACCGAACGCGGGCTCGGGGTACTCGGGTTCGCCTCGGAGGGGGAGGCGTACACGATTCCCATCGCGTTCGCCTACGACGACCGGGCAGACCGGTGCATTCTCCGGC
Source organism: uncultured Halobacteriales archaeon (assembly GCA_964623735.1). Classification (GTDB taxonomy): domain Archaea; phylum Halobacteriota; class Halobacteria; order Halobacteriales; family Haloarculaceae; genus SW-9-67-25. Next base: position 4,619 of record CAZUVE010000119.1, on the reverse strand, counting down.
TGCTCGCCAAAGAGGACAGCACAAAACAGGAGTTCGTCGCTACAACGGCAGTCGCGAGTCTCACAGCCTACGAGTGGACGGGACCGGACGACTGGCGGAGCGTCGTAGCGCGGGGACCCCTGCAGAGCCTCGCCGACGACGAGATGGCACAGGCAGCAGCACTGTTTTCAGACCTCGGCGCGGAGGCAGCACTCGAAGTATTCAACCAGCCGGTGTCCGCGTACGAGACAGGCTGGTACGAGCTACAGATCACAGAACTCACCGGCCGTGGTCGGTTCGGGTGACGGTTCCCCGACAGGATTGGTGTACGTCAGTGCCGGTCTCTCACCACCCCGAGGTGGTGAGGCACCGGTAAACAGTCACACTAAGCAGTATCAGTACGAGGGTCGTTGCGCCTGGATGACCGACGCTAGGTGCTGCTGTTCGTCGGCCAGCAGTTCGGTCAGATCGTCGGCAGTGATGATCCCCACGAGTTCGTCGTTCTCGTTGCAGACCGGCAGCCGACGCACACCGTTCTCGCTCATCACCTCTGCAGCCTCGTAGAACCCGGCGTCTGGACCAACTGCACACAGGTCCGCCGACATGACGTCTGCGGCCGTCTGATCGGCCGAGGCGGCCTCCTCGGCGAGTAGGCGCGTCGTCAGATCGCGATCGGTGACGATCCCGGTCGGACTGTCCCCGTTCGTAATGACGATACTCCCGACGTTCTCGTCTCGCATCTGTTGGGCGAGTTCGGGAACCGGTGTCTCCGGACTCGCACTGACGACTGCTTCGCGAGCGAGGTCTTGGATAGGCACTGTGACTCCCTCCAGTTGGACTATCGTCGAGTGGACGCATGTACAGTAAGGAGCGTTCCCGACAACTCTGAATTCCCACAGGATTTATGATGATGTTTGTGGGAGCTCCTGTCACCCTCGGTGGTACGGATTCGTGGGGTCGGTTGTAACCCATTTCCGAATCGACCGCACACCGTCGTGCGGTCAATCCGAGGGGACTGCAGTCTCCACGACGTCGAAAATGTCCTGTACGTCCGTCAGGTGCCTGGCGTCGCGCAACTGGTCCCGGGTCCTCTCGGTCAGAGTAACGGTTGCGTCACTCCGGGCTGCGAGGGAGACGTTCGGTCCGTGCGGGGTCCCGGTGACCACAGTCACGTCGGCCGCCGCAACGAGCTCCGCCGCCCGCTCGACGAGAGCGTCTTCGGCCGTTCGGAAGGCTGGCGTCGTTACGGCCTCGACGTCGAGAGCGTCGGCGGTTTCGGCAGCGACGCTCCCGGTCGGGAGTACACCGACCGAACACCGGCACCCGGCAGTGACGAGGCGAGCCAGTGTCGTCGCGGCCTCGGTCCCGTGTCCCAAAACATGTATCCGCGGTGTCTCTCCGTCCGGGACGGGCGTACCGACTGCCGTGACCGACGGGGTGCCCGTCACCGGGTCGGTCGTCACGACTGCTCGCCCTCCGAACGTCTCTTCGAGAATCGAGGTCGTGAGAACATCCCCGGGTGGGCCGTGCGCCCGGATTGCGCCACCGGTCAGGACCGCGAGCTCGTCACAGTACCGCGCCGCGAGGTCTACGTCGTGGATCGCTGCCACGACCGTCTTGTCACTCCCGTCGACGAGGCGACGAACGAGTTCGAGCGTCCGGACCTGGTGGTGGATGTCCAGGTCCGCCGTCGGTTCGTCCAGGAGGAGAACCGGCGCGTCCTGTGCGAGCGCGCGCGCCAGGAGTACGCGGCGGCGCTCGCCCCCACTGAGCGTATCCACCGGTCGGTCGGCGAACGGCGCCGTGTCTGTCCGGTCGAGAGCGCGGTCGACAGCCGTGCGGTCGTCGCCTGTCGCCCGGCCGAACCGCGACCGGTAGGGGGTCCGCCCCATGGCAACAAGCTCTCGGACGGTAAACCTGAACGCGATATCCGCCGACTGCGGGACCGTCGCTACCCGCTGGCCGCGATCCCGTGCCGACAGCGCGTGGACGTCAGCGCCCCTGACTCTGACCGTTCCGGCCGCCGGGGTCACGACGCCGTTCACCGTCCGAAGCAGCGTCGTCTTGCCGGCACCGTTCGGGCCGATCAGACCCAGAAACCGGCCGCTCTCGACGGACAACGAGACGCCGTCCAGCACCATCCGGTCGCCGTAGCCCGCGACAACCTCTCGGATGTCGACACCAGTCACAGCGCATACACCTCCCGGCGGCGGAGAAGATACAGAAAGAACGGCGCGCCGAGGGCTGCAGTCACGACGCCGACGGGCACCTCGGCAGGGCCGGCGCGGGCGGCAGTGTCGGCCGCCACGAGGAACGTCCCACCAGCGATCGCGCTCGTCGGCAACAGGATGCGGTGGTCGGGACCCACGACGAGCCGCATCACGTGTGGCACCACGAGCCCCACGAACCCGATAACGCCGGAGACGGCGACCGCAGCAGCCGTGACGACTGTCGAGACTGCCAGCAGAACGTGTTTGGTTCGCTCGACCTCGACGCCGAGCGTGTGGGCGTCCTCCTCGCCCAGGAGAAGGACGTTCAGATCCCGCGTGTAGATACCGAGGATCGCCACGCCGGCGAGAACGACCGGAAGAGCGGCACCGACCTTGCCCCACGTGCTCGCGTGGAGGTGGCCCATGAGCCAGTACACCGCCCGCTGGAGACCGTCACCCGCGTGGAGGAGCATGTACGAGATGATGGCACCGAGAAACGTCTGTACGGCGACGCCGGCGAGCAGGAGCGTGGCGACTGGCGTTCTGCCGTTCTCGGTGGCGACGAAGTACACGCCGAAGGCAGCACCCAGTCCGCCGAGGAACGCCGCGATCTGCAACCCGAACGGGAGTGCCAGCGGGAAGGCGATTGTCGCGACGGCCCCGGCCGCCGCACCGGTCGAGACACCGATGATCGACGGATCGGCCATCGGGTTCCGGAAGAACCCCTGCATCACCGTCCCGGCCGCCGCCAGCGCCACGCCGACGAGCGCCCCCAGCACGATTCGTGGCAGCCGGAGCTGCGCGACTATCACCTGGTGTTCCTCGGCGACCGCAAACGAGAACGGACGCACGTACCCCGCAGCAACCCCGACCCAGGGGACGTGCCACCGGAGAACTGCCACCCGGTCGATACCGACAGAGAGCGACGACGGAATCGCCACCGCGTTCAGGGTTGCTTTCGCGACTTCGGTGGGTGGAATCGTGACCGGACCGACGGTCGCGCTCCCGAGCACCACCGCCAGAAAGAGCAGACTCAATCCCCCGGACCACAGCACCACCCGTGCGCCGAGGGTCGGTACGCGAGGGTCGGGCAGCACGTCCTCGCGGAACATGAATAGAAAATGCACTTTGAATAGTCAAATACTTGTTGCACAGGCAGCCCCGGTACATGTATGCGAGCAACCGTTGCCGGGCTGGTGTGCCTGCTCGTCGCAGCCGGTGCCGTCGTGCCCGCAGTGAGCGGGGCCCAGCCCGTCAGTCGAGATGGGTCGACGGCTGTCCCGTCCCTGGCGACTGGAACGACCGACGCAGTTCCGGACTGTTCGTTTCCGGTCACGCGGACGGACGCGACGGGTGTTTCGGTGACTGTCGAGACCGAGCCGGAGCAGGTGGTCGTCCTCGCGCCCAGCGCGGCACAGGTGCTGTGGGAGATCGGTGCCCGCGAGACGGTCGTCGGCATGCCCGTCAACCAGTACACCGCGTATCTGAACGGATCAGAGGAGCGGACGAACATCGTCACCCCGCAGGGCCAGCCCAACCTCGAGCAGATCGTCGCACTGTCGCCCGATCTCGTGATAGCCCCGAACGTCGTCGACAGCGCGGCGGTCGCGCAACTCCGCGACGCCGGGCTGACGGTCTACAGGGCCGGGTTCGGGGAATCGCTCGACGACATCTACACCAAGACCGAGGTGTACGGCCGGCTCGTCGGCGAGTGTGAGGGTGCACAACGGGTCGTGGCGGAGACGAGAGCGAACGTCTCCGCGATCCGGGCGGCCGTCGGCACCCGCGACCGGCCGCGCGTACTCTACTACTTTTTCAACTTCACCGCCGGTGACGAGACGTTCGTACACGGGGTAGTCGGGACCGCTGGCGGAGACAACGTCGCGGCGAACGCCGGTATCACAGGGTACCGGCAACTCAACCCCGAGGTTGTCGCAGAGCGCGACCCCGAGTGGATAGTGGTTCCGAGCGGCGCCCGGGTGCCACAGCGGGAACCCTACACGAACACGACCGCCGTCCGGACCAATCAGATTCTGGTCGTGAACGCGAACTACATCAGCCAACCCGGCCCGCGGGTCGTGATCCCGATGCGGAGGATGGCCGAACGGTTCCATCCGGGGGCATTTGCCGCTACCCCGGCGCCGGAGATGACGCCGACACCGACGCCAGCGACCGCGACGGGGGAGACACCCCAGTCCGACAGGGCGAGTACCACACCCGCGTCCGCCAACACCGAAACGCCGACCGCGAGGGGCCCCGGATTCGGGATTGTCGCGGCCGCCGGTGCGGTGATACTCGCCGGACTGCTCGCTCGCCGGTGGAAAGACTGACCACACCGCAGGGTGCATATGACACCGCCGAGGTGTGCGGAGGTGCGCGAACGTGTGGCCATTGCCGAACTGCTCTCCAGTGTACCGACGTAGGAAGCGG
>CAZUVE010000118.1:0-8636 GCA_964623735.1 uncultured Halobacteriales archaeon | reverse complement strand
CCGGGGACAGCTCGATCTTCAGTCGAGTGCTCTCCCAGTCTGAGCTAAGGCGGCCAGATATCGCCACTCGGAGAGTCGGTGACGACAAAAAAAAGTATTTCGAAGACGGGCAACCGTGTCTGTACCCAAAGGTTTGCCCGCCACATCGATATCCATCGGCGCACAACCGCCAGATATGGACCCGCTCTCGCTCGCGTCGACGCTGTCAGTCCCGTTGCGGTTCGTCCTCGGCGTCGCTGCAGGGGTCGCCGCGGTTCTCCTGATGGACGTCGCGATGGCCCGCCTGCCCGAGGGCGAGACGCCGCCGTTCGTCGCGTCGGGCGTCCTTACCGGCACGCACCCCGACGACGCGCCGGAGCGACTCGCCACCACCGTCCACTACATCGCCGGCCTGCTGACCGGCCCGCTGTTCGTCTGGGTCCTCCTGACGAGCGAAGCACTCTTCGGCGGTCCCTCGCCTGCGGCGACGCTGGCAGCGACAGCCGTCACGTACGTCCTGATGGTCGGCTTTTTTACCGTGGTCGTCCTCCCGCGCTCGCGCGCGGGTTCCGGTCGCACCGCTGCCATCCGACGCGACTGGGCAGTCTCTGCGGCTGTCTACCTCGCCGTGCTCGTCCCCATCGTCTTCGCCGGGTCGCAACTGCTCGCGACTGGGTGAGACGAACGGTGGCCGCTCTCGAGAGGGGAGAGCGGATGGGTCGCCGAGCCTGTACAGAAATCCGCGCACAGAGGGTGACGCCACGCCTGATGCACGATACGGATTGCTGTAACTGTGTCCCAGCACGACCGCACGACTGCGGGCGGTCGAGGCGGAAATGGCTTACAACCGACCCTATGACAGACACAGTCGAAGCGTCGTTCAGAGGTGTGCCGGACGCAGCCAAAGCTTTTATATAGAACCGCAAACAATCTCCCTCTGGAGGTGGCAAACAATGGCGCTCCCAACTGACCCAGCCAGCACTTGGCTTTCCCGTACCGGCACACCATCACGGCTGTTCGGCACCGGTTCTGGCGACTACGAACTCTACGAGCAGGACGGAGAGTTCGTCCTGAGCGTCGAGATGCCTGGGTTCGAACCCGACGATATCGAGGTTGGTTGGTACGAGGGCCGCCTGACAATCGCGGCCGAACGCACTGACGACCGCCGCGACGAGACACGAACCTACCGTCGGTCCTTCCGAATGCCCAAGCAAATCGACGACGACAACATCGGAGCCCGGTACCAGAACGGGATTCTCGATGTGTATCTCCCGTCTGTCGAGGACGCTACAACGAGAGGAAAGACCATTCCAATCGAGAGCTAGTCACGTTCGCTCCCGTGCCAATCACGGCACGGGGTGAACTACCCCTGCCTGCTCGCCGCCGTTGGTGGCTCGTCGAGGCAGGGACTTCCTGTTTCCGCGGAGTTGCTCCCGGCAGGAATGTGGGTTCGGGCGGATTTGAACCGCCGGCCTCCTCCATGTCAAGGAGGTGTCATAACCGGCCTAGACCACGAACCCGTCACCTGCAGGATTGTTCGCAAGGACAATTGAAGGTTTCGGATCCCCGGTTGCCCCCGACAGGTGTGCCGATCCGATACACTTAACCCGATGTATGGATTTGTCCATCGTAAGACGAAAACATACATTGGTGATCCCAAATGCAAGAGCACATCGAGCGCGTCACGGCAGGCGAGGACCTGACACAGGCAGAGGCCCGGACGGCGGCGACAGCAGTCTTCGAGGAGGCTACGGAGGCACAGATCGGCGCTCTGCTGGCGGCGTTGCGGGCGAAAGGTGAGACAGAGACGGAGATCGCGGGCTTCGCGGAGGGGATGCGCGAGGCTGCGCGGACCATCGACCCGGACCGGGAGACCCTCGTCGACACGTGCGGGACCGGCGGGGACGACTACGACACCATCAACGTCTCCACTACGAGCGCCGTCGTGGTGGCGGGCGCGGGTGTCCCGGTCGCAAAGCACGGTAACTACTCCGTCTCCTCCTCGTCGGGGAGCGCGGACGTGCTGGAGGAGGTGGGGGTAACCGTCGACGCCGAGCCGCCGGCCGTCGAAGAGCACATCGAGAGCGAGGGGATCGGGTTCATGCTCGCACCCGTCTTCCATCCGGCGATGAAGGCAGTCATCGGCCCGCGCAAAGAGCTGGGGATGCGGACAATCTTCAACGTGCTCGGGCCGCTGACGAACCCGGCCGGCGCGGACGCACAGGTCGTCGGCGTCTACGATCCCGACCTGGTGCCCGTTCTCGCCCGCGCGCTCGCCCGAATGGACGTCGATCGCGCACTCGTGGTCCACGGCTCCGGGCTCGACGAGATCGCCGTCCACGCAGAGACGACTGTCGCCGAGGTCGACGGGGACGATATCTCAGAGTACACGCTGACACCCGCTGATCTCGGGCTCGAACGAGCGGCCGTCGGGGCGGTCGCTGGCGGCGAACCCGGGGAGAACGCCACGGACATGCGCGCAATCGTGGAAGGGGAGGCAGACGGCCCCAAGCGCGACATCATCCTCGCGAACGCCGGGGCGGCCCTCTACATCGCGGACGAGGCCGACTCCCTGGAGGCCGGTGTCAGCCTCGCCCGGGAGACCATCGACTCCGGTGCCGCCGCCGAGAAACTGGCCGACCTGCGTGGAGTCGGCGGATGACCCGGATCAAGATCTGCGGCCTCGGGCGCGAACCCGACCGCGACGCCGCCGTCGGGGCGGGCGCGGACGCGCTCGGGTTCGTCGTCGACGTCCCCGTCGACACCCCGCGGGAGATATCGCCCGCCCGGGCACGCGAACTCGTCGCGGGTGTCCCGCCGTTCGTGACGACGGTCCTGGTGACGATGCCCGACGCCGTCCAGGAGGCCGTCGCGCTACACGAGCGGGTCGGCACGGACACGATCCAGGTTCACGGGTCGCTCAACCCGCCGCTGGTCGCCGGCCTCCGCGAGCGTGTCGGGGCAGACGTCCTCGCGGCCGTCGGCCCGGACGCCGACCTGGCGGCCTACGCCGACGCCGCCGACGCGCTGCTGGTCGACTCTGTCGGCGACTCGGGAGGCGGCGGCACCGGCGAGACGGTCGACTGGGAACGGACCCGCGAGGCCGTCGCGGACCTCGGTGTTCCCGTCGTGCTGGCCGGCGGGCTCACCCCCGGGAACGTCGCCGAGGCGGTGGAGACGGTCGACCCGTACGGCGTCGACACCGCAAGCGGCGTCGAGCGCGAGGGCGGGGTCAAAGACCACGGCGCCGTGCAGGCGTTCGTCGCGAGCGCCCGCCGCGCGGCGGACCGGACCGCGGGGGTGTCGGCGTGAGCGACGCGCTGGCCGTCGACCGGGAGACGTTCGTCGAGCGTGCGTCCGGCGACCGGCCGGCCGTGGTCCGGACCGTCGCCGACGTCGAGACAGGGGTCGAACCACTGGCTGCGTACGCCGCGCTGACCGGCCGGACGACCGACGCAGAGGCCGGCGAGTACACCTTTCTCCTGGAGAGCGCAGAGAAGGTGGCCTCCAGCGACCCCGACGGCGCGTTCGCGCCGACGAAGGAGGACCGCCACGCACGCTTCTCGTTCGTGGGCTCCGACCCCGAGGCGGTCGTGACCGTCGACCCCGACGGGACCGAGGTCGAGGTCCTGAACGATCGCTACGCGGACCTCCTCTCGCCCAACGGCGGGGACACGCTCGACAGTCTGCGCGCCGTTCTACCCGACGCCGACCTGCGGGGGTTTCCCGAGGGCGAGCGCCAGCGCCTCGACGGCGGACTGGTCGGATTTCTCTCCTACGACGCGGTCTACGACCTCTGGCTCGACGAGGTCGGTCTGGAGCGGCCCGACTCGCGGTTTCCGGACGCACAGTTCGTCCTCACGACCCGGACGCTGGCGTTCGACCACGCCGAGGACCGCGTCTCGCTGGTGTTCACGCCGGTCCTGCGCGAGGGCGAGGACGCCGGCGCGCGCTACGACACCCTCGCCGCCGAGGCCGGGCGGGTTGCCGGTCTGCTCGCAGACGCCTCCCCGCCCGAGACCGGCGGCTTCCGGCGGGACCGCGAGGAGGCCGGCCCCCGCGAGGACTACGAGGCCGCCGTCGAACGTGCCAAGGAACACGTCTACAGCGGCGACATCTACCAGGGTGTCGTCTCGCGGACGCGGGAGCTGTACGGCGAGGTCGATTCGCTGGGCTTCTACGAGGCGCTGCGCGAGGTCAACCCCTCGCCGTACATGTACCTGCTGGCCTACGACGACCTGACTATCGTGGGCGCGAGCCCGGAGACGCTGGTGTCGGTGGGCAACAGGCGCGTGGTCTCGAACCCCATCGCCGGCACCTGTCCCCGGGGGTCCAGCCCCGTCGAGGACCGCCGGCTGGCCGGCGAGATGCTCGCCGACGGCAAGGAGCGGGCCGAGCACACGATGCTCGTCGACCTGGCGCGCAACGACGTCCGGCGCGTCACGGAAGCCGGGAGCGTCCGCGTCGTGGAGTTCATGAACGTTCTTAAGTACAGCCACGTCCAGCACATCGAGTCGACGGTGACAGGGACGCTCGCCGGGGAGTACGACCCCTTCGACGCAGTGCGGGCGGCCTTCCCGGCGGGGACGCTCTCGGGCGCGCCGAAGATCCGCGCGATGGAGATCATCGACGACCTCGAACGGACACCCCGGGGACCCTACGGCGGCGGCCTCGGCTACGTCTCCTGGCAGGGTGACGCCGACTTTGCGATCGTCATCCGGACCGGCACCGTCGAGGATCTCGACGGCGGGGACGCTCCCCAGCGCATAACCGTCCGGGCCGGCGCAGGTGTCGTCGCCGACAGTGACCCCGCCGCGGAGTACGAGGAGACCGAGAAGAAGATGGACGGCGTGCTCGCGGCCCTCGATCGTGTCGAGGACGGCACTGCGCCCGGGGCCGCCGACGCGGTCCCGGAGGAAGCCTCCCGATGAGTTCCAGCGAGGGCGGCGAGGAGGCCGTAGGGACCGACAGCCCGGACAGCGCGACCCGGACCGGCGACGTCCCAGCGGGACCGAGCGATACGAAGCGCGTCCTCTTTGTCGACAACTTCGACTCGTTCACCTACAACCTCGTGGAGTACGTCAGCGAACACGCCCGGACAGAGGTGGTTCGCAACACGACTGACCTCGGGGAAATAGAGGCTGTCGACCCGGACGCAATCGTCATCTCGCCCGGGCCCGGCCACCCGAAGAACGACCGCGACGTCGGCGTGACGACCGACGTGCTCCGGGAGGTCAGCCCCGAGGTGCCGACGCTGGGCGTCTGCCTGGGGCTGGAGGCGGCGGTCTACGCCTACGGCGGCGAAGTCGGGCGGGCCCCCGAACCGGTCCACGGCAAGGCCTTCGCCATCGAACACGACGGGCAGGGCGTCTACCGGGGGCTCGATCAGGGGTTCCAGGGCGGGCGCTACCACTCCCTGATCGCCACCGACGTCCCCGACTGTTTCGAGGTGACCGCGCGGACCGACGCCGGCAGCGAGGAACTCGTCATGGGCATCCGCCACCGCGAGTACCCCATCGAGTGCGTCCAGTTCCACCCGGAGAGCGTGCTGACGGCGGTCGGTCACGACGTCATCCGGAACTTCCTCCGGCAGGCGTAGTCAGAACACGCCGACGCTGAACCCGAGCGCCGCGAGGATCCACAGGACCGCGAGCGCAGTCAGCGCAATCAGCACCAGCCGCCAGGCCAGCGCGAGCACGAACCGCCCGACGAGGATCACCAGCGCGAGCAGTACCAGCGTGACGACGATTCCGGGCGGCGACCCGAGCGGTCCCAGCGCCAGGGCTGTCGCGAGCAGTCTCATATCTGAGCCTCGACCGGGGGCGGTATAAGCCTCGTGGCCCGGAATCTCCACCCGAAACCCCCCTCTGCTTCTACTGGGAAACCGAACGACAGCACCGGGCCGACGGCAGACCACTTTCACTTTCACTGCGGTCCGATGAAGCTTAAGATGTTCCGTCTCGTGATTTTTGTTCGGACCATTACCCCGGACGTCCGGCGGGATCCGGCCGAGAGTAACAGAGTTCCGACACCGATACAGAGGTACGGAAATACGGAGACAAATGGGTTATCAGCGTCCGAATACAACGGAAATTTCGATACAGATGATAGGAATTGGAAAACGCAAGCGACGGAGTATCGCACGACTGACAGCCGGTCGGGGTGACCGCGCATGAGCGAGGAAGTCGGCGCGGGCGAGGTCACACTGCCGATAAAGCGCACCGACGGCGACACCCTGGCGGAGCGACTCACCGACAACGCCTACTACAACATTCTGCCGGCCCGGTATCTCCGCAAGGACGCCGACGGGAACGTCGCCGAGGACCAGGAAGAACTGTTCGAGCGGGTCGCGAAGAACATCGCCCTCGCGGAGGCGGTTTTCGAGGCACGGAACGAGGGCGTCGAGGTACCGGTCACGCCCGACCAGCTCAAGCCCGACCATCCCCGTCGGGACGAACTCGCCGAGGAAGTGTTCGGCAGCGGGACCACTGTCGTCGACGACGCCGAGACGACGCTCTCCGAGTACAACGTCAACAAGTTCGCCTACGAGACGGTTGTCCCGGAACTGCCCGAGACCGTCCGCGAACACGTCGAGGAGATGGCCGGGGTGTTCCAGAACGCGATGGAGGACCTCTCGTTTATGCCGAACAGTCCGACGCTCATGAACGCCGGGGACGAACTCCAGCAACTATCTGCGTGTTTTGTCATGTCTCCCGACGATGATATAACAGATATCCACGAAACAGCCAAGAACGCCGCGGAGGTGTTCCAGAGCGGTGGCGGCTGCGGATATGCTTTCTGGCAATTACGTCCCTACGGAGACTCCGTCGGATCGACCGGCGGAATTGCCAGTGGACCGATAACCTTTATGCGGACGTACGATCAGCTGTGTGAAACTATCGCCCAGGGCGGCGCCCGCCGCGGGGCCCAGATGAGCGTGATGCGCGTCTCCCATCCGGACGTCATCCAGTTCATCCACGCCAAGAACAAGGACGTCTCGCTGGCGAACACGCTCCGCCTGAACGATCCGGACGACTTCACGCACAACTCCTTCGCCGAGGCGCTTGCGGAGGCCCGCGAGTTGATCGACGACGAGGGCCGCGTCCCAGAGCACCTCCGCAACGCCGTCGAGGGTCACCTCTCGAATTTCAACATCTCGGTCGGCGTCACCCACGAGTTCATGGACGCTGTCAAGGCCGGCGAGGAGTACACGTTCACCAATCCGCGCACGGGCGACCCGCACGTCGCGACCGAGCAGACGAGCGAACTGTACGAGATGTTCGGCCTCGGCGAACACGTCGAGGTCGGGGAGGTCCTGTCGGTCCCCGCCGAGAAGATCTGGGAGCACATCGTCGAGGGCGCCCACGAGAACGGCGAACCCGGCGTGATCTACCTCGAACGGGTCAACGATCAACACTCCTTCGACGTCGACGAGCATCCCGACCACCGCATCCTGGCGACCAACCCCTGTGTGACCGGCGACACCGAGATTACTCTCGCCGGCGGAACGACTGAAACCCTCGAAACGTTAGCCGAGAACGGGCAGGACGTCCGCGTGCTCTGTCGGGACAGCGAAACCGGCGAACTGGCCGTCAGCATCGGCCGGAACCCGCGACGCACCCGCGCCGAGGCCGATCTCGTGTCCGTCGAGACCCACGAGGGCGCAACGCTCAGGTGCACACCGGACCACGAGATCTGGACGCCGGACGGATACGTCGAGGCGGGCAATCTCTCCGCGGGGGAGACGATTGTCGGCACCTCGGCGATCGGCGTCCCGGCCGGCGGTGTCTCAGAAACTGTCTCGGAACAGCTGACCGTCTCGTCGGTAACCGACGCCGGATCCGCGGCGGTCTACAACATCACCGTCGACGACCACCACAACTACCTCGCGGTCACCGACCGGGACGGGGACGGTCCCTGCGTCAGCGTCGCGAACTGCGGGGAGCAACCCCTCGAGGAGTACGAGGCCTGCAACCTCGGCCACATCAACCTCTCGACGCTCGCCGCCGAGGACGCACCCGACTGGCGGGTCTGGTCCGGGCAGTTCGCCGGCGACGACCCGACCGGGGAGGCCGTCGAGGCGTTCCTCGAGGCGGCCATCGACTGGGAGGAGTTCGACCGCCGGATCGAACTCGGGACGCGCTTCCTCGAGAACGTGGTTACGATGTCCGACTTCCCGGTCGACGAGATCGAACAGACCGTCCGGGAGATGCGCAAGATCGGCCTCGGGATCATGGGCCTGGCACAGCTGTACATCCAGCTCGGCATGAAGTACGGCAGCGAGCCCGCAAACGAGGTCGCCCGCCAGTTGATGACCCACATCAACCGCCACTCGAAGTGGACGAGCCACGAACTCGCCACCGAACGGGGGACGTTCGCGGAGTGGGACAACTCCAAGTACGCCGACCCCACCGCCTACGCGGAGTGGTTCGAACACCAGACGGGACTCGACGCCGACGACTGGAAAGAGGGGTTCCCCATCCGCAACCACAACACCACGACAATCGCGCCGACTGGCTGTGTCGAGGAGAACTCGCTGGTGTCGACCGACGAGGGGCTCGTTCCGATCAAGAGCCTGGACGAAACAAGGGCGGAGTTCGAACAGTGGGACGAAATCGACATCGGCGTCTCGACGGATGGCGGGACGAAGACCGCGA
>CAZUVE010000117.1:0-8756 GCA_964623735.1 uncultured Halobacteriales archaeon | reverse complement strand
GCTATCCGAATTCCATTGTCGCTGTTGTTGACCAACGCGGTATTGGTGACCGTGATGGTTTGACTCCCGAACACTACGAGTCCATCCTCATCATTATTCTGCAGGGTGCTCCCGGAGACTGTGACGTTCCGGCTCCGACGCACGAAGATTCCAGCCAACTCATCATCATTATTCTGTATGTTGCTCCCGGAGACCGTGACGTTCTGGCTGTCGAACACAGAGATTCCAGCCAAATCATTATCTTCCAAGTTGCTCCCGGAGACCGTGACGTTCTGGCTTTCGTCCACAGAGATTCCATTCTCATCATTATTCTGCAGGGTGCTCTCGGTGACCGTGACGGTCTCGGTGTCAGATAAATTGAGTCCACTGACACTATTGTTCTGCAGGTCACTCCCGGAAACCGTAACATTCTGAACATCGAATAGGTCGATCCCGTCGACACTGTTATTCTGCAGGGTGCTCCCGGAGACTGTGACGTTCTGGCTGAACCCCACCTCGATTCCATCGAAACTATTATTCTGCAGGGTGCTCCCGGAGACCGTGACGTTCTGGCTTCGGCTTGGCCCGACTCCGTAGGCATTATTCTGCAGGGTGCTCCCGGAGACCGTGACGTCCTGGCTTTCGAAGATGTCGATTCCATCCAAGCGATTATTTTGCGAGTCACTCCCGGAGATCGTGACGTTCTGGCTCCCGCTCACAACGATTCCATGTTGATTGAAACCACGGACGGTGAGATTCCTGATCGTCACGTTCTCGATGCCAGTGCTGTTCTGAACCAGCACACCGCGTTCAGCCGAATCGGCCTCCGCTGCGATGGTGTTCCCGTCACCGTGGAGGATCACGTCGTCCGCGTCGATATCGATTGCCGTGGACGCCGTGACGTCCGTATCCGTCGTGTTCAGCGTGTAACAGCCCGACGTGTTGATCTCCGCTGGAAGGGAGTTCACGTCGGTACACGTGTTTCCGACCGCCGCGACCGAACCGACCGGCGCCGCCGGCCCGAACACGGAGAAGACGAGAAGCCAGCACAGTGCCAGGGCGATCTGTCGGCTGACAACCCCCGTCTCGCTCACGTCTCCCCACCACCGTCTGGCCACCCGACCGAGCCAGTACAGCAGCAGCGTCCGCGGATTCCGACGCGACAGGAGGGACTCCGGTCCCTGTAGACGCCGCTCTGTCTCTCTTCGCCGCGAGCAGGCCGGTGGGTCCGGCCGGACCTGAAGCGACGGGTCTGCGTGTACCGTCGGCTGTACCGGCGTGAGGATATTCTCCTGCCCGGAGTGCCGACACTGCTCACGCACTCATAGCCGACAGTATCGGTACGTACGGTTCTCCAGCCCCCTGTGTGGCCTCCCATCGTGTGCACCCACTGTTGACCGAACGTGTACTGATTTGAGTACAACTGTATAAATCTGTGGTAGTGTCAATATTCAATCACGAACGGACGACAGGGGAGGACAAGTATTGAGTACGAGGGGCACAATCTGGTGGATAACAACCAGCCCATGGAAACCGTACTCGACGCTCTGAGTGAGGGGCTCTTTTTGATCGACGAGACGTACACCATCATCTCCGCGAACACGGCCGCGAGGGAACTACTGGAGTGTGACGAACCGACCGGTGAGAACATTCGCGAGGTACTACCGCGGTCGGTCGAAGCGACATTCCACGAGTCGTTCGATACGCAGACGCTCACGCCGGAAACACTCTCCTTCGAGGAGTACTTCCCGCAGTTAGACAGCTGGCTACGCGTTCGGACCGAACCGACAAGCGAGTCCGGAACAGGGACGCTCGCCGTCATTATCGAAGACGTCTCGGCACGGAACCGATACGAGCAGCAGCTCGAGACGCGGGCGCGGGAACTGGAGACAGTGACGCGGATTATCACTATCATCGAGTCCATCGTGGAGCAACTGACGCAGGCCTCGGGCCGGGAGGAGATCGAACACTACGTCTGCGAGCAGTTGGTGTCGGCGGATCTCTACAGCGCGGCGTGGATCGGCACGCCTGATCCGGTAACGAACGAACTGGAGTGTCGATCAGTTGCCGGGACCGTCGGCGAGGATCTGGTAGAGGCGATACTGGACGGCACTGACGAGTCCGGTGAGGGACTCGAACGACAGTCGCTCGTGACAGACGAGATCCAGGTCGTCCAGCCACTCGTAGAGTGTGAGACTGTATCCGAGGGCGTCCGACGGATCGCGTTCGCGCAGGGAGTCCAGTCGGGGATAGCGGTCCCACTCGCACACGGTGGCACGACGTACGGCGTCTTGGGTGTCTATACCGACCGCGCAGAGACACTCGAGGAGGACGAACGAGTCGCGTTCGCCGCTCTCGGGACCGCAATCGGGTACGCGATCCACGCGGTCAAACAGGAACGACTCCTGTTGTCGGATACTGTCGTCGAACTCACCTTTGGGGTGTCGCCACGCACTGGGTTCCTTCCGCACGTCGCGAACGAGGGAGAGACGAACATCCAACTCCGGGGCGTCGTGCCGCTCGAGGGTGCAGAGATCAGTGTGTATCTCGAATTCGATCAGGGGACACCACAGACTGTGCTCGCGTCGACAGACGACGCGTCGTCTGTCAACTCGGGACGGATCGTCCGGAGTTACGACGACGGTGGCGTGGTCGAACTCGAGTTGGCCGACACGAGTCTGCTCGCGACGCTCGCGGCCTACGGTGGAACGGTTCGGAGCGCCGAATTTGACCCCAGTGGTGGACGCGTTGTCTCCGAGTTTGCCCCTTCGGACGACCTCGCTGCTGTGGTCGAGACGGTGACACGAGAGTTCGACGGCGTGGAGTTGGCCGCCAAACGCGAACTGGAGACCCGGAGCGAGACTGTCAGCGAATTCAGAGATGATCTACAAGAGCGACTGACCGACCGTCAGCGAACAGTGCTCCGGACGAGTTACCTCGCGGATTATTTCGAGAGCCCGCGCGGCAGCACGGCCGAAGAGGTGGCCGACTCCCTCGACATCAGCTCGTCCACCCTCCACCACCACCTGCGAGCGGCTCAGAGGAAACTTCTCGAAGCCTTCCTCGAGGACGTCAACTCCGACCGGTCACGCCTCAGAGGGTGATATCCGTCTCAGGATTCCCGGTTGATGGAATCGAACGCGTTCTTGACCTCTTCGTAGTCGTCTATGAGCCCCCGCAACCGTCTTTCGAACTCCTGTTTTCGGTTTTCGACAGCCCTGTACTGTTCGGAGTCCTGTAGCTTTGCTTCGGGTAACTCAGCCCTGAGGACCGCTCGCTTGGACGCCAGTTCGAAGTACTCGGTCAGCAGTTCGTAAGCGATGACCCTGAGTTGCTGGTCGATCGCATCGAAGAGGTTCTCCCGGTCGACAGGCTTGCACAGATAGTCATTGAACGGCATATCGAGGATGTCGAATCCGGGGTCGACGGCTGTCAGTATGATCACGCGACAATCGACCTGCCTGTCGCGGACGCTCCGGAGTACGTCGTCGCCGGAGAGCCCGGGCATCCGCCGGTCCAAAAGGACAACGTCAGTGTCTGAATCGATCAGTTCGAGGGCCTCCTCGCCGCCGTATGCTGTCTCGACGCTGTAGCGGTTTTGAAGACGTAGCGTGTACGCGTCGGCTACCTTACGCTCGTCGTCCACCACCAGTACAGTCGGTTCGATTGTCCCAGATTCCATATTCTTGACGGAGATGTATGTGTTGTAGCACTACTGTGATTACAGCTTTGGGTACGCGGCAATGTTAACTCCACTGCCCTCCGTCGGTCGCCCTGAGACGTTCGCCCGTGGGAGACAGGGCCTCTGTGTACTGTCCCCTGTGGTGCGTGTTCTGACATCCTCCCACGACAAGTCGTGGGGTTGCACGGTCACGGACCGTGCCCACGACGGGGAGGGTCCCAACTCGATGCACCCCACGGTTGGGTTGTGGGCCGTGCCGGTCCGACCCCCGACCGAGATAGCGGGCTTCATTTACCCCCGCGATGGGGTGCGTGTCCTCACCTTGGACTCGGCACCACAACCCGCGAATGCCGACATCGACGTTGAATGCAAAGAACCGAATCCGAATAACCGCCTCCGTCTACGACACTGGAGAAACCGGTCTCGAGGCGTACGTCCCCGTCGCCGTCGACGAGAAAGGCACTCCACAGTCCGTGCCCGCCGAGTGGCCGACACGATTGACGAGGAGTTGCTCGAGGAGGTTGCCTGCTCATCGATCTGATCGCGTTACAGGGCGGCCCGGCTCGGAACCTCGCTCCCGACTCCCGTAGCTGATATCTACCCGGACGTGATTTGCTCGACCCCGCCCGTCACAAACTCGGAGTCTCACGAGCTGAACTCGTTGCTCTGGTGTCGTGGCACCTGACAGAGTCACGTCCGGGTGCATACTGTCGGCCGTGAGCGCGTGAACACTGTCGGCACCCCGGGCTGGGGAATATCTTCACGTAATTATAGCCGACAGTATCACTCCCGATAGGTTGCAACGTCACATCGATCCCACGGTCGAGGAACGCGTAGGTGTCGTCGGAGCCGCACAGTTCCACGTCCCGTGCGAGCGCCTCCGTCTGGTGCCCTGTGACCTGATCCGGCCGTCACCACTAAACTGGTCGGACCGGTGGTGTGTGGTCGAAATCATCTCCCACACGACACATGACCGAACACTGTACTAACTCAGACGGCTGAATACTCCGATTCGCTCCCGGGCCGGCAGTCTGATTATTCTCGTCGAGACAACACTCCAAGTAACCGAACAGGCGTTGGGGAACCCACGGATTTCGGTGCCGGATCGACCGCACGCAGTCGTGCGTTCTTCTGGCAGACAGTTACGCCGATCCGTGCCCAGCGGGCACGACAGTCCTGCGTTCGCGGCTCTGGTACCGCCGGTTCCGTGAGATTGCCCCGCTGTTCGCACTCGACGGCCTCGAGAGACTCGACAAAACGAGATGACCCGGTTCCCGTACCGCACTTTCGAGACGGTACTGGTCGTGTGTTTGAACTCCGGTCTCCGGCCGCTGACAGACTGCCCGGAGCGCTCCACGTGCTTTTTACCGGGGCCGTCGCGGCGATCCAGCCGGGTGCCACCCCCAAACTCCGGCCGGCCGGTCACCCACCCCGATCCAGCCGGGTGCCACCCCCAAGCTCCGGCCGGCCGGTCACCCACCCCGATCCGATCGGGCGCCACTTCTCTGTGACGCCATTCCTGACAAACACCGCTGTGACCTTCTACGGTCATGCTGAATAGCCGCAATCGCGCTCACGGAGGGAGGCGTAGTAATGAGATAGTCTCGATGGAGCGGTCTCTGAATAATACGAACCGTGGGCAGATACGGATTGCTGCGCCCGTGTACCGGTACGAACGCTGTTTTGCGGTGGATCCGTACTGTCTGCTCTGCCGACGTGAGGAGACCCGGCACCCCGGGTGGCGAATATTTCAGGAACCTGTAGCCGACGGTATCAGCTACAGCCGACAGTAGCAAAAGACCACCGGAGGCACGCATCTGCAGATTTAACAGTCCAGTAGCTCTAACCGCTCTCATGCCTCTGCCAGTTCAGGTGGCCGTCGTTCAGCACAATCCCACCGTCGGCGACGTCTCCGGCAACTGTACCCAGATCATCGAAGGCTACTCAGAGGCGTCCAACGCAGGTGCTGATTTGGTCGTGGCGCCGGAACTCGCGCTTCTCGGGTACCCGCCCAGAGATCTCCTCCACCGGCAGACTGTGCTCGACGCCGAACAGGCCGCTCTCGACGAACTCCGCCGCACAACCGAGAGCGGGCCCGCACTCGTTGTCGGCCACACTGCGTCCTCGACCAAAGAGAGCGGCCCGCCGCTGACGAACAGCGCAACCGTCTTTACTGACGGAGAAGCCGCCGCGCGATACAACAAACAGCTTCTCCCAACCTACGACATCTTCGACGAACACCGGTACTTTTCGCGGGGCACCAAGCCCCGGGCTGTCCTCGTGAGTGGCTCAACAGTCGGCATCACAATCTGTGAAGACGCCTGGTACGACCACGAGGTGACTGGACAGCAACGCCACGGGAAGAACCCGATTACGCCGTACGGGGGTGTCGATCTCCTCGTCAACCTGTCTGCGAGCCCGTACCGAGTGAACAAACCCTCGGCACGCGTAACCCGGTTTGGAAAGCACGCCAGACAGATCAACGCGCCGGTGGTCTTCGCCAACCAGGTCGGTGGCAACGACGATATTCTCTTCGACGGCACGTCGCTACTGCTTGACGCCAGCGGCTCCCAACTCGCCTCCGGACCGGTTGGCGAGTCCCACGTCCTGTTCGAATCACCGGACAGCGACCCTCCCACTCCGACAGTGCCGTCCGAGACGGCCCAGCTCCGGCAGATGCTCGAACTCGGCATCCGAGACTACCTGCACAAGACCGGGTTCGACGAGGTGGTAATCGGCCTGTCGGGCGGGATCGACTCGTCGGTCACGGCTGCGCTCGCCGCCGAGGCCATCGGCCCGGAACACGTCTACGGCGTCACTCTTCCCAGCGCCATCACCGCAGAGGAGAACCGCACGGACGCAGAACGTGTCGCCCGTAACCTGGAGATACGGTTCGGCGAGGAAGGAATCGAAGACCTCTCGCAGTCTGCGATTGCGTCGATCGAGGAACTCACGCCGGACGAGGGCACGCGAGGCGTTACTCGCGAGAACGCACAGGCCCGGGTGCGAGGCCTGCTGTTGATGGGCGTCGCCAACGACACCGGTGCGCTCGTGTTGACTCCTGATAACAAGAGTGAGACAGCGGTCGGCTACTGTACCCTGTACGGCGACGCGGTCGGCGCAATCGCACCGCTGGGAGACTGCACCAAACGCCGCGTGTACGCGCTTGCGGAGGCGTTCAACACTGATCCGCCAGCCTGGGTCGACTCCCCTCCGATTCCTACCTCTGTCCTGGAGAAGGCACCGACCGCGGAGTTGGCAGAGGGACAGACCGACGAAGACGACATTCCCCCGTACGGGGTCATCGACGCCGTGATCAAGCGGTACGTCGGCGACAAACAGTCTGTAGCGCAGATCGTCGGCGGAACCGACGCGACACGGGAGCAGGTCGAAACCGTCGTGCGCCGCCTCACGCAGTCGGAGTTCAAACGCGAGCAGACGCCGCCGGCACTCCGGGTCACGACAAAGGCGTTCGACAGTGGGTGGCGGTATCCGATTGTGGCGTCATACGCCGAAGTCGTCGGGGGCGAGTCCCGGGGCGGGTAGTCGTACTGTCGGCTCTCCGCGCGTGAGCAGTGTCGGCACCCCGGGCTGGGGAACATCTTCATGGGGTCGGTTGCAACGTTTTTACGCGCTGTGTCGGTCCGTGTAGCTTGACAGCACCCGGAGCCACCGGAGTTTCGTACGGACTGCCGTACGGCAGTGCCGGATCCACCGCAGGACAGCGTACGGTCGTACCGGGACACAGGTACAGCAGTCCGTATAGGCCCGTGGGTGAGTTCTACCGGCTGTCCTCCCCGTTCGTAACAGTAACCACCCCGTCGTGATCGACGGTGACGGTACAGCCCCAGTGATCGAACCGAACGTCCCCCTCACCCTCCCGGAACAGGGCGTCGAGAGCGTCCGGGTCGATGGCCTCGTAGAGCGGTGGGTCCAGGTCGAACACGTCGACTCGCTTGTATTCTGCGACGGCCGCCACGACAGTCTCACTGACGGGTCGCCCGCCACTCCGCATACTCACTGCGGGGTCGCCCACACGCTGATAACGTACGTTTCCCATGTTCTCGGACAATCGGCCCAGAAAAAAGAAGATACGTCGCGTGTTTCGGACCCTGAAACAGCCCCGGGAGCGAAACAAAGCCACCGACAGGGCCGAACATCTTCACGTCGGTATGGCCGACGGTATCACGCGCTTGGCGTCGACAGTACGGGAGACGTTCGTTGCCCGCGGGGACTCCCGTGTCAGATTACACAATCTCACCGCGCGGAGAACAGATCTCAGTACGCGAACAGCCAATCGCAACCTGCGAATAGCAATCTTGATACGTGAAAGAAGCAACTATCCGGTGATGCAAGCGTCTGACACCGACTGGTGGCCGGACACGTTAGATCTGACAATTCTCGATCAGAACGCGCGCCAGGTCGACCCGATGGGCGAGGAGTTCGACTACGCCGAAGAGTTCCAGACGCTCGACCTCGAGGCGGTGAAAGCGGATATCGAAGACCTGATGACGACCTCCCAGGAGTGGTGGCCGGCTGACTACGGTCACTACGGGCCCTTGTTCATTCGGATGGCGTGGCACAGCGCGGGCACCTACCGCACCGCCGATGGTCGCGGCGGGGCCTCCAGCGGTACGCAGCGCTTTGCGCCCCTCAACAGCTGGCCGGACAACGCGAACCTCGACAAGGCACGCCGGTTACTCTGGCCGGTCAAGCAGGAGTACGGCCGCAAGCTCTCGTGGGCCGACCTGATGGTCCTGGCCGGGAACGTCGCCCTGGAGTCGATGGGCTTCGAGACGTTCGGCTTTGCCGGCGGGCGCGAGGACGCTTTCGAGCCCGACGAGTCCGTCTACTGGGGCCCCGAGGACGAGTGGGAGGCTTCCGAGCGCTTCGACGAGGCGGACGAACTCGAACAGCCACTCGGCGCCACCGTGATGGGGCTCATCTACGTGAACCCGGAGGGGCCGGACGGACAGCCGGATCCGGAGTGGTCGGCCGACCGGATCCGACAGTCGTTCGGCCGGATGGCGATGAACGACGAGGAGACGGCCGCGCTCATCGCCGGCGGCCACACGTTCGGGAAGGTCCACGGTGC
>CAZUVE010000116.1:0-8779 GCA_964623735.1 uncultured Halobacteriales archaeon | reverse complement strand
GTAAAACAGGCTCACGCCCAGTGCGTTCCAGAAACTCTCGCTGGCGAACAACCTGACGTAGTTCTGGACGGCGACGAACTCGGTCGTCTCTGCGGGCAGGTCGATGACGTAGCCCGTGTGGAGACTCGCCCAGACGGTGTCGACAATCGGGTAGAACGACACCGCGATCAGGAAGAGCATCACCGGCGTCAACAGGGCGACCGCCAGTTCCTCCTCGGTGAGCCTGGCCTCGCGGTAGCGCCTGAGCCGACCGCGCAACCCTTCCTCGCCGAGACGGGTCACCTCCCCCGCCCCGGTCGTCCCGTCAGCCATTGCTGTGGAGTGTTACCTCGTGACACATAAAGCTATCTGACCGTCCGACGACCGATCGGGTCGCCCCCGCCGGGCCGACACACGGCGTGGGGTGGTGCTGTGTCGATCAAGAGTCCCGGTCTCAGTTGATCTCGCCGTCGATCTCTTCCTGGGCGTCGTCGAGGGCTTCCTGTGGCGTCTTCTGCTGGGTGAGCGCCTCGTTGCACTGCGTGTAGACGATGTTCGACCACTGGGAGTACTGGGCCGTCGCCGGTCGGGCGCTCGTCTGCTGGAGGATCTCGGCGAACCGGTCCAGGAAGGCCGGCTTGTCGGAGTCGCTGTCCTCCCAGTAGCCGTCGTCGTACAGTTCCTGGCGCACCGGCAGGCGGCTGCGCTCGGCGGCCAGTCGCTCCTGGGCCTGCGGGCTGCCGACGTGGTTTGCCAGCGCCTGCGCGGCCTGGACGTTCTCGGAGAAACTGTTGATGAAGAGGCTCCAGCCGCCCAGACAGGAGTTGTTTGCGTCCTCGTGGCCCTCGGCTTTCGGCATCGTCGTCACGGCGAAGTTGTCGGTGACCGGCGTATCGTCCTGGAACAGCGAGACGGCGTACGGCCAGTTCCGCATGAAGATCGTGTTGCCCTGCTGGAACGTCTGCCGGTTCCCGTCGGTCCCGCTGGAGGGGATCGACTCGGGCGTGATCTCGTGTTCGTAGATCAGGTCGACGGCGTGTTGGAGCGCGGCGACGCCCTCGTCGGTGTTGACGACCAGGTCGCCGTTGTCGGCGCGCACCGACCCGCCCATCCCCCACAGCCAGTTGAGCCACATGATCGTCAGCCCCTCGTTGGCGCCGCCCTGCCAGATGTAGCCGTTGAGGTCCTCGTCGACCTGGTCTTTGACGTCCTGTGCGATGGTGACCAGTTCCATGTACGTCGACGGCGGTTCGTCGTAGCCGGCCTGCTCGAGCAGGTCCGTCCGGTAGTAGAGACCGTTGGCGTCGGTGAACATCGGCATCCCGTGCAACTCCCCGTCGATGGTCGCGGCCTCGACGGGCGTCGACAGCATCCCGTCGGTCCGCCCCTGGGGATCCTCGACGGGCGCTGCCCAGCCCGCGCTGACGAACTCGGCCGGCCAGATGACGTCCATCATGCCGACGTCGAACTCGCTGGACTGGGCCGCGAACTGGTTGACGTAGTACTCCCGCGTGGAACTCGACTCTGCGGGCGTCGCCTGGACGTTCAGCGTCGCGTCGTTGTTGGCCTCGTACGCCTGCTTGAAGTCGTTGGCCGACGGCTCGAACGACGCGATGTGGACGAACGTGACCGATCCGGAGACCGAACCCCCGTCGCTGCCGTCGCCACCGTCGCCGCCGCCGTCGCCGCCGTCGCCGCCGTCGCCACCGTCGCCGCCGTCGCCACCGTCGCCGCCGCTGCCACCGCATCCGGCGAGAAACAGACTACTGCTCGCTGCGATTCCCTGCAGGATTCGACGCCGCCTCATGGGACTGCCATCCCGTGACATGTTCCGTCTCTACAGTCATCTGATTAATATAATTTTCTATTATCTCAGGACAGGTTCGCTCGATTGTGGAGCGCACGGAGGAACTGTTTCCCAGTCTCGCACACCGTCGTGCGGTCGATGCGGCACTGACTGACAGCAATCACTATCAGTCCGCGTCGGCCAGCCCGGTGACACGCTCCCAGACGTCGTCGTCGACCGTGATCCGGTCGGCGTCGGCCCCCGAGGCAGACGCCTCGCCGGGGAGTCGGATCTCGTCGAACCCGGCCGCGGTCCGCCCGTCTTTCAGGTCAGCGAGGAACGCGCTCGCCCGTTCGACGAACCCCTCTCCTCCGAGGACCACCGGATCGAGAGCGAGAAAGAGGTCCCCCTTCGTACACTCCTCGGACGTGTGGTACGTGCCCGTGACGTCCTCGCCCATGGCTGCGCCGACCAGGCCCCCGGCCAGTATCTCGACGGCGACGGCCAGGCCGGAGCCTTTCGGACCGCCGAACGGACGGATCGTCCCCTCGAGCGCTGCGGCCGGATCCCGGGTCGGTTCGCCGTCGGCGTCGAGGGCCACTCCCTCCGGGAGCCGTTCGCCGCTCTCTCTCGCACGCAGGACCGATCCCCTGGCGATTGCGGAGGTGGACATGTCCAGATTGAACGGCGGGTCCGTGGGCAGACCGACCGCGATGGGGTTGGTCCCGAGCACCGGATCGGCCCCGCCGTGGGGCGGCATGGCAGGTTCGGTGTTCGTCATCGCGACACCGACGTAGCCGGCCTCCCGGAGGACCTCGGTGTAGTAGCCCAGCATCCCGAGGTGGTTCGAATCGCGGACGCCGACGGCTCCGACGCCGTGTGTGTCGGCCCGCCCCATCGCTTCGCCGACCGCCTCCAGAGCCACAACCGGACCGAGCCGGGAGCCGCCGCTGAGTGTGGCTGCCCCGCCGCCGTCGCGGACCACCTCGATGTCGCCGTCGGGGTCGACGTTCCCGTGTTCGAGACCCCGGACGAACCGCTCCAGGCGCAACAGTCCGTGCGAGTGTTTCCCGCGAGCGTCTGCGCTGACGAGCACAGTGGCGGTGGTTTCGGCGTCGGCCGGCACGACACCGTGGCGCTCGAACGCCGCGGCCGCGATTGCCTCGGCGTGCTCGCGGTCGACCGCCGTCATGTGGAGGGGCCGATCCGGTGGATGGCGAACTGGCTCTCGCCCAGGACCTCGCTCAGCGTCTGCTTCCCGTCGGCAACGTCCGTGACCTCCGCCCACAGCTGGTCTGTGGCCCACTCGACGTCCCGGTCGCCGACCAGCGCCTCGCTGACGTCCACGTCGGTCTCCTCGGGAACGCGTTCGCTGCTGTGGGGGTTGCCGGTGATCTTTATTGTCGGCATGACCGCGTTCGAGAGCGTGTGTCCCTGGCCAGTCGAGATGACCATGAAGTGGGCCCCCCCGGCGCCGACGCCCGTCACCGACTCGGCCCCGTGGCCCGGCGTGTCCATGATGTACAGCCCCGACGCCTCGGGGATCGTCTCGCCGTAGTCGACGAGGTCCTGGATCGGGCCCTCGCCAGACTTGACGAGCGCACCCAGGGACTTCTCCTCGATGGTGGTCAGACCGCCGTCCATGTTGTCCGGCGTGGGCTGTGCGCCGCGGACGTCGTAGCCGGTCGCCTGCAGGCGGTCGTCCCAGTACTCGACGCGGTCGAGGATCTTCTGTCGGACCTCCTCGGTGACGGCGCGGTCCGCGAGGTCGTGTTCCCCGCCGAAGAACTCCGGCGTCTCGGCAAAGACGCCGCGGCCGCCGTCGTCGATCAGCCGCCAGACTGCGCCCGCGGTGGCCTTGTGCTGGCACAGTCCCGACGTCGTGTCGGACGTGGCGCAGTTGATACCGAAGGTCAACTGCGACATGTCCGCCGGGACGCGCCGCTGGGCGCTCGCGTCCTGCACCATCTCCTGTGCGGCGTCGACGGTCGCGTCCAGCGCGTTCATGACGCCCTTCTCGCGGTGGATGTTGACAGAGGCGCTCGGTCGGCCCGTCTCGGCCACGTCCGCGGCGAGTTCGTCGCCGTCGACAATCTCGCCCGCGTGGGCGACCACGACCGCTCCGTAGGTGTTTGGGTGCGTCGCGTAGCCCAGCAGCGTCCGGTAGGTCTGGAACACGTCGGGTTTCGTCTGGCACCGTCCCAAGGGGTGAGTGAGCGGGATGGCGTCGTCGACAATGTCCGCTGCTCGCTGGACCGTGTCGTTCGCGTAGGGTGCCGTCGAGACGACGACGACGTGGTTGCGGATGCCGACGCTTCCGTCCTCGCGCTCGTAGCCGAGGAACTCGCTCATGCCGTCGCCTCCCCGTCGTCGGCGAGGTCGCCGCGGCCGTAGTTGGACTCGACGTTGTGGACGTGGACCCACGCGCCCGGTTCGATGTCCTCGGTGGCGTTGCCGATGCTCTTGCCGTACTTCCGGACCGTTTCGCCGGCCGGGATCGCCTCGATCGCGAGTTTGTGCCCGAACGCGATGTCCTCCGGCACGTCGACGGTGGCCGTCTCCTCGCCGACGTCGACGGTGACGGTCTCTCCCGCGTCGACCTCCCGCAGCGCCGTCGCGACGTTGTCCTCCGGTTCGACGACTTCCAGGTGGTAGTCGGTCATGCACCGTCCCAGACTGGGTGGACCCACTAATCGTTTACTGTTGGCCCGGGACCCGCGGACGCGCGTTACAGCAGCGTTCGCACCGCGAGAAACGCCAGCGCGGTCACGGTCAGGAAGTGTGCGAGCACGACCGCGACGGGACGCGCGCCCGCCAGGCGGAGGCGGCGGGGGTTCAACTCGACACCGAGACCGACGAACGCGAGCGTGAACAGCCAGTCGCCGACAGTCGAGACGGCACCCCGGGCCGCGGCGTCGAGCACACCGGCGTTTGCCAGCGCCGCAACCAGGAGAAAGCCCACGACGAACTTGGGAAAGCGGGTCCAGACCTCGGCGGCGTCGGTTCGCCCGCGGCCCGTGTGGGAGACGGCGTACGCGACCGCGACAACGCCGATGAACGCGTTCCGGGCCAGTTTCGTGACGGTCGCCCACTGGCCCGCAGTCTCGGAGACGGCAAAGCCAGCCGCCGCGGCGGGACCGGTACTGAACAGGCTCGGCCCGGCCCAGACGCCGAAGACGCGGTCGGGCAGACCGAGAACGGCACCCGCGACCGGGAAGGCAACCAGCGTGACGGCGTCGAACAGCAACACCGTCCCGACGGCGTAGGCGACGGCAGCCTCGTCGCCGTCGACGCTGCTCGCGACGGCCAGCACCGCCAGTCCGGGGAGGAGGCGTCCGACGCCGCCCGTCATCAGACGGTTCCGAGCGCAACGAGAAGCGCAATCACGAGGCCGAGAAGGGTGGCCTTCCAGCCCCTGTCGGCGCCGGCGAGCCGGTCCCACGCCGCCCGACACCAGTCGGTCGTTCGATCCAACAGACGCATACAGTCACTCGTTCGCGCGAACCCGATTAACTCTGTCCTGTCTCGTTGACCACGTGGTCGGGGCGGCCGCCGGTCAGGACGGTCCGGACGGCCCCCGCAGCCCGCTGCCGGCGCTCGGCGTTGGATTCCTCGGAGTACCACGCGACGTGTGGCGTGACGAGGACACTCGAGTGGTCCCGGAGGGGATGCTCGGACGCCGGCGGTTCCTCAGGAAAGACGTCCAGTCCGGCACCCGCAACCGTGCCGGCCTCGAGTGCCGCGTGCAGGTCGTCGGTGTCGACAATCGGGCCCCGGGCGACGTTGACCAGCACCGCCCGGTCGCGCATCCGGTCGAACGCCCCGGCGTCGAACAGCCCCCGGGTTTCGTCGGTCAGCGGCGAGTGGACCGTCACGGCGTCCGACCGCGCCAGCAGTTCCTCGAAGGGGACCTTCTCGACGCCGTGGTCGGCCATCTCCTCGCCGTCGACGAACGGATCCGAGGCGACCACCTCGTCGACAACCGGGACGAGCCGGTCGGCGACCGTCCGGCCGATCGCGCCGAAGCCGACGACGCCGGCCGTCAGCGTCGAGAGACGGTGCGCCGGCGGGGCGGCCTCGCGGTCCCACCCGCCCGCGGCGATCGATTCCCGGTACTGCGGCAGGCCACGGAGGAGTCCCAGGAGGAGCGTCACGGCGTGGGTGGCGACCTCCTCGAGACAGTAGCCGGGCACGTTTGTCACGCAGATCCCCCGGTCGGTCGCCGCCTCCAGATCGACGTTGTCGACGCCGATACCGTACCGTGCGATCACCTGGCAGTCGTCCATGTGGGCGATCGTGTCGGCGTCCAGTTCGGACCGGAGATTCAGAACGCCGTCGGCGTCCCGGAGCACCTCCCGTGCCGCCGCCTCTCCGGGGAC
Organism: uncultured Halobacteriales archaeon; assembly: GCA_964623735.1. Classification (GTDB taxonomy): domain Archaea; phylum Halobacteriota; class Halobacteria; order Halobacteriales; family Haloarculaceae; genus SW-9-67-25. Next base: position 2,635 of record CAZUVE010000116.1, on the reverse strand, counting down.
GACGCCGACGCCGTCCGCGAGTGCAGTCACGTCCGCGACGCCCTCGAGCACCTCCCGCTCTACGGAGAGATCCTCGAAGTCGTGGTCCGTGACGACGACGGTACTCCCGGTCATACCACCAGCTCGGACCCGTCGGTGAGGTACTCGGCGACCAGGTCGCGGTTCAACTCGACACCCAGTCCCGGCCCTTCGGGCACCCGGATCGAACCGTCCTCGAGGATCGGGTCGTCGCCGGCGACGCGCTCGCACATCTCGTTCCACCAGGGGACGTCCCGGGCGTGGTACTCCATGCACAGGAAGTTCGGGATGGCCGCCGAGACGTGCGCGCCGGCGACGGTGCCCAGCGGGCTGGAGATGTTGTGCGAGGCGATCGGCACACCGTAGAGGTCACACACCGTCGCAATGTCCACGAACTCGCCGAGTCCGCCACACTTGTTGACGTCGGGGGCGGCGATATCGAGGATCCCGGTCCGCGCGGCCCTGTTGAACTGGTCGGTACCGACGAGGTTCTCGCCAGTGAGCACGGGCACGTCGAGTGCCTCGGTGACCCGTCGCTGGGCCTCGAACTTCTCTGGCGGCACGGGGTCTTCGAGCCACGCCAGGTCGTACGGTTCGAGTTCCTTCCCCAGACGGATGGCCGTCTCGACGGTGAAGTTCCAGTGGAGGTCCATCCCCAGGGTGACGTCGTCGCCGACCTCCTCGCGGACCGCCTCGACGAGGCGGACCTTGTGGTCGATGGCCGCGTTGTCCATGCGGCGGTTGGCCTCGTCGTACTCGGCGTGTGTCGGGACGTCGAGGTCGAACTTCAGGGCGTCGAACCCCTCGTCGACCACCTCGCGTGCGGCGCGGGCGTACGATCCGGGCGTGTACACCTCCTCGGGGTCGTGCTCGCCTGCCTCGCCCAGCGATTCGCCGCCGTGGGTGTCGCAGTAGATCCTGATCTCGTCGCGGTACTTGCCGCCGAGCAACTCGTAGACTGGAACGTCGAGTAGCTTGCCCTTGATGTCGTGACAGGCGGTCTCGATGGCGGTGAACGCGGCCTGTCCGATCCGGCCACAGCCGGTGTAGCGCTGTTCGAGCAACTCGCGGATCCGGCTCGTGTCGAGTGGGTTCTCGCCCTCGAGGTCGACGGCCATCCGCGAGGCCATGTCGAGGGCTGCCTCGGCCCGGAACGTCTCGCCGAGGCCGTAGACGCCGGCGTCGGTCTCGACTTTGACGATGCCCCAGGTGAAGTTGCCCGCCACGGCCATGGTCCGGATGTCGGTGATAGCGATGTCGCGTTCGGGCGGCCGGTTTCGCTCGGCCGCGCCCATGTCCCGCCAGGGCACGCCTCCACCCTGTGGGATCCGGTAGTCTGGTTCGTCGTCCATCGTCTGTGGTCACACCCGAGCCGGGATTAAAGATTCCGGTGACCGGCCCGCGACAGCGAGGATTTATTACCGGGAGCGTCCCATCATCCGAGGATGACGACGGGACACGCGACCGTTGCTGCGGTGGATTCCTACCGGGTCGACGGCCGGTTCGTGACCTTCGAGTGTACAACCGAATCGAGCCTCGAACGGCTGACCGATCGGCCCTGGACCGTCCCGGTGAGCCTGGAGTTTTTCGACCCCGCGACCTTCCGCTTCGAACTCCAGGCCAACCCGGAAGCCAGGGAGCGCCATCCCGCCGAGGGCGGCCGGGAGCGGTATCCCGAACTCGACCCTGAGGCCATCGCCGAGCCTGTCGACCTCTCGGTGACCGAAACGGAGGAGACGATCGTCGTCGAGACCGGCACGGTCACTGTCTACGTGCGTACCGATCCCTGGGACTTCCGTGTCGAGCGCGACGGCGAGGTCCTCTTTGCCGAGGAACGGGGGCTGTACGACGTGCGGGGGAACGACCGAACGCCGCCGCTCGGCTTCGAACTGGCGGAGATCAACGAGGGGCCACACCGGGTCGCGGAGACGCGGACGGCCTTCCGTCTCCAGCCCGGGGAGCGCGTCTACGGACTCGGCGAGCAGTTCACCGGCTTCGACCGCCGCGGGCGGACCTTCGATCTCTGGCACGTCGAACCGCTGGGCACCCAGACACAGCACGCCTACAAGAACATCCCGTTTCACCTCTCGACCGCCGGGTACGGCATGCTCGTCGACACGACCAGCCGCGTCCACTACGATCTGGGCCACTCCACGACGGCGACGGGCGTCGTCTCTGTCGCCGACGACCGGTTCAGCTGCGTGTTCTTCTGTGGGGACTCGTTCACCGACATCCTCGAGACGTACACCGGCCTGACCGGGCGGCCCGACCGCCCGCCGAAGTGGAGTTTCGGCCTCTGGATGTCCCGGCTCGGCTACGAGTCCCGGGAGGAACTCGAACGGGTCGCGGACCGCCTCCGCGAAGAGGATATCCCGGCCGACGTGATCCACCTCGATCCGTTCTGGATGCGGGAAGAGCACGCGTGTGACCTGGTGTGGGACCGCGAGCAGTTCCCCGACCCCGAGGGAATGATCGCGGACCTCCACGACCGGAACTTCCGGCTCTCGCTGTGGGAACACCCGCACGTGCCCGTCGGCACCGACGCCTTCGCGACCGGGCGTACGGAGGGGTACTTCGTGAACGACGGCACCGGCAAACCCTACGTGATGGACCGGAC
>CAZUVE010000115.1:0-9009 GCA_964623735.1 uncultured Halobacteriales archaeon | reverse complement strand
ACCGTCTCAGGGATGAGTCTTGACTTCCTCCCCGCCGTGAACGGCTGTCTCTTACACATAAGTTCACCGAGCCCCAGACAACCGTTTCAGACGCTGTCGAACCCGATCTGTACTCGGAAGTTCGAGGGGAGGAGCGATTCAGGCGGTGATACCGGCGGTGGGGGGTTACTGAATGCGGGTAAACGAGATAGGCAAAATCGTTCCACAAGGTGTTTCATCTGTAGATATCGGGATTTTCAGTCGGGTTCATCGATCTCGATAGCGACTCGATTTGTGGGTAAGAGACAGCGCTGAAGCGCGAGGCTTTCTCCTCGATACTCCCGTAAATCACTACGAGTCACCCTGTGATCCAGGACAGGTTTCAACCAACGAGCACCAGTCCGGCAGCAACAAGCACAAATGCAGTCGTAACGGTCAAAAATAGCAGACTCAACAGTCCGTGCATACCGTCTTCTTTCCACCCGTTGTGAAATGCGCTCCTGTTCTGGATGAGATTGGTCCCGATCAAAACCAGCAGGCCTCCTCCCCATGCAACAACAACTGTCAATAGCCCATCCAGAACAACAGTTCCCACAAGCATTTGACTGACCCCGACGAGCAACGCAATCACACCGCCGAACTGTACTTGCGTGAAACGCTGGAAGCCTGGAACGGAGCCTGACTGGTGCGGGGATTCGGCATCAGTACTCATATCGCAACGTTGTCTATTGCGCAAATAAAATTTGGCTTGCGACGGGCGGGCACAGTGAGCGGCCAGCGCAGAGCAGACACCGTGGTGACTACTCATACGGATTGCTGTGACTGTGTACCGGCACGACCGCACGACGTGTGCGGTCAATCCGGCACTGACTTACAGCGATCCGTCTCACTCTGTGTGTTGTACGCCCAGAGAGAACTGTTCGCGATCAAACACTCACTCGCGGGAGATGAGCGTAACACTTCATGACTGACGGATCACTAGAGGGTGCCAGGTCCGAACTCGCCGGCCCCGGTGACCAGGTCAGCGAGGCGGTGGGACCACCAACTGATTTGATATGTCATCTCATCAGTTCTGCCGCTTACACTGACGTCGGTTCTGTCTCAGCCCGATAGTACCAGAAAAGTATATAGAAAAAATATTTTACTATTATTAGCTCAAACGAAATACGTAGATCCGAAGACGAGAAAATTGAACTGTTAGGTGATATTTTTTATATAATATAGTACTCAACGCAGGTCCTCTATCCCGGTTTCAAACGTCGACAATACGGTGATGAGACGGGGCGTGGTTGGTTTCGAACGCGTCGGCGTGGTCGGGGAGCAGTACGACGACGAGGTAGGGGACGAACTCCTCCAGGTACGCGACGAGGTCGACCAGTCGGTCACCGTCGACCATTTCAAGGGAGTCCAGCAACATGAACGGGACAGTCTCGTGGACGTCGTGAACGAGATAGCCCGCGAGCGCAACGACCAGTCCCACGAGTTCCCGTTCGCTCTCGCTGAGGTGGTCGAGACTGTCCTCGTAGGCCATTCCCTCGGCTGTCTCCCGCACCACGTGAACCTCGAGTGCCTCCTCGGAGACCCGCTCACGACCGTCCGTAACCTCCTGCTGTGTCGGTTCGATCCAGATCCGGTCGAGGTTGTCGTACTCCAGCTGGTCGATGATCGCGTCCATGTGGGTATTAAACGCCTCGACAGCCGCTGCTTCGATCCGGTCGACCCGCGTACGCAACTCCTGGAGTTGCTCGGAGATTTCCTCGCGCTCCCGTTCGAGGTCGTCGCTGGCGGCGAGTTCGTCGCCGATGTCCCGAAGTTGTGCCTCGACCTCCTCGAGCCGCTCCGCCGTGCGGTCGCGCTCGACTTCGAGCTGACTCACTTCCGCCTGCAACTCGAGGAGTTCGTCCTGCCGTGACTCCTGGCGGGCCTCGATGTCAGATTCGAGGTCTGCGACCCGCTCGGCCAGTTCGTCCCGTCGCCGTTCGAGTCGTTCGACGGTCGACTCCCGCGTTTCGATCCTCTCTGTCACCTCCTCGCGACGGGATTCGAGGTGTTGTCGCTGTTCGTGCGCCGCCTCGAGGGACTCGAGGTCCTCGGTAAGGTCGGCAATCTCGGCTTCGAGTTGGTTTTGCTGTGTGCTCTTCTCCTGCCGGAGTGCCCGGAGCTGGTCGACCATCTCCTCGATCCGTCCCTTGTGGACCTCGCTCCCGCAGGTCCAGCAGGTGATCGTCCGCTCAGCGGGATCGAGACCGGCGGTTACTGCGCGGTCGCCCGACCTCCCGAGTGCGTCCGACAGCACCGAGTCTGCGCCGTCCAGCCGCTCGGTGTTGAACCGGAGCACCCCCTGTAGTTCGCTAATCGCGGCTTCGAGCGTCCGCTTTTGTTCGCGGAGGTCGTCGATTCGCTCCCTGACTGCCGACAGCCGCTGGTTGTCGGGTGCCGACAGCGACGCGAGTTCCGCCTCGATTGTCTCCCGGTTGTCCCGCAGCGACGCGAGGCTCTCCCGTTCGATCTCCAGGTCCCGTTCGACCGCCTCGAGGTCGGTCCGGGCCTCGCGCAACGCCCCGCGTTTCGCCGCGGGTTCCGACCCACCCGCGACGCTGGCCTCCGGATCCGTCTCCACAGCCTGCAACGCCTCCCGGCGGTCCACGAGCTTCGCCTCCAGCTCTTCGTGCCGTTTCTCGAGACGCTGGCGCTCGGCTTCGAGGTCCGCACGCTTGCCTTCTAGTTCCGACAGCCGGTCCAGTTCCCTGTCGACCTCGCGCCGCCGGGCCACGAGGTCGGCAATCCGCTCGCTGATCTCCTCGGTGTCGAGCGGTGCCAGGAGCAGGTCACGGAGGTCCCCGCCGCGACGGACTGTGCGGCGGATCTCGTTGGACTCGACCAGCACGGCGTACAGTTCGGCCGGTTCGGGGTCGTCCAGGTAGGGGTTTCCCCCGGTCGAGACGTGACAGTCCTCGCGCCGGAGTTCGCGCGTGTACGTCTCGTTGCCGACGGTCAGCGTCACGGTCCCGCGGTCGGCGTCGCCTTTCAGCGTCACGAAATCAGTGCCAAGCGCGCCCGCGACCGCCTGGACGAACGACGTCCGGTTGGTCGCGTTGGGGTCCACCAGGGCGGTGATTCCCGGAGAGAGATCGGCTGACGTCTCGTCGATCCCGCCGATATTGGTGACATCGACGGAGATGACGGCGTCGTCTTCGACAGCCTCGCTCATGGCTCTGCTGTATTCGGTCACGGATAAAAGGGTTACCCCCGGTACGGTCGCTGTCCGCCGTCCCCGGTCCCACGACGCCTCGCGGTCGACACGGAAAATCGGTACAGCGACGTTGTCGTTGAGTGGACCGTGACCGGGCGGATGGCTGTCTGCGCTGACGACCGTGTGTTACAAGTATACATTTGTAACAACCTCGGAACAGCCGAGAGACCCGTATCCGGAGTGCTCTCACTGTTTCGAGAGGCTCGCGGGCAGTCTACACCCGGTTTCGGGCGGGGGACAGACCGTCCACGAGGCGGTTCTTCCCGTCAGGAGCAGATCCTCCAGTATAGGGATGTTCGAAAGTCATTACAGGATTGACCGCAAAAACGTATGCGGTCGACCTCATAAACGCTTTCGAACATCCCTATATCCCCCTCGGGATGGGTGTCTGGGCCCTCTCTGCCGTCTACAGAGTCGTCGCCGGTGGTCCCGGAGCGGGACCGGGACCCAGTCCGGCGTCCGCGCCGCCGGGGACGACTAGCTTCCCCGACAGGTCCGGGTTCCCCCTCGTCTCCCTGTCCCCGGTTCCCGGGACCAGAAACATAGAAGTGCGTCGACACGAAGAGTACCACTATGCGAGATTGTGTCACTACCGGGGAGGCGGTGTTATGACCGAGGGCGAGTACGAGCGCTTCGCCTCGCGGGCGGCGGAGTACGGCGTCGACCTGACGCGAGCGACGGCCGAGGAGGCGACCGCAGCCATCGCGGACGCCATCGAGGCACCCGCAGTCGGCGCCCCGCTGGGGATCGACGGCGTGGAGTTGCCTCCGGACGTGACCCCCGACCCGACGCCTGCCGACCTGGCGGCGGCGGATACAGGCGTGACCGGGGCAGCACTGGCAATCGCCGACTACGGGAGCCTCCTCCTGCGCGCCGACGAGGCCGCGAGCGAACCCGTCAGCCTGTTCGTCGACAGACACGTCGCCGTCCTCCGTGCCGAGGACGTCGTTCCGGACATGGCGGCGGCCTTCGAGTGGCTGGGCAGGGAGCTGCGGGAGACGCGTGACTCGGCCATCATCGCGACCGGTCCGTCGGCAACCGCCGACATGGGGGCGCTCGTTCGGGGCGCACACGGCCCCGAGACCGTCGAGGTGGTGGTCGTCGGATGAGCGTCGACCGCGAGGCCAAGGCTGCCCACATCCGCCAGCTGCTGGCTACGGAGGGCGAGGCGGTCGCCGAGAACACCCGCGGGTTCAATCTCGGCCGGTACGAGTCGGTCGCGAAACTCGACGACTACGAGGGACTGAAAGACGAGGCCCGGGCGATCAAGGAGGACGCAATCGGGCGCCTGCCCGAGTTGATCGACGAACTCGCCGCGACCATCGAGGAGAACGGCGGGACAGTCTACATAGCGCAGGACGCCGCCGACGCCAACGAGTACGTCGCGGAGGTCTGCGGGAGCGTCGACGCCGACCGCCTGGTCAAGAGCAAGTCGATGACCAGCGAGGAGATCGAGGTCAACGACCACCTCGAGACCCAGGGCGTCGATGTCATCGAGACCGACCTCGGGGAGTGGGTCCTCCAGGTGGCCGACGAGGCGCCCTCCCACATCGTCGCGCCGGCCATCCACAAGTCCCGCGGGGGGATCGCCGACCTGTTCAACGAACGGTTCGATCCCGAGGAACCGCTGGAGACGGCCGAGGAGTTGACGACCTTCGCCCGCGAGCGTCTGGGCGAACTCATCGAGGGTGCCGACGTGGGGATGACGGGCGCGAACTTCATCACGGCCGACTCGGGGACCCTCGCCCTCGTGACGAGCGAGGGCAACGCCCGCAAGACAGTGACCGTCCCCGACACACACATCGCGGTAGCCGGCGTCGAGAAGATCGTCCCGAGCGTCGAGGATCTCCGGCCGTTCGTCGAACTCATCGGCCGTTCGGGGACGGGCCAGGATATCACCAGCTACGTGTCGCTGTTCACGCCGCCGATGGACTCGCCCACGGTCGACTTCGACGACCCGGAGACGCCGATCACCGACGGGGAGGTCGACCGTGACTTCCACCTCGTGTTGATCGACAACGGCCGGCTGGCGATGCGAGAGGACGAACACCTGCGGGAGACGCTGTACTGCGTCCGGTGTTCGGCCTGCGCGAACACGTGTGCGAACTTCCAGTCGGTCGGCGGCCACGCGTTCGGCGGCGAGACCTACTCGGGTGGCATCGCGACCGGCTGGGAGGCGGGCGTCCACGGGCTCGATTCGGCGGCGGAGTTCAACGACCTCTGTACCGGCTGTTCCCGGTGTGTCGACGCCTGTCCGGTCGGGATCGACATCCCCTGGATCAACACCGTCGTCCGGGACCGGATCAACAGCGGCCGGGACCCGAACGTGGCGTTCCTCGTCGATGGACTGACCCCCGACACGGAGACCAGCGGCCCCGGCCTCCAGAAACGCCTCTTCGGAAACTTTGAGACCCTCGCCGAGGTGGGCAGTGCGTTCGCTCCGCTGTCGAACTGGGTCGCCAACTCCACCCCCGCCAAACTCCTCCTCGAGACGTTCGCCGGCGTGGACCGGCGCCGCGACCTGCCCGCGTTCAGCCGGGAGACGCTTGTCGAGTGGTTCGAGGCGTGTGAGACACCACAGCCCGACGATCCGGAGAAACGGGTCGTCCTCTATGCCGACCCCTACACGAACTACATGCTGGTCGAGCGCGGGAAGGCGGCTGTCCGTGTCCTGGAGGCGCTGGGCTGTGAGGTGGTGGTGCCACCGGTCTCCGGGAGCGGTCGGGCCCCCCTCTCGCAGGGCATGATCGACACCGCACGGACCAAGGCCGAGCGGGTTTCGGACGCCCTCGGTCCCTACGTGGACGAGGGCTACGACGTGGTCGTCGTGGAACCCAGCGATCTCGCGATGTTCCGCGAGGATTACGAGCGGCTCCTGTCCGGGGAGGCGTTCGACCCGCTGGCCGAGAACAGCTACGAAGTCGTCGAGTACGTCTACGGACTGCTCGCCAACAGCGCCGACGCCGACGCGCTCGCGACGGCCGATGGTGTCTCGGTCGCGTACCACAGCCACTGCCAGCAACGCACGATGGGGCTGGCGGAGTACACGCTGGCGGTCCTGGAGAAGTGTGGGTACGAGGTGGCGACGAGCGACGTCGAGTGTTGCGGGATGGCAGGTTCGTTCGGCTACAAGGAGCAGTACTACGACCTGGCGATGGACGTCGGCTCGCACCTCGAAGGGCAGTTGCGGGAGATGGACGCCGACCACGTGCTCGCCAGCGGGACCTCCTGTACGGACCAGATCGGCGACCTGCTCGGCGAGGACCCCGTCCACCCGGTGGAACTGCTCGCACCCGACCGCTGAGACCACGACTCGCCGCGGCGACGGGCCGACCTCGGACGACCGACCGCCTGCAGGAGACGACCCCATCCGGTCGAGAGACTCGCAGCGACACTCCCGGGCTGAGGGGAAAAATATCCGACCTTCCCGGCACTGCTCGGGGCGATGATCGGCCTGCTGATCGTCACCGTGACCCTGCGGGCCGGCTACTTTCTCCCCGAGGAGGACTGGGACTTCGGTCCCCGGGAGGGGTGGCCCGACCACTGGGTCGGGAGCATCGAACCGGGAACCGGCGTCTCCGGCGGGACGACCACGGGTGAGCAAACGGTCGCCGCCGACGGCGGCACTGCCTTCGAGGACATGCACAGCCGGGACATGTCGCTGGGCATGGCCTGGGTACCGTACATCCTCGTGGCGGCCCTGCTCGTGGTGACGCGCGTTATTCCGTCGCTCCAGAGCTTCCTGGCCGGCGTCGCCCTGGAGTGGAACAACATCCTCGGCACACCCTGCTCCGAGGGAATCGAGGTTGTCTACCTGCCGGGGACCCTCTTCGTGCTGGTCGCGATTGTGACCTACGGGCTCCACGGGATGGACACCCGCCAGATCAGGGATTCGTGGGCGGAAGCGTTCCGGAACATCGCCCCGGCGGTCGTCGCGCTGTGGTTCGCTGTCGCGACGGTGATGATCATGCAGTTCACCGGGAACGCACCCGTCGCGGCCGGGAGTGAACCCGGGATGCTCCAGGTCCTCTCGCAGCTGACCGCCGACGTCACTGGCGGGCTGTATCCGTTCTTCTCGGGCTTCATCGGTGCGTTCGGCGCCTTCATCGCCGGGTCGAACACCGTCAGCGACATTCTGTTCGGGCTCTTCCAGTTCGAGGCCGCACAGCAGATTGGCGCTCCCACCCAGATCGTGGTCGCTGCACAGGCCGTCGGCGGCGCCATCGGCAACCTCGTCGCCATCCACAACGTCGTTGCCGCGCTCACGGTCGTCGGTCTCATCGGCGAGGAAGGCCGCGTCATCCGGCTGGAACTGATACCCTGGTCTACTACGGGGTCGCCACCGGGATACTGACGCTACTGCTGGCCTACGTCGTCGTCCCGGGGGCGTTCTGACACTCTCGGCTCGACCGACCTGATAGGGTCGGTTGTACCGTTTTACCGGACCGACCGCACGACGGCGTTCGGTCGTGACGGGAAACAGGGACAGCAATCTGTCTCGAGCGATACCGAACGGATCCACACAACGTTTTTTACTTGTTTCCGTGTGCGGTTTGGATTATGTGTTGCCAAGAAACGCCGGCGGGCGCGATCGGCCCCGGCCCGTTGTCGGCGACTGCTGGCGAACCGGTCGCGGCCGAACGTATCAGCGAGTCCCTCTGTTAGTACAGTGCACGGACGCGTCGTCCGCGAGGACAGGCCCGCTCACACGCCCTCGACCGGGAATTGACTCTCGTCGATGTACGCAAGGGCCGCGTCGAACGCGGTGCCGGCCGTGTCGAAGGTCCCTCTGTGTTCCCACTCGCCCTCGGGCGACGCAGTGTATACGTCGAAATCGCCGCCCCGGTACTCGTGGGACTCGACGTACAGTTCGTTCTCGACGGCTCCATCGTCGAGAAGCACCCAGACACCCAGTTCTTTCCCGCCCTCCAGATCGCGCCGTCTCTGCCAGTGCATGTGCAACAGTTGTTCGCCGGCAATCTAAAGGCTGGCCCTGCCCGAACAGAGCCGGCCACACAACTGCTCCTGTCGACCGCGTCTTCGGTTTTGTCGTTGTTTTACCGGTCGACGGAACGGGTGATACCATTCGCCGCGTCACGACCCGTACGAGTCCGACGCCGAACCGACAAGATAAGTCAGTCACGTTCGAACTGTCGAGTGTGTCACAGACCCGACCTTCGCCATCTCTCACTGCCTCACCACCAGTGGGCGTCGTCGGATGCCTCGCTACCGCGGCAACGCCGGCTGTGACGGGCGCGTCGGCGGAAGCCACGGGGACTGTCGCTCCGTGTCGCGACGTGTGCGTTTTGCCTACGCTCCGTCCGACAGGTCTGCCGCGCACACGGACAGGTCGGCCCCCCGGCGGCGGTGTTCACCGCCGTCTTCGGCGGGTGGTTCGTACACCGGCGGACGTAGACCGCCGACGCGTTGCTCGCCGCGGGCACTCGGTCGGCCGGCACCCTCGTCGTAATCTCGGCTGCGCGCACGATCATCGCGGGAGTTGGCGACGGACCCGACCGGTGACTGGTGCGTCACGACTGGACCCCCTGCTCTCGCTCGGGCGATGGTAGACGGGCCGCCCGGGGAGTACTCGACCCAGCGGTATCTCGCGGCAAAGCGCACCGTCGACAACCGCGCTCTGGACGAACGGGTGTTCCGGGACGCGATGGCGTTCCTGTCCGACCGGGACCCGCCAGTCCGGGTGGTGGAGGTGGCCGCCGGGGTGGGGACGATGCTCGAACGCCTCCTGGACCGCGACGCCCTCCCTGTCGACGTGG
>CAZUVE010000114.1:0-9098 GCA_964623735.1 uncultured Halobacteriales archaeon | reverse complement strand
GGCTCGGGTTCCTGGATCGCGAACGGCCGCCGGCCGATGACGTTCGTGTCCATCCCCTGGCCGCTGATGTCCTTGCCCTGCCGGTCGAGGACCAGGACGTCGAGTTCCCCGAACGGAAGGGTCGGCATGCTGTCGTACGCCCGTTCGAGGAGTTCCGCCTCGCGGTCGAGGAACCCCTCGGGCGGGATCCCCTCGATGTGGGCCGTGTCGTCGCGCTGGTCCTCGAGGATTGCGACGCCGCCAGCGACCGGCAGTTCCGCGAGCAGTTGCTCGGTGATCTCGGGGAGCATATTGCGCAGCGACCAGTCGACCGCCCAGTCGTGGGCGATCTTCGCCCCGCGCTGTTTGCCCATCCCGATGACGAGCATCTTCGAGAGACCGCTCTCGACCGGGCCGTCGAAGTCGGTGTGTGGCTTGACGCGGTTGATCGGGACGATCGCGTCGGCCGCGGCCGCCTCGGCGTCGCACACGACCGGCACGTCCCGCTCGGGCGTGCGCCCCACCTCGACGACCGCCATGTTCGACCGGATCTCGCAGCCGACACTCTCCTCGGTGACGCCGAGTCCGGCCAGCATCTCGCGCTGGCCCGCCGCGGTGGCGCCGCCGTGACTGCCCATCGCCGGGAAGACGAACGGCTCGTAGCCCAGTTTCTCGACACCCGCGACAACGCCGCCGACGATCGTCGCCAGGTTGGCGATCCCGCGACTCCCTACCCCGAGCGCGACCTCGCCACCCTCCGGAACGCCGGCAAACGGGAGTGACCGGAGGGCCTCTCCCGCGCGGTCGGCGATCTCCGCCCGCGGGATCGGATCCGTCTCCCAGACCTGCTCGATCAGTCCCAGGTCCGGGAGCGGCGTCTCCCCGCACACCTCGACGACTGCCTCCTCCGGGACCGCCAGGGACTCTCTCGATCTGTTCGGAGCCATGACCGGATCCTAGTACACGTCTCTCATAAAGATAGCACATCCCTCGCTCCCGCAGGCGCGAGGCGGCGCGGACGATTCGACGAACTGGCACAACTGTTTCTGTCGGCTCCGCGCGCGAGAGCACTGTCGGCACCCCGGGCTGGGGAATATCTTCACGTGGGTATAGCCGACAGTAGATACTGGTCGACGGTATCTGTCCCGGCCCGACTGCACGCGGTCGACGTCTCGTGCGAACCGGCACGCTTTAAAACGTGCTGCGCCCACATGCCAGTGATGCAATTCGTTCGCTACACCACTGGCGGCGGCGCAACGTGGGGCGTCAAACGGGACGCGCGCGTCTACTCCCTCGCCGGGCTGCCGGCGGGCAAACCGGAGTACGGTGACCTCACCAACCGGCGGTACCTCGACCAGGTGCGCCGCAGCGTCGACCGCGGGACGCTCGCGCACCGCGACATCGGGGACGTGAGCCTGCTGGCACCGGTTCCCGTTCCGGGCAAGATCGTCTGTGCCGGGCTGAACTACCACGACCACGCACAGGAGCAGGGCGCGGAGGTCCCCGACCGGCCGCTCCTCTTTGCGAAGGCGCCGACGACCGTGACGAACCCCGGCGACCCGATCGTCCATCCCGGCGACGAACAGGTCGACTACGAGGTCGAACTCGCGGCGGTGATCGGCACGACAGCGAAGGATCTCGACGAGGGGGACGTGGACGACCACGTCGCCGGCTACACGGTGCTCAACGACGTGAGCGGCCGGGACGCACAGTTCTCCGACGACCAGTTCTTCCGGGGAAAGAGTTACGACACGTTCTCGCCGATGGGGCCGACACTGGTCGCCGGTGGCGGGTTCGATCCCAACGGAGTCGACGTCGAACTGCGGGTCGACGGCGACACGAAACAGTCCTCGAACACCCGGGAGTTCATCTTCGATGTCCACGAACTCGTCTCGTACATCAGCCGGAACATGACCCTCCGCCCGGGTGACGTCATCTCGACCGGTACGCCCGAGGGCGTCGGTATCTTCCGCGATCCGGTCGACCTGCTCGAGCCCGGCCAGACCTGCGAGGCCGAAATCGACGGGATCGGCACGCTCACCAACCCCGTGGTCGCCGAGTGAGTGCGCGACCCGTCCGGCTCGTTCCGCCTCTGTCCGGCGGTTTTATTCGTCCCGATCACCTCGATTCCTCGTGATGGTCAAGAGTTACGTCCTCTGGGCGCTGGTCGCCTGCGTGACATACTCGTTCGTGCCGCCGCTGGTCAGGGTCGCAACCCGGGAGATTCCGGGTGCCCCCGCGGCGTTCATCTCCAATCTCGTTCTCGTCCTGGCTATCCTGGTGGTCATCCTCGTCTCCGGATACGAGGTGGTCACGCACATGCGCTCGGGAGCGTCGCTGTCTGATCTCTCTCTGACTCCGCCACCGAAAACGTTCGATTTGCAGGCAAAATCGCTTGTACACACAATCGTAAGCACTTGTGTGACTCCGACGGATCACACCGGCAGGTCACGATACGGATCGATACTGATCGCGGTAAGTCAGTGCCGGATCGACCGCACGTTCAGTTTCGCATGAAGTACTCGGACGCCCGGGTCCCGGGACCGAGTTCTTCGACCGGTTCGTCGCCGCAACTCCGGCACCGCAGCGGCTTTTCGACGTCCGCGTAGACGGTTTCACACCCCTCACAGACGAAAAAGCGGAGTCCGAGCACAACAGACAGTGAGCGTCGATCACTGAAACCACCATCGAACCTCACGCAAAGCGCGACGTCCCTGTTCACGGCGCGACGCCGACGGTCAGCAACGTCCCCCAGGTCCGGTAGCGGTCGACCATCGCCGCACGCGTCTCCCACTCCTCGGTCGGGAACTCCGCCTCGGGCGGGATGTCGATCTCCTCGTCCGGGATGGTATCCTGTGTGGCCACGTGCAGTCCGCCCTCCCGGAACAGATCGCGGTACTCCTCCCGGCTCCAGAGGGACATCGGAACCTCGACTTTCTCCTGCCACTCGTGGGTGTGTTCGGACTCCTCGAAGAAGTTCACTGCACAGAAGAACGTCCCGCCGGGGCGGAGGACCCGCCGGATCTCCTCGAGCGCCGTGACCGGTTCACCGGCAAAAAAGAACGCCTCCATACTCCAGCTGTGATCGATACTGTCGGCCGCGAACGGCAGGCAGTGGAAGTCCCCGACTGTGTAGCTGATCGTTCCGACGTCGGTGTAGGCGCGTGCGTTCCGGGCCATCTCGGGACTGCCGTCGAGCCCGAGTCCGCGGTCGAGGCGGTGGGCCTCGTCGAGTGCCCGCAGCGCGTACCCCGAACCCGTGCCGAGATCGAGGACCCTGTCCCCCGTCTCGATGGGCATCCGCGCGAGGGCGTGTTTCGCCGTGTGCCAGTGGTGGTCTTCGATCTCGCGGTCCCGCCCCGAGGCGGCCCACTGATCGAACTCGTCTTGAATACGCATCGGTGTCCTATATCCGTTGTCGGGGTAAACGCCCGTCGATATCGGTGGTGTCCGACGCGGGGGCTCGCACTGCCGGCTCTTGCCCGCGCGCCGGGCCGGCTCCGCGGGGGATATCGTGCGGATCGCTGTGAGTCAGTGCCGGATCGACTGTACGCTGTCGTGCGATCGTACTGGGACACAGTTACGGCAATCCGTATTAGTACTCCACCCCGTAGAGAACGAAAACAACGGACACACAGCCCAGGAGGGCGATACCGAAGAACGCCTCGTCGAAGTAGCCCCGGTCTGCGACCGCCCCGAAGACGACGGGGCTCAGCGCGCCCAGCATGATGTAGATGGTGCGCAGCGCACCCAGGTTCGTCCCCTGGGTCTGTTCCGGGAGTCGGCGGGTGAGATCCGAGACGATGATCGTCTCGTACCCGAGCAGGCTGCTTGCGAGGACCGTGACCACCACGAACGACCACACGTCCCGCACGAACGGGAGCGCGCCGAGCGCAACCACGGCTGTGCACATGAGCCCCAGCAGCGGGTACCGGACGCCGATCCGATCGTAGGCCCGTCCAGAGGCCGGCTTGACCAGGGCGCCGAGCCCGAAGAAGAACCCGAACAGCCCGGTCGCGACCTGTGTCGACAGCCCCTTGACGTCGATCAGATACGTCGGGTAGAAGCCGATAAACGCCTGGATGATCACCGCCCACAGCACCAGGAGTACGGTCGCCTGCCCGACGGCCGGCCGGGACAGCGTCGGCAGGACGCTGTCGAGGGACACCTGCTCGGCGAGCGGCGTCGAGGTCGGCGATCCGGTCGGTAACGCGACCCAGAGCCCGACCGCAGCCAGGACGAACAGCGGGATCGCGAGGCCGAAGCCGTACTGCCAGGCCACAGCAGCCGCGAGCAGGCCGGCAACCGGGGGCATCACCGCGTTGCCGACGTCGCCGGCCGCCATCGTCACGCCGGTCGCCGTGCCGAGGTGGTCCGGGTAGATCTCGGTCAGGATGGTGAACCGCGAGACGCCGTACAGCGCCGTCACGAGGCCGAAACACGTCGTCGCGACGAACAGGACGACGGCCGACTCCGCGACGACCACGAGCGCGAGCATCGCGGCAGCGAGCAGGGAACTCACGATCAGCAGCGGACGCTCGCCGGCCCAGTCCGCGAGGATACCGCCGGGAAGCTGTCCGAGCCCGTACGCGACCCACAACACGGTCAACAGCAGCCCGGCAGTCGTGAGTGTGAGCCCGTAGGCCGTCCTCAGGGAGGGCAACAGCGCGGGATAGAGCATCCGGACGCTGATCGAGAGAAACCAGCCGAACGCGACGGTAAACAGCATCTTCCCCCGACCGCCGCTACGGAGGTCCGCTACTGTCTGGGTCAGCGCAGAGAGGGAGCGCACGGGAGGCATATCTTCGCGCGGAAACATCCCTCTTCCGTGTTCCGACCCGGGGACCTCCCTTCGCTGTCCCCGTGGATCGGTCGAACACGTCACCTGCCCGAGTGTGGTACGCGTCGACACCGACAACTCCCTCGTGGCCGTAGGCTTACACATGGCCGGTGCCGACGTCATCGTGATCGGGGGCGGCGTCGTGGGTTCCGCGGTCGCGTACCACCTCGCCCGCGACGGCCACGACGCACTCCTGCTCGACAGGCGCGACGACGGGCGAGCGACCGACGCCGGGGCGGGCATCATCTCGCCCCCGACGAGCAGCCGCACGGCCTCCGACGACTGGTTCGACCTCGCCGCGCCGGCGGTGCAGTACTATCCCGACCTGGTCGACCGGCTCCGCGAGGAGGGCGTCGGGGAGACGGGCTACGCGCAGTGTGGCCTGCTCAACGTCGCTACCGACGGGGCCGACCTGGAGGCACTGGCCGCCAACGAGCGCCGTATCCGCAGGCGCCAGACTGCGCTCGGCTACCCGCCCGAGGGGACGATCTACGAACTCGACCCCGGCGAGGCGGTCGAGCGGTTCCCGCCGCTGGCCGAACCCGAGCGGGCGCTGTACTACGAGGGCGCCGCCAAGGTGGACGGTCGGCGCTTCGAGCGGGCGCTCCGGAAGGCCGCCGCCCGGCACGGCCTCGCGGTTGAGGAGAGGGAAGCCGACCGGCTCCGCGTCGAGAACGGCACCGTCACCGGGGTCGTGACCGGGGAGGCGACGCTCCCGGCCGAGACTGTGGTGATCGCGGGCGGGGCCTGGTCGTCGGCGTTCGCCGACCAGCTCGGCGTCCGGATTCCGGTCTCCCCACAGCGGGGACAGATTGTCCACGTGCAATCCGGGGCCGAGGAGAGCGCCGACTGGCCCGTTGTCACGGGATTCGACCACCGCTACATGGTTCCCTGGGCTGGCGGTCGCGTCGCGGTCGGTGCCACCGACGAGGCGGGTGCCGGCTACGAACCCCACGCGACGGTTGCGGGTGTCCGCGAGTTGCTCACCACCGCGCGGGACCTGGCTCCCGGGCTGGACGACGCCAGGATCTGCGAGACGCGCGCCGGCCTGCGCCCGGTCACCCCGGACAGGTTGCCGGTGCTCGGGTCGGTCCCCCACGTCGACGGCGTCCTGCTCGCGACGGGCCACGGCGCGACCGGACTCCAGATCGGTCCCTATACGGGGCGCGCGGTTGCTGCGCTGGCCGCCGGGCGAACTCCGCCGGTGGATCTCTCCC
This sequence comes from uncultured Halobacteriales archaeon, assembly GCA_964623735.1. Classification (GTDB taxonomy): domain Archaea; phylum Halobacteriota; class Halobacteria; order Halobacteriales; family Haloarculaceae; genus SW-9-67-25. The sequence continues at coordinate 3,062 of CAZUVE010000114.1, read as the reverse complement.
CGTTCCGGGCGGGTCGGTTCGCCGACGCGCCGGCTGGCGACGATCCGCCCTGAACCTGGCGTCGGTGCCCGCGGCCGATCACTACCACTTGCACGGAACAGCGAGGGTGGGTCGCAACCGGTCACGGGCACACAGCCGGGAGTGTGATACGGAGTGGTGTCCCTGTGTACCGGCAGGACCCCACACCGTCGTGCGGTCGACCCGAAAGTGACGGACAGCGAGCCTCCCAGACACCCGTGACAGGCGAGGGTGTCACGGCCGGAACTGGCGGTACTGTTACCGGGACGGACACACACGACGGCGTGCGTCGTCCCGGTACACCGCTACAACGGTCCGTATCAGGCGTCGTCTCCGCCGAACGCACCCGCCCGCGCCAGCCCTTCGATCTCCTCCTCGGAGTAGCCGAGTTCCCGGAACACCTCGCGCGTGTCCGCGCCGAGTTCCGGCGGGGCCGACCGGAACCCCGACTCCAGGTCGCCGAAGTTCAGCGGGTGCTCGACGACGGGGATCTCCCTGTCGCCGTCCCCGACGGTGTGAGTCGCGCCCCGAGCCTCGGTCTGTTCGTTGTACAGCGCCGACTCGACGTCTTGGACCGGGCCGGCCGGGACGCCCGCCTCGACGAAGGCGTCCATCCACTCGTCGGTCGTCCGCTCGGCCAGTGTGTCCTCGATCTCGCGTTCCAGCGCGTCGAGGTGTTCGACCCGGGCGGCGTTGTCTGCGAAGCGCTCGTCCCCGCGGAGATCCGGCCGGCCGATGGTCTCGCAGAAGGTCGACCACAACTTGGGGTTCAGACAGGCCACGTTCAGGTAGCCGTCTGCGGTCTCGTAGGTCTGGTAGGGCGCCAGGACGGGGTCTTTCGTCCCCATCCGCGAGGGCTCCTCGCCGGCGAAGACCCTCCCGGCCTGCTTGGTCAGCCAGGGCAGCGTCGCGTCGAGCATCCCCAGTTCGACGTACTCGCCCGCGCCGGTCTCCGACCGGCGGTAGAGCGCGCCGGTGATCCCGAAGGCGGCCCACATCCCCGTGATGAGGTCAGTCATCGGCAGTCCGACCTTCACCGGGTCGCCCCCCTCCTCGCCAGTGACCGACATGACGCCGCTCGTCCCCTGGACCAGGAGGTCGTAGCCCGGCCGTTCGCTCCAGGGTCCCGACGCGCCGAACGCCGAGATGTCACAGTAGACCAGCCCCTCGTTGCGCCCGCGCAGGTCGTCGTAGCCGACACCCAGGCGCTCCGCAGTTCCGGGCCGGAAGTTCTGGACGAAGACGTCGGCCTCGGCGGCCAGGTCGTACAGCGCCTCCAGGCCCGCGTCGGACTTGAGGTCGATCTCGACGCTGCGCTTGTCGTAGTTGATCGTCCAGAAGTACGGCGACTCGCCGTCGACGAAGGGGGGTCCCGAACGGCGGATGTCGTCGCCGACCCCGGGGCGCTCGATCTTGATCACCTCCGCGCCCTGGTTTGCGAGCATCAGCGAGCAGAACCCGCCCGTGACGAACGTCGAGAGGTCCAGTACGGTGATACCCTCGAAGAGCCGCTCTCTGCTCATGCCCCCGGGACGGCGACGGCGGAAAAATACCTGTCGGTGGCGTCGACCCCGGCAACGCGACGACAGCAGCGGAGAGACACCCACATATAGGTGACCCCGCTCCGAGGATGCCGCCAGGATGTCTCCCCCGGACGGACCGGCCTGCGGGTGGCTGACGCTGGCCCTGACCTTCGCGTTCGTGGCGGCGTTCCGCGTCGAACAGAACGTCGCCTCCGTTCTCGACATCTCGACACGCCAGCTCGTCGGCCTCGACACCTTCCCGGTCGGGGCAGCCGTGGCGACCCTCGCGCCGCTGATCCACGCGAACGCGGAGCACCTCGTCTCGACGCTCGTCTGGTTCGTCCCCTTCGGGTACCTCCTCGAACGCCGGACGTCCTGGGAGGGGTTCCTTGGCTTCGTGGTCCTCGCTGGCGTCCTCTCGACAACGCTCGTTCCCGCGGCCTTCGTCGTCTTCGGCGCCTCTGCGGGCCTGGCGATCGGCGCCAGCGGGATCACCCACGCGCTCGTCGGCCGCGAGGCGACGGCGCGTCTCGCCTGGATTCTCGAGAGGCGGTCGCTCTCCCGGACCCAGTGGGCGGTTCTGGCGGTGGCCCTCGTGGGACTGGGGCTCAAGCTCCTGGGACTCGTCTCGGACTCCCCTCCGGGTACCAGCGTCGTGGGACACGCGACGGGGCTGGCCGTGGGGATCGCAGCGGGACTCGCAGAGCGGTACGTCCCGATCGCTGTCGAGTAGCCCGACGGCCCCGATCAACCGCGACCCGGTGAACGCCGCGTCTCGGCGGTCAGGCGTCGCCGTAGCGCGGTCCGGTTCGTCGTCGAGAGACTCCCGGAACCGCCGCTCGCCGGTCTCGAGGAACTCCTGGCGGTGCGAGGAGAGGCTCTCCTCGGCGATCCGGTCGAGAAAGTCACGGTACGTCTCCAGCACGGCGCGTTTCGTCATCCGGGCGGGGTTACGGCCGACCGAACGTGGCTCTGTTGTCCGGGAAAGGCCTTTGCCGGCCTCGGTCTAACGCCCCCCCATGCGCGAGAAAGCGGAGATCCGCGAGCAGTACGAGTTCCTCGAACAACAGCTCGACGACGAGGAGATGAACCACGAGGGCGTTCGACAGATGTTCACGTACTACAAGCGCGCGCTCGGCTGGGTTCTCGAGGAAGAACACATCTAGCACGTGTTCGGGCGACGCCGGAGCGGGGGAACCGGTGGAGTTAGGCGCCCGGGCACCGAACGGCCGCACATGGACGACCACACCCGCGATCCCACCGTCGGTCCGCCGTCGGGGAACCCGACGGGGTGGGATTCCGGCAGGCGCGGGTGGGAGCACGGGACGCTCCGCCGGGCGGTGGTTCACGGTGTCCGCCTGTACAACTCCGGCGCGTTCCACGAATCGCACGACTGTTTTGAATCAGAGTGGTACAACTACGGGAGCGGGACCACCGAGAGCGCCTTTGCTCACGGAATGGTACAAGTCGCGGCGGGCGCGTACAAGCACTTCGACTTCGAGAACGACGACGGTATGCGGA
>CAZUVE010000113.1:0-9146 GCA_964623735.1 uncultured Halobacteriales archaeon | reverse complement strand
ACCGGACAGCGCATTATCTGGCCGCGGTCGCTCATCACGACAACGTGGTCGTCGGCCGCGACGGCCTTGACCGTCGTGACGGGACCGTTGCGGTCGTCGGTCTTGATGTCGACCAGTCCCTTCCCGTAGCGGGACTGGGGCCGGTACTCCGCGAGAGGCGTGCGCTTGCCGTAGCCGTTCCGGGTGATCGTCAGCAGGGCGCGGTCGTCATCGTCGTCGGTCGCGACCATCCCGGCGACGCGATCGCCCTCGCGCAACTCGATCCCGCGTACGCCGCGTGCGGTGCGGCCCATCTTTCTGGCCTCGCTCTCGTCGAAGCGGATGAGCATCCCCTGCTCGGTCGCGACAACGAGGTCGCGAGTGCCGCCGGTTACCTCGACGTCGACGAGTTCGTCCCCCTCGTTCAGGCTGGCCGCGATGATGCCCGTCGAGAGGATGTTCTCGAAGTCGGTTGCACACGTCCGCTTGACGTACCCGTCGCGGGTGGCCATCGTGATGCACTCGTCCGCGTCGAGTTCGTCAGTGTTCACGACCGCGGTGATCTCCTCGCCGTCGTCCAGGTCGACGAGGTTCACCGCGGACTTGCCGCGCGCGGTCCGGCTCATCTCGGGGACCTCGTAGGTCTTCAGCCGGTAGACCTGTCCCTGGTTCGTGAAACACAGCAGGTAGTCGTGGCTGTTCGCGCGGAACACCTTCGAGACGCGGTCGCCCTCCTTGGGGTCGGAACCGATGATGCCCTTCCCGCCGCGGTGCTGGGCGTCGAACGCGTCTGCTGGCATCCGTTTTATGTAGTCGTCCTCCGTGACGACCACCAGGCAGTCCTCCTCCGCGATGAGGTCCTCGTGGGTGACCTCGCCGTCGGACTCGACGATGGCCGTCCGGCGCTCGTCGCCGTACTCCGCGGCGATCTCGCGCAACTCGTCTTTGATTACCCCCAGCAGCGTCTCCTCGTCGGCGAGAACCGACTCGAGGTACTCGATTGTCTCCTGGACATCCTCGTACTCCGAGGAGACGTCCGCGCTCTCCATCGACGTCAGCGACCCCAGCTGCATGCGGACGATGTGCTCGGCCTGTGCCTCCGAGAAGTCGAAGTCGGCCTGCAACTGCTCGATTGCGCTCGCGCGGTCGGCACACGCGCGGATGCACTCGACAACGCCGTCGACGTTGTCCAGCGCCTTCAGTCGACCCTCGAGAATGTGCGCCCGGTTCTCGGCCTCGCGGAGGTCGTGCTCGGAACGGCGGCGGACGACCTCCCTGCGGTGGTCGATGTAGTGGTCGAGCGTCTCCGTGAGCGTCAGGACGCGGGGCTGGCCGTCGACCAGCGCGAGGTTGATCACGCCGAAGGTCGTCTCGAGGTGGCTCTCAACCAACCGGTTTTCGACAACGCCGGCGTTCGCTCCCCGCTTGAGGTCGATCACGACGCGGACGCCGTCCCGGTCGGACTCGTCGCGCAGGTCCGAGACGCCCTCGATGGCCCCCTCGTTGACGTCCTCGGCGATGCGCTCGACGACGCGGGCCTTGTTCTCCTGGAAGGGCAACTCGCGGACGACGATCCGGTCGCCGCCCGACTCGTTGTGTTCGATGTCGTACGCCGCGCGCACCCGGACGCGCCCCCTGCCGGTCGCGTACGCTGCCTGGACCGCCTCCCTGCCGACAATGGTCGCGCCTGTCGGGAAGTCCGGTCCCTCGATCGGGCCGTCCGACCCTCGCACGAGGTCGCCCTCCTCGTCGTAGTCCCGTGTATCGATCAGGTCCTCGACGCCGCAGTCGGGGTTGTCGATCCGGTGGATCGCCGCCTCGACCACCTCGTGGAGGTTGTGTGGCGGGATGTTCGTGCTCATCCCGACCGCGATACCCGAGGACCCGTTCAACAGGAGTGTCGGGAGTTTCGCGGGCAACACCTCCGGTTCGACGAGGCGGTCGTCGTAGTTCGACGTGAAGTCGACCGTGTCCTTCCCGATGTCCGCGAGGAGTTCCTCGGCGATCGGCGCCATCCGGGCCTCGGTGTAGCGCATCGCCGCGGGCGGATCGCCGTCCATCGACCCGAAGTTGCCCTGGCCGTCGACCAGCGGGTACCGCATCGAGAACTCCTGGGCCATCCGAACCAGCGTATCGTAGATTGCCGAGTCGCCGTGGGGGTGGTAGTCGCCCATCGTCTCGCCCACGATCGACGAGGACTTGCGGTGGGAGGAGCCCGAGGTGACGCCCATCTCGGACATCGCGTACAGAATCCGCCGGTGAACGGGCTTGAGACCGTCGCGGGCGTCCGGCAGCGCCCGGCCCGCGATGACACTCATCGCGTAGTCGATGTAACTCTGCTCCATCTCGTCCTCGACGCGGACGCGCTCGACGTTCGCCGCCGGCGCCTCGACGTCGGGCAGGTCCGAACTCATATGTCGATCCACTCTGCTTCGGGGGCGTGTTCCTTGATGAACTCCTTGCGTGGTTCGACAGCGTCGCCCATCAGCACGGAGAACATCTTGTCCGCGGCAGCGGCGTCCTCGACGGTGATCTTCTTGAGGTAGCGCGTCTCGGGGTTCATCGTCGTCTCCCAGAGCTGGTCGGGGTTCATCTCGCCCAGCCCCTTGAACCGCTGGACCTGGTCCGGATTGCCGCCACACTCCTCCTCGATGATGCGGTCCCGGTCCCCGTCGGTCATCGCGTCGTACGTCTCGCCGCGGTACCTGATCCGGTACAGCGGCGGCCGCGTCGCGTAGACGTGTCCGTGCTCGAGGAGCGGCTTCATGTGCCGGTAGAAAAACGTCAGCAGGAGCGTCCTGATGTGGGCCCCGTCGACGTCGGCGTCGACCATGAGCAGCACTGTCTCGTATCGCAACTCGTCGATGTCGAACTCGTCGCCGATGCTCGTCCCGAGGGCGGTGATGAGGTTGCGGATCTCGGTGTTCTCGAGGATGCGATCGAGGCGGTGTTTCTCGACGTTCAGGATCTTTCCGCGGATCGGGAGAATCGCCTGGAATTCGGGGTTTCGCCCCTGCTTTGCACTGCCGCCGGCGCTGTCACCCTCGACGACGAACAGTTCCGCCTCGGCCGGGTCGCGGGTCTGACAGTCGGACAGTTTCCCGGGCAGAGCCGTCGACTCGAGGGCGGACTTGCGGCGTGTGAGTTCCTCGGCCTTCTTGGCGGCCTTGCGGGCCTTGGCAGCCTCGACGGCCTTGGAGACGATCACCTCGGCGGTGTCTGGGTGTTCCTCGAAGTACGTCCCGAGGTGGGTGTGGACCGCCGACTCGACGATCCCCCTGACCTCCGAGTTCCCGAGTTTCGTCTTCGTCTGGCCCTCGAACTGCGGGTCGGGGTGTTTGATCGAGAGCACCGCAGTGAGACCCTCGCGAATGTCCTCGCCCGTGAGGGTGTCGTCGAGACCCCGGAGGAGGTCGTTGTCCTGTGCGTAGTCGTTGACGACCCGCGTGAGGGCAGTCTTGAAACCCGTCAGGTGGGTGCCGCCCTCGCGGGTGTTGATGTTGTTGGCGAAAGCGTGCAGTGACCCCTGGAGTTCGTCGGTGGCCTGCGTCGCCACCTCGACCCGGACGGAGCCCTCGGCGATCTCCGCCTCGTCGTCGAAGTAGATGACCTCCTCGTGGAGGTGGGTCTTGGTCTCGTTGAGGTATCTGACGAACTCCCGGATGCCACCCTCGTACCTGAAGCCAGTGGTCGTTCCGTCGCGCTCGTCGGTCAGCGTGATCTCGACCCCGGAGTTGAGAAAGGCCAACTCACGCAGGCGGGACTCGAGCGTGGAGTAGGCGAAGTCGGTCGTCTCGAAGATGTCGCTGTCGGGCCAGAACCGGATGGTCGTGCCCGTCTCCTCGTCCGGGCGCAGGTCGCGGACCCGTTCGAGTTCGAACTCGGGTTCCCCGCCCGCGAAGCGCTGGCGCCAGACGGCACCGTCACGCTTGACCTCGACCTCCAGCCACTTCGAGAGGGCGTTCACCACGGACACGCCGACCCCGTGCAACCCGCCCGAGACCTGGTAGGACTTGTTGTCGAACTTCCCACCGGCGTGGAGGACGGTCATGATGACCTCGACGGCGGGTCGGTCGTACTCCTCGTGGGTGTCTACCGGGATGCCGCGGCCGTCGTCGGAGACGGAGACAGAGTCGTCCTCGTGGATGGTAACCTCGATTGCTTCGCAGTGGCCCGCGAGCGCCTCGTCGATGGCGTTGTCCACCACTTCGTAGACGAGGTGGTGCAACCCCCTGGCGTCGGTCGACCCGACGTACATCGCCGGGCGCTTTCGGACGGCTTCCAGCCCTTCGAGAACCTGTATCTGTCCTGCGCCGTACTCACTCTCATCAGACATGAAAACCTTGAGTGTTCCTAGTCGCCCCCCTCTCTTAAAACCCACGTACGCGCTCGCGCGTGTGCTTCCCGTCGGGCGGACAGGTTCACTTTCACCACGATGGCGTGCGACATTTAAACCCGGGTGTGAAATGTATGTCCAATGACCTCCTACCAGTCACGCCTCGGCACCGAGGAGGGAATCGCCGAGGAACTGGCCGAGAGCCAGCGGGCCATCTCCATCGCCGAGTTCTTCGAGAAGAACAAGCACATGCTCGGGTTCGACTCCGAGGCCCGGGGGCTCGTCACTGCAGTCAAGGAAGGCGTCGACAACTCGCTCGACGCGTGTGAGGAAGCCGAGATTCTGCCGGATATCTACGTCGAAATCCAGGCAGAGAGAGACTATTATCGGCTGGTCATAGAGGACAACGGTCCGGGGATAACGAAAGACCAGGTCCCGAAAGTTTTCGGGAAGCTATTGTACGGATCAAGGTTTCACAAACGTGAGCAGTCGTTGACACCAGACCAGCGTGTTCTCGTGCGCCGGGATGGACAGGTGGAGTTCATCCCCATCGGTGTGCTTTGTGACGCATACCTCCCGCAGGACGGCGAAGCGACACGTCCGATCCCCGAGGACATCGAAGTGCCATCGTTCAATCGGCGAACACACGGGATGACCTGGCAGCCAGTGACACACGCCATCCGACACGAAACCGACGAGCAGACGTATGAGATCAGGACGGAGAAAGGGCGGAGTGTCGAAGTGACCGGCAATCACAGCGTGTTCTCGGTCACGAGCGATGGCGAAACGAAGGAGATGAAAGCCGGCGAACTCGAACCGGGCGATACGATTCTCGCCCCGCAGCAGTTGCCTGCCTTCGAGGAAACGGTCGAACGGGTGAATCTGCTGGATCATCTCGAACCGGAGCAACTTGCCGACCGGCGCGTGTACGTCTACGGCTTCGAGCGGGAGACGCTCGAAGAGCTGAAAACCGGCGAGCGGATCCGAAAGAAACCGTCGGAGGAGAGCCAACGCAAACGGACATATTATCGCTACGAGGGTGTCGACATCCTGAAAGACAGCCTCGAAACGAACTATCTGGAGAAGGGGTACCTGCCGGCCGATACTGTCCTCGAATTGGGGTGGGAAGAGAGGGCGGTTCGTCAGGGCTGTCGGTTCAAAACCTATCAAGTCGGGGGCGACGAGACGTCAATACCGGTCTGTCTGCCGGTCTCCGAGGACTTGATGAAACTCCTGGGCTCCTACGTAGCCGAAGGGCATGCGGGTCCCCGACAGGTCGGGTTGACGTTCGGATCACACGAGGGTGATCTGATCGAGACGACCGAGCGAGTGCTCGCCGGAGTGGGCGGCGAAACGACGACCGTCGAACGCGACGGGAACTCCACGCGGGTCAAGGGCTTCGGTTCCCCACTCGCTCTCTTCCTGAAAAACGCGTGTGGTGACAGTGCCGAGAACAAGCGGATTCCGGGTTTCGTCTTCCGCGTGGCTCGCGACTATCAACAGCAGTTCATCACCGCACTCTACCAAGGTGATGGGTCAGACTCGCACCCGGGCAACGAGCTTTCGCACGCAACGACGAGCGAGACGCTGGCACGCCAGTTGTCCGCGCTGTGGAACATGCAAGGTGTCCTCGCGAGTACGGAAGTCCACGAGAACACGGACGGATACGCCGACGATCCGTCAACGGCGTACTGGACGAAGGTCTACGGAACTGACGTCGATCTCTCGGACGAGTTTAGCGAGACGACCGCGACGGGTGAACAAGGATACAAGCGGATCCCAACGGCGCTACTCAGCGAGCTCCAGGTCGGGCACGTGGAACACGACACAGTCCCCGACTCGCTTCCGGGATTGTTGATGGGTATCGGGATCGGATCGTCTCTGGACCACGCTGCGGTATACCAGTCGTCGATTGAGGACGCACTCGACGGAGAATCTGTCGAAAAACCTCGATATGTCCATAACCTGAAAGAACAGGGACTGCTGGACGAGGATCACCGACCGACCGAAAAGCTCGAGCAACTCTGGGAAACGATTCAGGGCCTTCACGGATTCACGGAGACCGACATGTGTCTTCTGCCGGTCACGGAGGTGGAAAAAACGGACCCACCGGAGTACGTGTACGACATTTCCGTTCCGGGCGCAAGCGGACGGGACGAAAACTTCGTCGTCGCGAACGAGGGCGCGTTGGCGGTCAAGAATAGCCGCGGCCAGCAGGGGATCGGAATCTCCGCTGCGGTGTTGTACTCGCAGTTGACGTCGGGCAAGCCGGCGAAGATCACGTCCCGGACGAGAGGCAGCACGGAGGCCCAGTACCTGGAACTCATCGTCGATACGGACACCAACGAGCCGGAGATCAGCGAGGAGTCGACGACGGCCTGGGACCGTCCCCACGGGACGCGCGTCGAGCTGGAGATGGAGGCGAACATGCGTGCCCGTCGACAACTCCACGACTACATCAAGCACACCGCCGTTGTCAACCCCCACGCCCGCATCGAGATGCGCGAGCCCGACGCCCACTTCAAGTACGAGCGGGCGACCGACCAGCTCCCCGACGAGACCGAGGAGATCCGCCCCCACCCCCACGGGGTCGAACTCGGGACGCTGATCAAGATGGCCGGGTCGACCGACTCCTACTCCGTCTCGGGGTTCCTCCAGGAGGAGTTCACCCGCGTCGGGCAGACCACTGCCGAGAAGGTCACCGGCAATTTCCGGGACCGCTACTACGGGCGGGGGATGGCCTGGCGGCCGCCACAGACACACGAGGACGGCGTCGTCTCCGGGACACGACAGGATGGAGACGGCGAAGCCGGTCTCGAGACGGCAATCGAGGACGCGGTCGCGAACAAGCGTGCGGAGGCGACGGCAGACTTCGCCTCGCAGGTCGCCCAGCGAATCCGGGCACAGGACCGCGTCGCCCACCACGAGGTCGTCGCCGTTGTCGACGATATCGCGGAAGGCATCGAGGACGCCTACGACACGACGTTCGGCAGTACCGTCCGGGAGAAGGCCGTGGCAGCGGCCTGGGAGGTGGCCACGGCCGAACGGGTCGCAGACGTCCACGCCCTGGTCGACGAGGTCACGACGAAACGGAAGGACAGCGCCCACGTCAGGGGGCTGGCCGAGCGGATCGCCGCGAAGTTCGGCGAGGGGCGCCACCGCGTGACGCGAGACGACCTCGTCGAGTACGTCGACCGCGCGGCCGACATGACCGAGGAGCGCGACGGCGCGACGTTCGGCGACACGGCACGCGGGAAGGTCACCGACGCGCTCTGGGAGACCGCCGAGCGGGTTCCCGACGATCCCCCACGGGTCCGCGCGGTGGCCGACAACCGCGACACGGCGGCGGACCTGCTCGAGGCGATGCGAGAGACAGACATCATCTCGCCGCCGACGGGCTGTCTGGCGCCGATCACCGCCGATCTGGTGGAGGCCGGCCTGAAAAAGGAGTACGACGCGGACTTCTACGCGGCCGCGACCCGCGACGCGTCGGTCCACGGCGGTGATCCCTTCATCGTCGAGGCCGGCGTCGCCTACGGCGGCGAGTTGCCGAGCGACGGGTCCGTGGACGTCCTGCGCTTTGCCAACCGGGTGCCGCTCGTCTACCAGCGCGGGGCGTGTGCAACCACCGACGTGGTGAAAGAGATCAACTGGCGCAACTACGAACTCGACCAGCCCGGCGGGAGCGGCGTCCCCAACGGACCCGGCGTCGTGATGGTCCACGTGGCCTCGACGAACGTCCCGTTCACCAGCGAGTCGAAGGACGCGGTGGCGAACGTTCCGGAGATCGAGCGCGAGATCGAACTCGCGATACGAGAGGCGGCCCGCGAGCTGAAGTCGTACCTGAACAAGCGGCAATCGCGACAGCAGCGCCGCGAGAAACAGAGCAAACTCGGGACCATCCTCCCGGAGATGTCGGAGAAACTGGCCGCGGTGACCGGTCGGGAGCCGCTCGACATCGACGACACGATGGCCCGGATCATGAACAACGTCCTCGTCGATCACGACCGGAGCGACGGGACCGCCCGGCTCCTCGTCGAGAACAACGCGGGCACGAACGCGGACCTGGAGGTGACGGCCATCGCCTCCGCCGAGCCCGGGGACACCGACGGCGCGACGGTCGTCGAGATGGACGGCGAGTACTTCATCAAGTGGGCGCCGACGGTGGGCAGCGGCGACAGCGCCACACTGGAGTATAGCCTGCCCGCCGGGGCCGACGTCTCCGTCTCGGTGGACGGCGTCGAGGAGGAGAAACTGACGGTGACAGACCAATGAGCGAGACAGACACCACGGACGCGAGCCCCGAGGCGCGGGCCCGCGAGCGGCTCATCGATCTGGCGGCACAGTTCTACGACCAGTTCGCCGAGGGCGACGTTCCCAGCATGGAGGTCCCCACGCGGACGAAATCGAACATCGAGTACGACGAGGAGCAGATGGTGTGGGTCTACGGCGACCGGACCTCGACCCGCAGCGCAAACAGCGTCCGCGGCGCACAGAAGCTGCTGAAGGCGGTCTACACCATCGACTTCCTCGCCCAGCAGCTGGCGGAGGACCGCTCCTCGACGCTGCGGGAGCTGTACTACCTCTCGGAGTCGTGGGACCTGGACGAGGCGCAGTTCTCCGGCCAGGACGAGTCGAACGACCTCGTCGAGGACCTCGAGATCGTCTCGGGCGTCACCCGCGAGGACTTCCACATGCGCCCCGAGGAGTCGGGCGCGACGGTCATGGGGCCGCTGCTGTTGCGCGAGCAGACCCGCCGCGGGGAACGGGAGATCCACTGCCAGAAGGACGTCGGCGAGGGGGGCTACCAGATTCCGAACAACCCCGACAC
>CAZUVE010000112.1:0-9242 GCA_964623735.1 uncultured Halobacteriales archaeon | reverse complement strand
CGCCCGCGGAGCGCCTCGCCGGCGACGCCGCGCTGGCGGCCCGCACCCGGGAGGCGGCGCCGGCCGACCGGGTCGAACGCGAGTCCGCCCCCGGAGCGGGGACCAGCGCCGTCGAGGCGTTTCTCGAGGACGAGGCACGGATCGAGGAGATCCGCGAGCGGGCCCGGGAGGAGGCCGAGCGCCGCGCCGCCGAGTGGGACCTCGGGTAGGCCGAGCGCCGCGGCCGACGAGTAGCGGGGCGCGGCGGGATCTGCCCGGGACGGTCGGCGGTTCCAGGCCGGAGGGAACCCTCCACATATTTGGGCTCCATCGCCGAAGGGGGGGTATGCCAGAGAGCACGATCGGCTTCGTCGGACTGGGCATCATGGGACTGCCGATGGCAAAGAACCTCGTCGACGCCGGCTACGGCGTGGTCGGTCACAACCGCTCGCAGGAGCCAGTCGAGGGCCTCGCGGAGTACGGCGGCGAGGCGGCCACGGACGCGACCGACGCCGCCGAGCGGTGCGACGTCGTCGTCACCTGCCTGCCGGACTCGGAGGTGGTCGACAGCGTGGTCCGCGAGGAGGTCGTGCCCGGCCTCAGCGGGGGCATGACGCTGATCGACATGTCGACAATCTCGCCGACGGTCACCGAGGAACTGGCCGCGGACCTGGCCGAGCTGGGCGTAGACATGCTCGACGCGCCCATAAGCGGCGGCGAGGAGGGCGCTATCGAGGGGACGCTGTCGATCATGGTCGGCGGCGACGGCGACGTCCTCGAGGAACACCGCGACCTCCTCGAGGTGATGGGCGAGACAGTCACGCACACGGGTCCGAACGGCGCCGGCCAGACCACGAAGGCCTGCAACCAGATTGTCGTGGCGGCCCAGATGGTCGGGGTCAGCGAGGCACTGGTCTTCGCCGAACAGGCCGGGGCCGACCTCGAGGCGGTCGTCGAGGCGATCAGCGGCGGTGCCGCGGGCTGCTGGACGCTGGACAACCGCGCCCCGAACATGGTTCAGGGCGATTTCGAACCCGGATTCTTCGCCGGCTACCAGTACAAGGACCTGCGGATCGCCACCGACGCCGGCGAGGCCTACGGCGCCGTGATGCCACAGACCGAACTCGCCCACGAACTCTACAAGACCATGGAACAGAACGGGATGGACCGGGACGACAACTCCGGCGTGATGCAGGTCATCGAGATGCTCTCGGGGACCGAGGCGCGGGTGGACTGATACGGATTGCTGTAACTGTGTACCAGTCCGACCGTACGCAGTCGTGCGGTTGGACCGGTGAAACGGTACAACCGACCCTATCAGTCGGCCTCGAGGTCGTACTCGACGACGTGGTCGGCGTAGTCGATAAACAGCGGAGCGTCGGGATCGAAGGGGCGGTCGAGCGCCTCGAAGGCCTGCTTCTTGTCCCAGCTCTGGAGGCCGCCGATTGCCGAGCGGTCCTCGAGGTCGTGGTACTCGAGGACCGGTTCGGTCAGTTCCCAGGCCTCCGTTCCCCGCTCGGTCCGGAGGATGACCGAGGAGTACTCGTCGCTGGATCCGACCGATCCGACCGTGATGTCGGCACAGTACCCCGTGAAGTCGGCACACTCGTCACACCCCTTGAGCGCGGCGTCGTGGAACGCCTCGACGTCCTCCTCGAGCAGGAGGTCCAGGTCGGTGTCGTAGACCTTCATCTTCCCGTCGATGACGTCCAGTTTGCCGATGTCGTGGGCGTGGATCCCGCGCCTTTCCCGGAGCTGGTCGCCGATGAGCCGCTCGTAGTTGAAGTTTTTCGTACACATCAGGGCGACCGTGTACTCGACGGCCTCGACGCCCGCGGTCTCGCTCCCGTAGTCCTCGCTCGCGTCCTGGAGTGCACGCAGCCCCTCGATCTCGCAGGGCGTACCCACGAGCGCGAGGCTGATCTCCCCGGGGGGCTTGTCGGGGAGTTTGTGCGCCCACTCGTCCAGATCGAGGGAGCCCAGCGCCATCGTCTGGTTGTAGAAACTCCCGGCGTTCTCGACGAGTTCGTCGCGAGTCGTCGCCAGGTACGCGTCGGCCTTCCAGGGCTCCTCGTCGGACTCGGTCGCGACGAGAGCGCCGTCGATCTCGCCGGCCGCGAGCAACCGGATCAGCATCGCGGTGACGACACCGCCGTCCTGTGCGTTCTCCTGCCAGTCGGCCCCGACCTTCGCCGAGAACTCCGTGATCGGGTCGCCGGCGCCCGTGACGTTGTCGTCGCCGCCGGTGATCTTCCACTGGCGCTCGTAGCGCAACCCGCCCCGGGGACAGTAGTCCCAGCAGTTGCCACACCCGATGCACATCTTCACGAGTTCCGGCAGGTCGTCGGCGCCGACGCCGATCGAGTCGGTCGGACAGGCCGCCACGCACGCCCCACACTGGATACAGCGGTCCTCCTCGATGACGGCCGTCTCGAGTTCCTCGAACCACGTCGAGAGCCCCATCCGGTCGACGTTGGGGTCGGTGGCGGCGTGGAACTGTCCGGGGTCGGGCATCAGAGCCCCTCCCGTACCTTCTCGGCCGTGATCGGCAGGTCGGTGACGCGGACGCCGACGGCGTCGCGGATGGCGTTGCTCACCGCGGGCGGGACGGCGTTGGTCGGCACCTCGGCGACCGACTTCGCGCCGAACGGGCCTGTCGGCTCGTGTGTCTCGACGAGGAGTGCCTCCATCGGCGGCTGCTCGTCCGCGGTCGGGAAGCCGTAGTCCCGGAACTCGAGGGTCTCGGGACGTCCCTCTCCGTCGAATGTCAACTCCCCGCTGACCGCGTACTCGTAGCTCATGTGCATCGCACCCTCGATCTGGCCCTCTGCCAGGTCGGGGTTGATCGCGACGCCACAGTCGGCGACGAACACCAGGCGGTCGACCTCGAACTCGCCCGTGCGTTCGTCGACGGTCACGGACGCGAACTGCGCGCCGTACGGGGGCGGCGACTCCTCGGTGCAGTGGCTCGCCTGTCCCATGATCTGCGCCCGCTCGTCGTCGCCGTAGATCGACTCGTAGCCCACCTCCTCGAGAGTGACCGACGCGCCGGTCGCCCCACTCTCGACGCGCCCGTGGGCCACCGTCAGCACCTCGGACGGTTCCCCGAGCAGCGACGACGCGAACCGGAACACCTCGGACCGGGCCTGCTCGGCCGCCTTCTTGACCGCGTGGCCGGTGACGTATGTCGTCGAGGAGGCGTAGGCCCCGTAGTCGAACGGCGAGACGTCGGTGTCGGAGGGCTGGATGACGACGTCCTCGGGGGGGACGCCGAGCACCTCGGCGGCGATCTGTGACATCGCCGTGTCTGCCCCGGGGCCAGTGTCGACGGCCCCCGTCTGGAGGATGAACGAGCCGTCCTCGTTCATCTTGATGTGGGCGGCGCCGAGTTCGTCGCCCGCGACGCCGCTCCCCTGTGCAGTCAGTGCCACCCCGACGCCCCGGTGTCGGTGTGGGTCCGCGGGCTGGTCGACGTCGTCCCAGCCGATGGCCTCTCGCCCGCGCGCGATGCACTCGTCGAGCGCACACGAGCGGATCCGCCTGACGTGGCCCTCGCCGCCCGAGATGAGGCCCGAGGCCTTGTCGATGTCGCCCTCCGACACGAGGTTCTGGCTGCGCAACGTAACCGGGTCGATGTCGAGTTCGCGCGCGACCTCGTCGATGTGGCCCTCGACGGCGAGGTGGCCCTGCGGGGCGCCGTACCCCCGCATCGCGCCCGCGACGGGCAGGTTCGTGTGGACGGCCGTCATGCCAAAGCGCATGTTCGGGGCGTGGGTGTACAGCGCGAGGGGTTTGGTCCCCGCACAGCCTGTCACCGTCATCCCGTGTGGCCCGTACGCCCCGGAGTTCGAGAGGGCCTCCACGTCGATGGCCTCGATGTCGCCGTCCCTGGTGACCGCGCTGCGGACCGTGATCGACATGGGCCTGCGGAACCGCATGGCGTAGAACTGCTCGGCGCGGCTGCTCTCGACGATGACCGGCCGGTCGGCCGCCTCCCGCAACGCCAGGGCGATCGGTTCGGTCAGCATCGCCTGCTTCGACCCGAAGCCGGCGCCGATCCGGGGTTTCGTCACCCGGACGTCCCGGATCTGGATCCCGAAGAGGTGCGCGAGTTGCCGGCGCGTGTGGTAGGGCACCTGCGTGCTCGTGATGACGTGCACGCGGTTTTTCTCGTCGCGGTGGACGATCGTCGCGTGCTGTTCGGGGACACAGTGGGACTGGTAGGGTGTCTCCCAGGTCGTCTCGAGAACGTGTACGTCCGGCCGTTCGGCCGCCTCGTCGAACGCCGCCTCCACGTCGCCGAACTCGCCCTCGAGGCTGCTCTCGACGTTGCGGTCGTAGTCGTGGCCGGGTTGCTTGTTCTCGATCCACCCGGGGTCGTGTATCCGCGGCGCGTCCGGGGCCGTCGCCTCGTGGTAGTCGAGGACGGGTTCGCGTTCCTCGTACTCGACGTCGATCGCCCGGATCGCCGCGTTCGCAGTCTGTGCGTCCTCCGCGGCGACGGCTGCGACCGGGTCGCCCACGTACCGCACCGTCCGGCGCAGCACACGCATGTCCCAGGGGCTCGGTTCCGGGTAGGACTGGCCGGCAGAGGTGTACCGCCTGTCTGGCACCTCGTCGCTCCAGGGCGTGACCACCGCGTACACGCCGTCCATCGCCTCGGCCCCGCTCGTGTCGATGTGTTCGACGCGACCGTGCGGGATCTCGCTGCGCAGCACCTTCCCCTCCGCGAGGTCCTGGAAGTTCGTCCGGTAGTCGCTGGTGTACTTGGCCTCCCCGGTGACGATGCTGCGGGCGTCGTCTTTCTCGGCCCTCGTCGAGATCGCCTCGCGCTCTTCGGCCGGTTTCCTGTTGTTCGGCGCCTCGTCCCACTCCAGCGGGTGCTCCTCGGCCGGAACCTCAGCGGACTCGTCGCGGTCGGGCTCCGAGGAGGAATCCTCGGGCGTACTCATGGCCGCTCCTCCGATGTCGGGTCGTCGTCCGACCTCTTTCCGGCGGTGCCGCCGTCGGTCACCGCCCCGGCGTGGAGGTCGGCGGCGGCGTCCTCGACGGCGGTGACGATCTTCTCGTAGCCGGTACACCGACACAGATTCTCGGAAATCGCGTTGCGTATCTCGTCTTCCTCGGGGTCGGGGTGCCCGTCGAGAAACGCCGTCGAGCGCATGATCATGCCGGGAATACAGTAGCCACACTGGAGCGCCGCGTTGTCGACGAACGCCTGCTGGACTGGGTGGAGGTCGTCCTGCGAGCCGAGTCCCTCGACTGTCTCGACCTCGGTTCCGTCCGCCCGCGGGGCGGGCCTGAGACAGGACTTCTCGGCCTCGCCGTCGACGATCACTGTACAGAACCCGCACGACCCCTCGTTGCACCCGCGCTTTGCACCCGTGTACCCGTTGCGCCGGAGCACGTCGAGCAGCGCGTCTGTCCGGTCTACGTCGAACACCCGGTCTCTCCCGTTTAGCGTCAGTTCTATTTCCATAGTTGTGCCGGTCACCTGCCTGCGGATCTCTAACGAGAGATTGTTACACTCCCGGCCACATATAATTACGCATTCGTGAGGCTATCGGTTTTTTTCCTGAACAAACAGCCATAAATATTCGAAGAAAACAGCTGACCGTCACGGACGCGCTGGGTTTCACAACCGTGCCGGCGTGGATTCCACGCGAACGCTCTCTCGCGGTAGTTTACGACAAACACCTACGCAGGATCCACACAGTAGTGGAATCCAAACATATTAGGCCATATAATGAAAAGTTTGAAAACCCGTTCGCGAGACGTGGTATGACATGGCAAGCCAAGAGGCGTCCGGTTCCGAACGTTCGGTCGTGTTGTACGGCATCGAGGACAGGCCACCGCTCGGCGAGGCGATCCCGCTGGGCGTCCAGCACGTGCTGGCGATGTTCCTGGGCAACGTCGCGCCCCCGCTCATCCTCGCGGGCGCGGTTGGGTCGGTGACAGGCGAGACGACGTTTCTGGTCCAGATGGCGCTGATCGTGGCCGGCGTCGCGACGGTCGTCCAGGCCTTCCCGATCGGTCCGGTCGGGGCGCGGCTCCCGATCGTCATGGGGACGAGTTTCGCGTTCCTCGGGCCGCTGATCGGGATCGGCAGCCAGTTCGGCCTCGCGGCCGTCTTCGGTGCGGCCCTGGCGGCGGCGCCGGTCGAGATCGTGATGGGGCTGTCGCTCGAACGGTTCCGGCGGTACTTCCCGCCGCTCGTCACCGGTATCGTCGTCATGCTCATCGGGCTCACGCTCATCCCGACGGGCATGGACTACGCGGCGGGCGCGGCGGCGGGCCCCTCGGCCGACGGGTACGGCTCGTTCACCAACCTCGGGCTCGCCGGCCTCGTCCTCCTGGTGACGGTCGTCCTCAACCAGTTTTTCAGCGGGTTCCTCCGCGTGATCAGCGTCTTCGTCGGCATCGTCGTCGGCTACCTCGCCGGCCTCGCGCTCGGCGTGGTCGACCTGTCGTCGGTCGCGGCAGCCGGGTGGGTGACCGTCCCCGTCCCGCTGAAGTACGGGATCGCCTTCGAGCCGAGCGCGGTCGTCACGGTCGCGTTCCTCTATGTCATCACGGGCATGGAGACGATTGGCGACATCTCGGGGACCGTCGCCGCGACTGGGCGGGACGCCAACCACCGGGAACTGCGCGGCGGCCTCATCGCCGACGGCGTGATGAGCGCGTTCGGCGCCGTGTTCAACGCGCTCCCGAACACGTCCTTCTCCCAGAACGTCGGTCTGGTGAACTTCACCGGCGTCGCGAGCAGGTACGTCGCCGGGATCGGCGGGGTCGTGCTCGTCCTCCTCGGGTTCGTTCCGAAGATCGGCGCGGTCGTCTCGGCGATGCCCGCCGCGGTACTCGGCGGCGGCGCGCTGATCCTGTTCGCGATGATCTTCGCCTCTGGGGCACGGCTCATCACGCAGAACGTCGAACTCAACCAGCGCAACTCGACGATCCTCGCGCTGTCGATGGCGCTGGGCCTCGGGGTGGCGTTCCGCCCGGAGGTGCTCCAGGCGTTCCCCTCGGAAGTCCAGACGTTCTTCGGGTCCGCGCTCGTGACCGGCGGCATCTCCGCGCTCGTGCTCAATATCGTTCTCCCCGGCGGGGGTGTCGGGGCCGGGCCGACCGACTACTCCGCCGGTCTCGCGCCGGAAACAGCCACTGACCTCACCGAGGACATTCCCGACCCCTCTGCCTCACCTAGCGAGAACGACGACTAAACGATCAGTCGCACACCCGCGACGGCGGTCGCCGCGGCCGGCGTGATGTTCCCGCGTGTGTCGCCCACAGCAGGCGACGAGTGACCATCCTGTCCAGCCGGGGACGGCAACGCACTGTACCGAAAAGTCATTTAGTCCCCGTATCGAGACGTCGCACATGATCGTCACCGGGTCGGACTCGCAGGCGCTGGCCGCCGGCCTCGCCGGAGTCACGGGTGAGCCGCTGGCGGACGTCGAGTACGAGCGGTTCCCCGACGGCGAGGGGCTCGTCCGGGTCTCCGGTCTCGGCCGCGGCGACCGCGCGGTCGTCGTCGCCTCGACGGTCTCGGCCCCGGCCCACGTCGAACTCCTCCAGCTCCAGGACGCCGCCCGGGAGGCCGGTGCCGGCACGGTCACGACCGTCATCCCGTACATGGGCTACGCCCGCCAGGACCGCGCGTTCGCGGCCGGCGAACCCGTCTCCGCGCGGGCGGTCGCGCGGGCCGTCTCGACCGGGACCGACCGCGTTCTGACGGTCAACCCCCACGAAGAGGGCGTCCTCGATTACTTCGACGTCCCTGCCGAGGCGGTCGACGCCGCCGGGCGCCTCGCCGAACCGCTGCCGGACGACCTGGCGGACCCGCTCTTTCTCGCGCCCGACGACGGGGCCGTCGACATCGCCCGGTCGGTCGCCGACGGCTACGGCCGCGGCGAAACGGACCACTTCTGGAAGACCCGCCACTCCGGGACCGAGGTCGAGGTCGAACCCGTCGACGTCGCTGTCGCCGGCCGGGACGTCGTGCTGGTCGACGACATCGTCGCCACCGGTGCGACGATGAGCGAGGCTGTCAGCGTCCTCCGCGACGGCGACGCCGCCAGCGTCCGCGTGACCTGCGTCCACCCGCTGCTGGTGCAGGACGCCCGCCTGAAACTCGCCCGCGCCGGCGTCGAGGCCGTCGTCGGGACCGACACCGTCGAACGCCCCGTCAGCCAGGTCAGCGTCGGACCCGCGATTGCAGACGTATTGGATATGTAAAAGACGACAACTCGTTTCGTTTTTCTGTCGTTCAATACCGACATACAGAGCGGAGGCATCTCTATAGGTACTGTTTTCGGATACATATCGAGCTATCGTTAGGTCGGTATCCGGCGAGGGACGCAGACACCAGACCAGCTCCAGGGACGCTCCTACGCGACGTTTCGTTCGACCATCGGTTCGCCGCGTTCGAACCGGCCGCTGTCGAGGCCGGAGACGTCGACGAGCCGCGACTCGCCGTCGAGAACGAGTTCGGCGACGACCTGTCCGGTGGCGGGTGCGTGCTGGAACCCGTGGCCGGAGAAGCCAGTCGCGGTGACCAGTCCCGGCCGTGTCTGTTCGACAACGGGGTGGTGGTCGGGAGTGACGGCGTACAGCCCCGCCCAGCCGCGCCTGATGCGGGTCTCGGGTCCGAAGTAGTCGGTGTGGTCGGCGGCTCGCTCCACGGCTTCGGCCGCCCAGTCGAGGTCCACGTCCTCGGAGTACCGCTCCGGATCGGCCTCGGGGTCCTCGTCGGCGAAGTGGCCCCCGACGAGTGCCACCCCGTCCCGTTCGGGCCGGAAGTACGACCCCGTCTCGAGGTCGATGGTCAGCGGCACCGACTCGGGCACCGGCGTCGACGGGTCGACGACGGCTACCTGCCGCCGCCGGGGTGAGACGGGGAGGTCCACGCCCGCCATCGCCGCCACGCGGCACGACCACGCGCCCGCTGCGTTGACGACGTGGTCGGCCTCGTGGCGCCCAGCGGCGCCGTCGTCGCCGTCCACCTCGACGCCGGCGACGCGTTCGCCCTCGCGGAGCAGGTCGGTCACCGCCGTCTTCGTCCGGACGTCGACGCCGGCCTCGCGGGCCCCCGCCGCGTACCCCTGGACCGCGAGGTTCGGGTCGGCGATCCCGTCGTCGCCGTTGTACGTCGCCGCGACGAACTGCCCGGTGTCGAGACCGGGACAGTGTTCCTGCGCTTCCGCCGGGCTCAGGTACTCGCTGTCGGCGCCCAGGTCCCGCTGTGTCCGGACGTTCTCGCGGAA
>CAZUVE010000111.1:0-9247 GCA_964623735.1 uncultured Halobacteriales archaeon | reverse complement strand
GCTTCGGGCTGGTCGTCTTCGACGAGGTCCACCACCTCGGCGGCGAGGGCTACCGTGACGTCGCGCGCCTGCTGGCCGCGCCCGCCCGCCTGGGACTGACCGCGACCTTCGAGCGCCCGGACGGCGCCCACGAGGTCGTCGCCGACCTGCTCGGGCCGCTCGTCCACCGGGTCGACGTCGACGACCTCGCTGGCGAGCACCTCGCGGACTACGACATCAAGCGGATCGAGGTCTCCCTGACCCCGGAGGAACGGGAGACCTACGAGCGCCACCAGGAGACGTTCACCGACTACCTCGCGGCCTCGGGTATCCAGTTGCGCAGCGGGAGCGACTACCAGGAACTGGTCAAGCGGTCGGGAACGGATCCGCGGGCCCGGGAGGCGCTGCTCGCCAAGCAACGCGCCCGGGAAGTGATGATGAACGCCGAGCGAAAGACCGAGCGCCTCGAGACCCTGTTCGACCGGCACCGGGGTGACCGCGTGATCGTCTTCACGGCACACACCGACCTCGTCTACCGGCTCTCCGAGCGGTTCCTGATCCCGGCGATCACCCACGAGACGCCCGCCGGCGAGCGCCGGACTGTCCTCGACCGCTTCCGCGAGGGCGAGTACTCCCGGGTCGTGACCGCGAACGTCCTCGACGAGGGGGTCGACGTCCCCGACGCGAACGTCGCTGTCGTCCTCTCGGGGTCGGGGAGCGAGCGGGAGTTCACCCAGCGGCTCGGGCGGATCCTCCGCCCGACAGACGACGGCGGCCGGGCGCTGCTGTACGAACTCGTCACCGAGGAGACCGCGGAGGAGCGCGTCGCGCGCCGTCGGCGGTGACCGCCGCACTCGCGGCGAGGAACGCGAGGAGAGTACGAACGACAGGGAGGCAACGGAGAGGGGGCAACGAACGCCGAGGTGACACGAAAGTACATATCCCACAGGCACGTACAGACAGACGTGCCAGTCGGTTACGATCCACAGGAAGTCCCGCTCTACGAGACCCGGAAGCGACTCGAGGCGGCGTACGCCGCGGCTGAACGGGAGGGCGAGCCCTTCTTTGCCGTGGAGGCGTACGACGAGGGGTACGCAATCACCTACGATCTGCTCCCGGCGGGCAAGGAACTCGCGCCGCCGGCTGCCTCGGAGGTCGGGGAGCGGCTCACCCGCGAGATCGAGGACATCGTCGCCGACGAGCGGACGCCGACCGCCGAGGTGAGCCGGTCGGTGAGCGCGTCGCTGTGCCACGTCGCCTTCTTCGGGCGCGAGCACAGCGCCCGCCGCGTGGCCGCGACCATCTCGACGGTCGTCCTCGACGAGGCCAACTGGGTGGAGGCGTCGCCACCCAGCGACGCCCGGTCCCGCCGGAACTGAGATGCTCACGAAGGACCTGCTCCGGGTCTCGCGGGCGGGCGGGGGCTACCACCCGCAGTTTGCCGACACCTCCAGCGAAGCGCTCGCCGCGCAGGTCATCGGCTGCTACCAGGGCCACGTCGGCCAGCCCCGCGAGCGCCTCGACAGCGCCCTGACCGACCTCGAACGGGAGAGCGACGACTTCAAGCTCGTCCGCGGGTTCGCCAAGTTGCTCGACCGCGAGGCGGCCTTCGAGACCCGGGCACCGGTCGAGCCCGAACGCGCCCGCCGGGCCGCCTTCGCCGCCGGCGAGGCGGTCGGGGTCGTCACCGAATCGGAGCGCGGAGAGGCGCTCGCACGGGCGGCCGACCGCCTGGACGCCGGGCCCGACGCAGTCGAGGAGTCACTGTACGCCGACCGCGAGAAGCGGCAGATCCTCGCCGAGGTGGACGTTCGGTGGAGCCCGGGGACGCTCGTCGAGCAGTACAACCTCTCGCTGGCCCAGACGGCCCTCTTCGACGCAACGGAGGTCCGCGTCCGGAGCACCGACCCCAAGCGGGTCGTCTCGGCGGTCAAGCGGCTCCGACTGCTCTACGAGGTCCGGCGGCTCCCGGAGCGCGAACGGCGGGCGGTGGGCGAGACGGACCGCGAGGTGGTCGTCACGGGTCCCGACGCCCTCTTCCGGCGCAGCCGGCGGTACGGCACCCGCTTCGCCCGACTGTTGCGGACCGCCGCCGGGACCGCAGAGTGGCGCCTCGAGGCGACAGTCGACGACCGCGGCACCGAGCGCGAGATGGTGCTGGCCGGCGACGACGTCTCCGTCCCGGGCGTCGATCCGGTGGCCGAGGTCACGTTCGACAGCGGCGTCGAGGCCGACTTCGCGGCCCGGTTTTCCTCGCTGGATCTCGACTGGGACCTCGTCCGCGAGCCCGACGCCGTCGCGGCCGGGGAGCACGTCGTCGTGCCGGACTTCGCGTTCGACTACGCGTACGGCGACTTCCGGGTCTACTTCGAGATCATGGGCTTCTGGACCCCAGAGTACGTCGAGAAGAAGCTCTCGCGGCTGGCGGACGTCGAGGGCGTCGAGATGCTGGTGGCCGTCGACGAGTCCCTGGGGGTCGGCGAGGAGATCGAGGCCCGCGACCACCGCGCGATCCCCTACTCGGGGACGGTGCGGGTCAAGGACGTCCGCGACGCACTCAGGCGGTACGAGGAGAACCTGGTCGCCGCGGCGGCCGCCGACCTGCCCGACGACCTCCGCCCCGGACGGGACGTGGTGTCCCTCGAAACCCTCGCCACGGAGTACGGCGTCAGCGAGAGCGCAATCGAGGAGCAGGCCTTCCCCGAGCACGAACGCGTCGGGCGAACGCTCGTCCGGCCGGAGGTGCTGGACGCGCTCGCCGACGCGCTCGAGGCGGGAATGGAGTTCAGCCAGGCCGGGGCGGTTCTCGGCGAGTACGGCCTCGACGACGCGAGTGCCGCGCTCTCGCGCCTCGGCTACCGCGTGGAGTGGGAGGGCCTGGGCGGCGGGACGGTCCGCGAGCGGGAGTGACGGCGGGGAGGTGCAGACGTGCCGGCGACCGGGTGCTACCCGCCGCCGCCCGACTCCTGCTTCTGGCGGACCCACTCCTCGAGCGTGAAGCGGTCGTACGCGGTCTCCTCGGCGAGCGACCACGCGGAGTCGTCCCACTCGGGGTAGAAGGCGTCGCCCTCGTACTCGCCGGGGACGCGGCTGAGGACCATCCGGTCGACGTGTGGCTGGAACAACTCGTATATCGCGGCACCGCCGATGACGTACGCGCGGTCGGTACCGTGCTCTGTTGCGATGTCGATCGCCTCCTCGACGTGCCCGGCGTGGACGGCCGTCTCGGCGTCGTACTCGCGGTCGCTACGGCTCACGACGACCTGGACGCGTCCGGGGCGGTCCTCGAACATCTCGAAGGTCCGCCGGCCGAGGATCACGGGGTCGTTCGCGATCCGCCCGCGGTACTGCTGTTTGTCCGCGGGGATGCTCTCCCAGGGGATGTCGTCGTCCCTGCCGATGGCGTGGTTGTCCGACAGGGCGGCAACCGAGACCAGTTCCATACCTCCGGTTCGGGCCGTTCCGTCTCAAAGCTACTGTTTTCCCGGTGCTCGTGTCCAGAGGCCGGGACTTCGCACGAGTCCATCGCGGGGTGAGGGCCGCGAGGAGGGGAGGATGATACCACCGGTCGGCCGACCCGGGAGAGGGCAGGCCCACGGGCGGGAGTGATACGGATTGCTGTAACTGTTTTACCGGTCCGACCGTACCAGTCGTGCGGTGGATCCGGTAGTGACTTACAGCAACCCGTATGAAAAGGGCCGGGGGCTTTCGCGTCAACAGCAGTCACTGCGTCGTCTCGCAATACGCTTCATACTGTTTAGTCTCCAGTCCCGAGTTCACGCCGCCGTCCCTTCGGGACCTGCGACCGGAGTTCGCCGTAGACGTAGAGCCCCACACCGAGCGGTTCCGGTTCGCCCGCGAGGTCGTGCGTGACGACGAGATACCCCCAGTCGCCGTCCCAGTCCAGTTCCTGGTCGTCGCCGGCGAGAAACACCACCGCCTGCTCGCGGTCCAGGTGGACGACGTTGCGCGTCACGCGGCGTCCGAACGCTCCGACCGCAGACATCGTCGGCTTCCAGTGTTCCTGGCGCGTCCGCAGGAAGGTCATTCCCAGCCCCTCGATTGCGACGGGCGTGTCTACCTCGCCGCGGAACGCCCAGACCTTGCCGCTACCCCGCTCCCAGAACGTGTGCTCGTCGAAAGTCGCGGGCGGGACGCCGAACCGTTCGTCCCACCAGTCCAGCACCTCCCGGCGGGTCGGCCGCCCCGGGACCGCGCGCTCGTCGGCGGTCGCGGGCAGGCGGTCGAACCGGTTGCCGTCGTTCGTCGGTGTGTCGTCGCTCCCGCCATCGCCGTTCCCGTCCCGGCCCATCAACCAGCCACCGCCAGTTTCGCGCAGAAGAACCCGCCGGTGTCGTTCTGGTGGGGGTAGATCCGTCGCGTACGCGCGACGCTCGGGTCGTACTCCGCGCCGTTCCAGCCAGTGACGCCCGGCGCGGACTCCAGCGGGATGTCGAACTCGACAAGTCGGCACGGCTCCTCGGCGAGGACGTAATCGAGGACACCCTCGTTCTCCTCGGGCGCGAACGTGCACGTCGAGTAGACCACGGTTCCTCCGGCACGGGTGGCCTGGACCGCCCGACGGAGGATGCCCTTCTGGGCCCCGGCGATACCACGGACGTGGTCGAGCGTCCACTCCTCGAGCGTGTCGGGGTTCTTCCGGACGGTCCCCTCACACGAGCAGGGGGCGTCCACGAGCGCGCGGTCGTAGGGTTCGCCGGCGAAGGGTTTCAGCGAGTGAATGCGGGCGTCCTCGTTGGTGACGGCGACGTTCGTGACCCCGAGGCGCTCGGCGTTCGAGCGAAGCGCCGCGATGCGCCCGAGGCTGTCGTCGGTGGCGACAAGCAGCCCCTCGTCGTCCATCAGCGCCGCCAGTTGCGTGGTCTTGCTGCCCGGCGCCGCGCAGGCGTCCCAGACGCGCTCGCCGGGGGCGGGACCGAGAACGCGGGCAGGAAGAACCGAAACCTCCTCCTGGCCGTGCAACCAGCCGTGGACGTACGGCCAGTTCGCACCCGGTTGGCCCGCGAGTTTCAGCAGACCGGGGTGCCAGCCGGTCGGTTCGTGGTCGATTCCCTCCGCGTCGAGCGCCTGTCGGGCCCTGGCGACGGTCGTCTCGAGCGTGTTGACGCGGACGACCGACGGGAGCGGCCGCTCGCAGGCCGCCCGGAACGCCTCGAAGTCGTCGACGAGCGGTTCGTACCGCTCCAGGACAGTCATCGCTCTTGCTTCGACCGGTCGGCGCTTGTGGGTTTCGACTCCTGCCCGAGCGGCGGATCGAACCGCTGTCCCCCTCAGCCCGACAGTTCCGTCCGCACTCCGGCCGCAGTCGCGACCGTCCTGCCGGCCCCGGCCCACTCCGCGGCTGTCAGCGGGACGCCGGGCTGGCGCTCGTAACCACAGTGGCCGTCGAGCGCAGCGCGGCTTCAGCCCGACCGCCACGAGGGCCGCTGGTGTGTCTCTGTGACAGTGATGAGGATTAAGTCACTGGGCGCCCCTCCATCCAGTATGGCACACGTCGCCGAACACCGGACAATCGACCTGGACTCGCCGGTCCTCGTGGAAGGGTTGCCCGGCGTCGGCCTCGTCGGGAAGATCGCGGCCGACCACCTCGTCGAGCAACTCGACACGGAGTACGTCGCGTCCTGTCACTGCGAGGGGCTGCCGAAGGCCGCCGTGTACCACGAGAACGAGCGGGACGTCCTGCCGCCGGTCCGGTTCTACGCCGACGAGGATCGCGATCTGCTCGCGATGCAGAGCGACGTGCCCGTTTCGCCCAGCGCCGCGAAGGACTTCGCAACCTGTGTGACGGGCTGGCTGGCCGAGAACGACGTCACCCCCCTGTACCTGAGCGGACTCCCCGAGGAGAAGGACGGGGTGCCCGCGCTGCACGGCGTCAGTACTGGCGACGCCGGGGGACTGCTCGACGACCACGACATCCCGACGCCCTCCGAGAACGGGCTGATCAGCGGCCCGACCGGCGCGCTGCTCGCGGAGGCTGGCGAGCAGGGGCTGGACGCACTCGGACTGGTCGTCCAGGCCAACGCCAACTTCCCGGACCCCGAGGCGGCGCGGGTCCTGCTGGTCGAGGCCGTTGGCCCCGTCGCCGCCGTCGACATCGACACCGACACGCTCGTCGAGCAGGCCGACCGCATCGCCAAGGCCCGCAAACAGCTCGCCCAGCAGATGCAACAGGCAGAAGAGGAGAGTACCCGCGCGGAACCGCTCGGGATGTACCAGTAGCGGGGGCGTGGCCGACGCGTGTCCGTGTCCTCGCGGGTCATCCGACGACTGTTAGCCCACGCCCGACCTGCGACTCGTAGGCCGCGGGCCACTCGACGTCGAGGCCCTGCCAGGACCGCGCCGCGTCGCCGCTACGGAAGAGTCCGCGGTTCGTGAGCGCGTAGAACTCGCCGGGGTCCGCGGCTGCGAACACCGCACGGACGGTTCCCTGCGGGTCGGGCAGCCCCTCCATCGCCGGCGTCCAGCGTCCCGCCCCGACCTCCTCGCCCTCCCGGCGGTAGACGTACGCCTCGGCCGAGTCGGGCCAGTGGGCCCGGCGTGCGCCGCGGGCCGCGGAGACGACGACGGTGTCGGGGTCGCCGGGGTCGACCGCCAGCCCCCAGACGTAGCGGTGCTCCAGCCCCTCCTGTGGAGACGTCCAGGACGCGCCGCAGTCGGGCGACTCGGCGTAGCCGTCGCCGGCCGCCGCGTAGACGCGACAGGGCGCCTCGGGGTGGGTCGCGAGCGTGTGGTTGTCCCGACGGCCGCCCTCGGGGTGGGGTTCCCAGGTGTCGCCGCGGTCGAGCGTCCGGACGAACGCCCCCGCCTCGATGGCGACGTACACGTGGGCGGGGTCGTGGGGGTTGACCGCGAGCCAGCGGACGTGGTGGGTGTGGGGCCGGGGCGGGAACGACCACCGGTCTGCCGAGGGGAGGCCGGTCAGCCCCCCGCACCGTTCCCAGGTGTCGCCGCCGTCGAACGACCGGTAGACTGCGCTCGGTTCCGTCCCGGCCCAGACCGACTCGGGGTCGTGCGGGCTCACGGTGACGGCGGTGACCCGGTCCCCGAACCCGCCGACCGGTTCCCACGTCCGCCCGCCGTCCTCGCTGCGCTGGAGGCCGGACCCGACGGTCCCCGCGAAGACCCGGTCGGGCGCGTCGCGCGAGGCTGCGACGCACTCGAACTCGCGGCCGGCGAGTGCCTCGGTCGCGGTCCAGTCACCCGCCGCCTCCCGGTCGCCGGCAGCCGCCGTGCTCGAGGGACCCCCGTCGGCCGCGCGCTCCCCCCGGACCACGAGCAGGCGGTCGTCGAGGGCGGCGTACAGGGTGGGCATACCCGCTAGTACGCACGGGCACACAAGAAGTCTGTCGCGGAGCGGACCGCAGGGCCGAAGTCCACCGGGGCAGTGGCAGGGCGTATGCCGGCAGCCATCGTCACGGGTTCCTCGCGCGGTATCGGCCGGGCGGTCGCACTCCGGTTCGCGGCGGCGCGGCTCGTCGCGGGGGCAGTCGGGGCGTTCGACGTGACCGAGGCGGCCCTGTCCCACCGCCACGAACCGTCGGCCGACCCGTCCGTGACGAACGTCTCCTCGGTCCTCGCCCACGCCGGCGCCCACATGCGGTGATCCACCGGTGATTACTGTCCCCGCGTCCCGGTACGACCGCACGACTGCGTGTCGATCCGACACTGACCGACAGCAATCCGGAGCGGTCAATCGTCGCCCGCGCCGGTCGCCTGCTCGCGTTCGGCGTCGGCCGTGCTGCCGGGTTCGCGGCCCTCGCGCGGGCCGTCGAGGTCCACGCCGGGGAGCAGATCCCGGAGGTACCGGCCGGTGTGTGAGTCCTCGACGCGGGCGACCTCCTCGGGTGTGCCGGTCGCGACAACCTCGCCGCCCTCCTCGCCGCCCTCCGGACCGAGGTCGACGACGTGGTCGGCGTTTTTCACGAGGTCGAGTTCGTGTTCGATCACGACCACCGTGTTGCCGTCCCCGGCCAGCCGGTGGAGCACGTCGATGAGCTTGCGCTCGTCCTCCGGGTGCAGGCCCGTTGTCGGCTCGTCGAGCAGATACAGGGTGTCGCCGCTGTCCTTCTTGCCGAGTTCCTCGGCGAGCTTGACCCGCTGGGCCTCCCCGCCCGAGAGCGTCGTCGAGGGCTGGCCCAGGCGCATGTAGCCAAGGCCGACGTCGTTCAGGAGTTTCAGCCGCCGCCGGAGCTGGCCGTGACTCTCGAAGAAGTCGTAGGCCTCGTCGACGCTCATGTCGAGGACGTCGGCGATTGTCTTCCCGCGGAAGGTGACCTCCAGCGTCTCGTCGTTGTACCGGGCGCCGTCACACTCCTCGCAGGGGACGTACACGTCAGAGAGGAAGTTCATCTCGATTTTGACACGCCCCTGGCCGCCACACGCCTCACAGCGGCCGCCCTTGACGTTGAACGAGAATCGCCCCTTCTCGTAGCCGCGCTGCGTGGCGAGGTCGGTCTCCGCGAACAGTTCGCGCACGTAGTCGAAGACGTTGGTGTAGGTCGCCGGGTTCGAGCGGGGGGTGCGGCCGATTGGCGACTGGTCGATGAGCCGGACCGTCTCGATTGCGTCGTGGTCGATTGCGTCGTGGTCGCCGGGATCGACGTCGGTGTTGTCGTGCATCTCCCTGGCGAGTGTCTTGTACAGCACCTCGTGGATCAGCGTCGACTTGCCCGACCCGGAGACGCCCGTGATCGCCGTGAAACACCCCACCGGCAGGTGGACGTCGACATCTTTCAGGTTGTGCTGGCGGGCGCCCCGGATCGTGACATAGCTGTCGGGCTCGCGGCTCGCGGGTCCGGTGTCCCCGCTCGCTCCGTCCGGGCCCTCCCGTCGGTCGGGCCCGCGGCTCGCGGGTCCGGTGTCCCCGCTCGCTCCGTCCGGGCCCTCCCGTCGGTCGGGCCCGCGGCTCGCGGGTCCGGTGTCCCCGCTCGCTCCGTCCGGGCCCTCCCGTTGGTCGGGCTCGCGGCGGCTGTCCGGAACTGGGATCGACCGCTCGCCCGCGAGGTAGTCGCCAGTGATGGACTCCTCCGCGTCGAGAACCGCCTCGAGGGGACCGTTGGCGACGACCTCGCCGCCGCGCTTGCCGGGCCCGGGGCCCATGTCGATTATGTTGTCCGCGCGGCGCATCGTCTCGGTGTCGTGTTCCACCACGAGCAGCGTGTTTCCGAGGTCGCGCAGTTCCTCGAGGGTGTCCAGCAGGCGGTCGTTGTCCCGCTGGTGGAGGCCGATCGAGGGCTCGTCGAGCACG